>DOID01000169.1:4578-4943 GCA_003511465.1 Bacillota bacterium | reverse complement strand
GTGAGGCGTGTGCGTAACTGCATAAGGATTTCCGTGGGGACTTCATACTCGATGAGCGGCTTTTTTGTCACTTTGTAAAACACATGTAAGCGCTCGGCGATGATGGCAGCGCCGATAATCGAGACCACAAATAGTGGCCAAATAAAGATTCCGCCTTCTTTTATTAATTGCATTACTACCCCCCTATTCTGTGGTTTTAGCAGAACTTAATTCTGCAGGGCAAAAGTGATCTTGACTTTGATCAGGCAATCGATGGGATTACCGTCCTGATTGGTGGCAGGTTCATACAGCCAAGCGCCAACGGCTTTCGCCGCTTCTTCGTCCAGGATCTCGTAACCGGAGGATTCAAGTAAGGCAACCCCGCT
>DOID01000169.1:0-4352 GCA_003511465.1 Bacillota bacterium | reverse complement strand
CGCCTTCCGCTTGTTCCGCACTCGATGGACTTCCTGTTCCCGGCGCTGTACAGGTCCCTTCCTCTGCTAAGGCATCGAAGTTGCCGCTTTTTGGTAGCCCGCCAGTCACACTATCCTTTTCCGGAAAGAGAAGGGGATCTTCCTTCTTGATGGCAGTATTGAAAGTAGGGTCAGGACTCTCCTCTCCTCTCTCGATTATTGCCTCTGTTCGGGGCGGCTCACTTATTCTTGTAGGCGTAATGATCTTTGGCGGCGCTTTTTCCTCTACTGAGGACGCACCTACTTCCGAAAAGGCCTTCTCCCTCTCTTGTTTAGCCCCGACCAGATCCACGTTGCCGCCGATTGGGGGCTGGCCAAGCGTAAATTCTAGTACGATGGGTTCTTGCTTTCCCGTCGGGGAGGGAGGCAGGCTTCGGCCTACCCCCCAAAGTACTAGGAGATGAAGTGCTGTGGACAGGCATAAGTACTTTTTAAACACGGATTACACCTCAAAAATTATAGCTTAAGCCCGCGCTGAAGCTTCGGCCAGGCATGGGATAACCGTTTTCGATCTCATATTCCTCATCCAGTAAGTTATTGGCAGTGAGGCTTAAGTTGAAGAGCTCATTAAAGCGGTAGGCCAAATCAAGCTGAAGAAGCTGATAATCGGCGGGAACCGTTCGGCCGGGTAGTGCCTTACGACCGGAAACGATCTGCCAGTCCAGCGCGGATGTTAAGTTATTCCACTGATAACGCACGGCCAGATTGAGGCGATGGGCGCCGTATGGCATGTTGGGGTTATATTTGCCGGTGTTCTTGTCCAGCTCCATTCTGTTTAACCAGCCGTAGCCGAGACGCCCGTTGAAATTAGTCGTGAATTCCCTTTCCAGCTTTAAGTTCACGCCGGTAATCTTGATGCTACCGATATTCTTTACTGTACTCCAATCAGCGGTGGATTGAATGCCATCCTTGATCAAGGAGTGGTAGAGATTGACCGTCAAAGAACCCTTTTCTGTTGTCCAGTCGCCGATCAGATCATACCGCCCGCTCCGTTCTGGTTTTAGGTCTGGGTTGCCATGGTACCATGGGTCTTCCCAATAGAGATCACTGATGGTAGGAGCGCGAAAGGCTTCCCCGTACGCTAGACTGATTTTGAGGTCATCCGAAAAACACTTCGTGAAACTTAAGCGCGGTGACAGGGGCGACCCATACTGGGAATTATAATCCCAGCGTAAACCCGATAAGAGTAGGGTATCTCCGGTAAGATACCATAAATCTTGAAGATAAAAGCCGATATTATCCAGTGAATGCTGGCCACTTGATGTACTATCAACGGAATCGCTTTTATACATGGACCCAGCCAGCAACTGATGGTTCCCAGGCTCGTACAGAGCGGCAACATCTACGCCATAATTACGGACAAGATGTTTGTCTTTATTGTACTTTAGTTCCTGATTTTGCGCGTACACTTTATACTCCCAAAGCCCCTCCAACCACTGGGCCTTTCCGCTCAGATCGACCATGAGGCGTTGGTCTTCCTGTTTGCCGAGACCGGAGCCCGTACGGTCACCCGGTTGCTGGGCTTCTTTAGTCATGAAGTTACCATGCAGGATCAGGTGTTCCTCATCATGTTGGAAGAAGTCATACTGGCCGGACACATATGAACTCTCAGCTTTCGAGTGGGGCCGGTAACCATCCGTTATATTGCCGCCCAGGGCTAACCCCCACTTATTCCGTTCGACCGCGGCACCGCACTGCCAAGAGTCAAAGGATCCACCACCCAACGACAGCGTATTCTTCGACTCTCCTGTTAGATCCGTAATAATATTTACTACTCCCCCTAGCGCATTGGCTCCGTAAAGAGCGGAGAGCGGACCATGAACGATCTCGATTTTCTCCAGGCCAGCGGTGGGGAAATAGCTTAAATCAACACTTCCTCCCTGGTCAGGGCTTAGCGGAACCCCATTGACTAGAAATTGAAGCCGGGAGTCATTAACCCCATCCATCTGTAAACAAGCAGTTGAATGTGGTCCTCCGAAAGATGGGAAGGCGAATCCGTTCTCCGCCAACACCGCAGAGACCGGCTCAATGCCTTGCTCCACTTCTTTGCCATTGATTGTTTCCGTCATTCCCGGTGCCTGCTCAGGGCTTTGGGGGATCCGGGTAGCAGTCACCACATACTCTTCTTCGTAAAGCGGATCCGCTAAATCATCAGCTGCAAGGAGCGGCAGGTTAGCCGTCATTACCAGTGCCAAGACAATAAATAAGCATTTCTTTCCGATCGTCATTTTCCTCGAAAACCTCCTCGATATTTAGTCATAAGTAACCTAAAAATCGTTCTGTTCATCAACTACCCCATGAAAAAACCTACAATCCGTCGAGCAGATTGTAGGTACGCAAAAATAACACCATCAAAACCCCTCCTATCAACCGTAGTCGGATTTGCCCATCTTTTCGTGGAAAAAGATGGTTTGACTCAAGGCAGTTCTCCTGACTCAGGATCAGCGGTTCTTAACACCTTCCCAGCCGTATACCGGTGTGGCAGCCAGTGGCATTTCGTTAAGAACCTCCCCTGTTACAGTGGCGGGACCGTACAGGATTTACACCTGTTTCTCTATTAAGCCTTTGCAAATGGCACCTTGAGTCCCTTATGTAATTTTCCTTTTTAGATTATATGCTGTTTCCTGGAAAAATTCAACTTATTGGTCGTATGACTGAAATTCGTCATAAATTTCGTTCGCGTTCTTAACCTTAAAGGCCTGCAACATCTGGAAAAGTTCACTCGCCCGTGTACTCAAATCTTCACCGGCAGAAGAGATCTCTTCGACGAGGGCGGCGTTTTGCTGGGTGACCTGATTTAGTTGTTCAATCGCTGAACTTATCTGTTCCGACGAACCAGACTGTTCCTTCATTGCCGCGGCAATTTCAATTACCACATCGGCTGTCTGCTTTGTATTCTGGACAATCCTTTGTAATATCTCACTGGAGCGTTGAACTGCCTTGTCACCGCGCTCAACCCGGTTTGCACTCTCATTAATCAGCATTTCGATTTCTTTAGACGATTCTGCGGTACGACTGGCTAAATTGACTCATGATCTGCTCTTGATAATCCGAGGCGATGACCAAACCGTCCTGGTCTAAAATCATCGTTCTCATCGCTTCATTTTGCCCGTTATTAATGATTTTATTTGTGATATTGTTTAACTCAATGGCGATAAAAAAGGTATTTGCGAGGGGCGAATTTTTATAATAACTGATTCTATTCACCAAGACGGGACGGCCGGTTGTGGGCGCCAGTCGGATCAGGTTGATGATGGTCTGATTTTCCCGGAGGATATCTTGGGTGGATTTACCGCCGATTCCATCAACAAATGTTCTCCCTTCAAAGTAGTAGCCGATGTTTTCATAGATTCCGTGCCCTTCCGCGTAGATTCTTTCTAAGTTTGCGCTGATGCGGCTTAGCTTTTCAGGATCCGCGTCTTCTCCGGATCGTAGTCCAGCAAAAAAATCCATTGCGTAATTATCCTGGGCCAAAGAATAAGCCAAGTCTTCAAGGTTGGTAAGTTGCATACTGAATTTGGATTGTTTTTCCTCACTGATCCGTTGTAGTTTTTCCTGAATCTCACTGGTGAGGGTCTGCGAGAACTGGTTATACACAACAAGACAAATGATTAAGGCAGGAATGAGGATAAAAGCGTTCAATAGAATCATGATCTTAACTGATAATGAAGAAGTAATTTTCTTAAACATCGGCGACGCCTCCTTGCACTATGTAATAATATTGTTTGCTTGAATTATTGTTCATTCGATCTGTTTATTTACTTCATATATCGACAATATCTCCAAAAATCTAACCTATATTTTAAGTAATCGCGGATTTCGGTAGTTAATACGAATTTTTTTGCGCATATTTCCGCTTTAATGTTGACTTTTATTTTTTCCCTGTCTATACTTAACTTATTAAAATCATATGAATAAAGTCCGATAGAGGCGCGGTTTATTACGAGTAGTCTGTCATCTATGGTCTGGCCCTATGACAGCTGAAAAGAATAACCGCCGAAGTTTCGGTTACCTGCCAGAAGGTGCCGTTGCTGGGCCGTTGCAGAACATGCAACAGACTGTCACTTTTAAAGTGGAGAGCTATCGTGTTTATGTAAAAATCATGAGGCAGCTCTACGTCTCATGTTTTTTTATGAACAAAATGCAATTAAGGAGGTATGTTATGAACCGGAAGAAGTTGTTCCTGCTGTTGATTGGTATAACATTATTAATCGTGGTCTTCGCTATGCCGGCCTTTGCTCAGGAGGTCGCGGAAGAAGGGTATCAAAGTAATGTCCACGGCACCTTTTGGTCGCTTTTGCCACCTATACTTG
>DOID01000159.1:16103-21445 GCA_003511465.1 Bacillota bacterium | reverse complement strand
TGAGCAGCCGGTAAAGCCAGCCCCAATCCTTGGTCGCGATAAAAAAGCTTAATCTTCATGGTGTCTTGCCCTTCTTTGCGAACATTTGTTCGGTTATCTATTTATATTATATGCCCCGGCGAGCAATTGTCAAGGCACCACCGCATTTCAATGCTTGTCGAAAGTAACCAAATGGTGGATAAATTCAAGAAGATGTTTGGATAAAAAAACAAATATAGGCAAAATTATTATATAGAAGTTGATTTTTAGACAGGAGAACCCCATGACTGAACCTATACCTAGTCAATCTCTCGAGTTTAGAAGATTAATTGAGGATGCGCTAAATGATCCCTATGATCTGGAATTTGAGTCGCCGGTCGACGGAAAGATTAGCATTGCCTTTTTAACCTCATTCGCTAATAAAAAAGATATCCAAGCCAACTTCTTGGCACCGTTGGGGCGGCTTCTAGCAGAAAAAAGGAACTATACCTGGAAGGATATCCTGCCGGTAATCTCCGAACAAGGGCGGAAGATCCGAGAATCATTAGATGAAGCCGTAAATGATCTTTTAGAGGGTTATACCCTGGTCCATCTGGCGGGAAGTAATTTTATCTATACCTTCGACACCCACGAGCGCGTCAAACGGGAGCCGACAGCTCCCTTAATCGAAAGAACGATCCATGGACCCAAACTATCGCTTTTGGAAGATATTAAGCAGAATATTCTCTTAATCCGGGAACGGATCAAAAACCGCCAGTTAAAAATAGAAGGGATAAAAATCGGTGCCCGGAGCCGGACCAAGGTGGCGGCGATCTATTTACAGGATGTGGCCAGCCCCCTGGTAGTGCAGAAAGTGCATGAGCGTTTGGGGAAAATTAGTATTGACGGTATTGTCGACAGCGGCTATATTGAACAATATATTTCCGATAATCCCCTGTCGCTTTTTCCCTTGACCCAAAGTACGGAACGTCCGGATAAATTAATAGCAGCCGTGCTGGAAGGCAGAATCGTCATCCTGGTAGACGGAAGCTCCAACGGGATCATCGTTCCCGTAACCGTAAATGAACTGTATCAGAGTTCCGAGGATTATTATTTCCCTTTTTGGTTCGGTGTTTTTTTACGCGCTTTCCGTATTATTGGTAATGTGATCGCCGTTTTACTGCCCAGCGTGTATGTCGCTCTATTCGCCGTCAATGCGAGTTTATTACCCATCCGCATGGCGCTGACGGTTTCCGGCGGACGGATCGGTGTGGCTTTTCCTTTGGTAGTGGAACTGCTCTTTATGGAGTTTGTCGTGGAATTATTCCGGGAAGGGAGCTTAAGACTGCCAACCACTGTCAGTCAAACATTGGGAGTCGCTTCCGGTGTTATTTTAGGTCTGGCCGCCGTGAATGCCGGCATGGTGTCCAACGCCACCTTGGTGGTGACAATAATTACTGCCATCGCTTCGTATTCCGGCCCCAATTACGAAATCGGACTTTCCTGGCGGATCCTTCGCTTTTCCTTAATCTTGATCGCGGCCGCTTTTGGCCTTTATGGTCTGACGATTGGCGGTTTGGTCATCCTCGGTCATGCCGCCATCCAAGATTCATTCGGCATATCCTTCCTTTCCCCTTGGGCGCCGATTCTTCCGAAAGAACTGATCGATACCATATTTCGTCGTCCCCTATGGATGCGGCGGCGTCTGCAGATTTACCAGCCGGTAGATGAGTACCGTGCTGCAAAAAAAGGAGGGAAAAAAGATGAATAAGGAGGCGCTTTCCCCGCCGACTACTCCGGTGAATGTTTTTGCCCTTTTAGTGGTCGCATTATTGGGGTTGGACTTTCTGGATCTACCTTACGATGCCAGCAGTTTTTGCGGCCCCAGCGGTTATTGGACCATTGTTATTTCGTTTGGCCTGATGGTTTTGCCTTTAGTCCTTTTAGCAGTTCTCCTCCAACGCCGCTTTCCCAAAGAGAATATAATTTCCGCATCAAAATCAGCGCTGGGCAAACCGCTAAGTATGGTTGGAAATCTAATCTTCTTAGGCTCCTATCTCACTTGGATTACTCTGGCGATTAGAGACAGCACTACGGTACTGATCAATTGTTTTTTAAATCGGACGCCAGCCTGGGCGCTGGTTGTGTTACTTCTATTAGGCATTGGTTACATCATTATCAACGGTTTAAAACCCGTACTCCGGCTGGCGGCTTTTATCTGCATTCCCATGCTGTTCTTCCGCTTTTTAATGCAGATATTTGCTTTGCAGGGTTTGAAACCCGATTTGTTACTGCCGGTCTTTTCAGCATCTCCGGTTTCATATTTAAAAGGCGGTCTGGCGACCGCCAATGCTTTTTTCCCTTTAACTACCGTATTCTTAATCTATCCGCTCAATACTAAACCGCAAAAGCTGCCTATCCCGGTATTGTGGGCGGCAACTATTTCCTTGTTGAGTTTCTTTTTAGGAATAGTCGGGGCAATCGGGGTCTTCGGCGCAGAGTTGACCCAGAGATTTAATTGGTCTGAGTTTATCGCCGTTCAACATATTTACATTACATTTTTAGTATTTGAGCAGGTCGGACTCTTATTTTTGGTGATCTGGACAAGTTTATTCTTTGTGGCTGCAGCTTTCTTATTCTCAGTGGTAGCCAAGGGCTTGCGGCAGCAATTTCCCTTCCTGAACTACCGTTGGACTTGTCTTGGATTATTGCTGCTCGTTGGGACTGCGGTATTACTATTTCCCGACGACTTCATCTCCCGTACGGTTTTTACCGAATACCGCCGTTGGCTGGTTTTACCGGTAACGGTCTATCCTTTACTGGTTTACATCGTCTCAGTCATCCGGGGAAAGAGAGCATTGCCGAATGAAAAGTAAATTCTTTGTTTTCACCATAGGGCTCCTCTTATTATCAACGCTGTCCTCAGGTTGTTGGGATCTGTTGGAGGTGGATAAACGTGCTTTTGTTTCTACCATCGGTATCGATGGTAATAAGGAGGGAATGATTCACTTATCGGCGCAAATTCCCTTGCCCCATAAAATGCTGCCTCCCGGGGCAACCACAGGAGGAGAGTCGGGGAAACAATTCAGTATGATAAATTTCTCCGCCAATTCGGTAAATGCCGCGCTTAACGGTTTACAGGCCAAAACCTACCAGGAAGTGGTGATCGAACAAACCAAATCCGTCGTTATTAACGAAGAGCTGGCGCGCCAAGGGATTACAGCAATAGTTGAAAACTTCATTCGTAATTCGCAGATGCCGCCACAGGCAATCCTATTTTTTACTGCCAACCATACGGCGAAGGAAATTCTTTCTTTCTCCCCGGCTCAGGAGATCCTGCCCGGTCTTCAGTTTATCCAAGCCGCGCAATTGGTCATCAAAAGTGATTGGACTTATTATGTACCGCTCTGGGAATTTGGACAAAAGCTGGTGCATAAAGCCACCGATCCGTTCGCGTCATTAATCTCTCTGGACCAGAAAAATAAAATGTTCGTAACAGCCGGACTGGCTGTCTTTAACGGCGATCGTCTAACCGGTAAACTTGATATGGCCGAGACTCAGTATTTCGGTTTGCTTGCCGGTTTGATGCAAGCGGGAGGTATTAAGATTGACCTTCCCGATCATAACATATTAACCTTGCGGAATGTCCGGGGAGATTCGAAGATTAACGTAAGCAAATCTGCAGACGGAGCGCCGTTTTTTCTGGTAAAAACGGAAATTACCGGTACTCTCAATGAAATAACCGATACCGGGAAAGAGTTAACGCCCACCTATATTCGAAAACTGGAATCAGACGCGGAACAAGTATTACAGCCGCGATTAGTCAATGTAATAAAGAAACTGCAAGGTTTTAATTCGGATATTGTCGGATTCGGAGATAAATTACGGATTCAACATCAAGACATGTGGCAGCGGACCGAGTGGAAAGATCTCTATCCGACGGTTCCGTTCGCAGTAGAGGTGAAGTTGAAGATCGTGAGAGATGGAACTCTTCGCTAATGTGAATCCCCTTTGTTTTAAATTACCGGTCCTTTCACCGGTTAGATTATGCGTGCCTCTGGGCAGGCCCAAAAGTAAAAAAGCGCAGGTTAAACCTACGCTTTAAGGAAAACAGACCTTATTAGTAAATCTCCTATTCCCCCTCAAAGGCATCCACATACGGGACAGACCCAAGCCTCGGGTACATCTTCCCATAATGAAATTAAGAGAGAGAGCAAAGACTGTCACCACCTGCCAAAGGAAGAAGTTCAAGTAGATTTTACCACTTGAATTGAAGTAGAAAACTTTGCCTATAATCATAATGGGACTTGTAAAAGTTAGTAAGGTTAAAAACTATACTTTAATCCTGTAGAATAAGTGTCAAACCATGCAGCTTCAGTAATATCTGAATCTTTCTCTTGCTGAACATTTCTGAAAAAGCCAGTTTGCCCTACCACTGCCCAATTAGAGTCAATATTATAGGCAAAACCTAGGCCTCCTTCTAAATTATAATATTTATTATATGGACTTTCCGCGTCTCCAAAATACATTAAAAAACCAAAATTGGCATAAGCAAAGGGAGATATTTTTCCCACGTTATTAAGATAATAACGACCCCCAAAAACAAATTCCATTACACTTCCGCTGCCTTTATCATCAGGATATTTATAACTTCCCCCCGAATAATTGATTCCTAAGACGCCTTCTAAATTGTCACTAAATGCTATTGCGAATTCCGGGACACGATTGTTATGGATGGTTACATTATAACCCAAAGCAGAAGTAATGCCTGTTGTCATCAATAACAATGACAAAATTAAGGTAATAAATAAAGTTTTTTTCAATTTATTCCCTCCTGAAAATTTTTTGATTATGATATAATTTTAACCAATGTTTTCCTAATTGTCAACAGAATAATTGAATTATGTTGTAAGTCAGAGCCCAAACAGAACTCTATGCCCGTCTTCCACTTCCTCAAATCCCCGACCTTCATTTTGGCTGTAAAACTGTTGGACATTATTTATAACTTGTTCCGGCAGAAACTCCTCGTCTTGATCCCATTTATGGCCGATATCCGGCACCGCCGCAAATAACATTTTGGTATAGGGATGAACCGGATTTTTATAAATTTTTTCCGTGACACCCTTCTCCACCAGTCGCCCCTGGTACATAATCATGGTATAGTCGCTAATATAGTAACCCAGGTTTAAGTCATGGGTAATAAAGAGCACCGACATCCCTTTGGTTTTACACAAGGTAATTAAATAATTCAAAACTTCAATCCGGGTAGAAGCATCTAACATACTGATTAATTCATCAGCGACTAAAATTTCCACATCCATTAATAAAGCCCTGGCAATCAATAATCTTTGTAACTGCCCCCCACTGAGCTGATGGGGGAATTT
>DOID01000159.1:13622-15932 GCA_003511465.1 Bacillota bacterium | reverse complement strand
TAGCCAAGAGCGGTAAAGAGCATCTCGAAGATGCGATCAACACGGTATAAGGGATTGAAGGTAGCGAACGGATCCTGGAAAATCCCTTGTACCTTAGAATAATACATTTTTAGCGCTTCCTTCTCGTTGATTTGCGCAATATCTTGCCCTTTATATATGATCTGTCCCGCCGTCGGCTTTAGTAATTTTAAAATCAGCTTACCGATGGTAGTCTTGCCACTACCGCTTTCGCCAATTAGCGAAAGGACTTTTCCAGGTTCAAGATCAAAGGAAACATCTTCAGCGGCTACCGCGTATTTAGGCCGCAAAATGCCACTCTTAAAGACCTTCGTTAAGCCTCGCACCGACATAATATTCTGCTGAGTGTTATCCATTTTGATCACTCCCTAACTCTTTCCATCGCCAACAAGCGATCTCATGTTCATCCTGTACTTGTTCTCTCCTTGGTGAGGCTTCACATTCTGGACGCAGGTATCGACAACGTTCTCTAAATCGGCACCCCTCGCCAATCTCTAGTAAATGAGGCGGAGTTCCTTTAATCCCCTCTAGTTTCTCATCCTTATACTCAATACCAACCTGCGGCAATGAGGCGAGCAGGGCTTTGGTATACGGATGTCTTGGCTGTGTAATAATTTCCTCAGTCGGACCGCTTTCCACAAAACAACCGGCATACATAATCATAATGTGATCGGCAATCTGATAGAGGATGGAAAGGTCATGGGTGATCACCAGCGCCGAGCCAATGATTCCTTCGTTCCGCAAATTCGACAACATGGTTGCCACAAACCGCTGTGAGCTTACATCCAAAGCGGAGGTGATCTCATCGGCAATTAAAAATTCCGGATCAAGAATCGTTGAGATAACCAGAATTACCCGCTGTTTCATCCCGCCTGATAATTCCATCGCATAGTGGTCTAACACCGCAGGATCCAAATTAACCAGCTTAAGCCGTTCTTTCGCTTTAGCAAAGAACTTTTGATCCGGCTTGATCCCATGTTGTTGAACCAGATCACCAAGAAAGGCACCGATTTTTTTGGTAGGACTGAAGGCGTCCAGAGCATACTGGGGAATCAAAGAGATATTCCTTAACCGCATCTTTTGGAATTCTGCTTTTGACATTTGGATAATATCTTTCCCGAGCAGCTTAACCTCGCCGGAAATGTAGTGCAGCGGGGGCTTACGGGAGATCAGGAGGTTAGCAAGGGTGCTTTTACCGCAACCTGATTCTCCGGCTAGACCAAGAATTTCCCCTCTTTTAAGATCAAAGGTGAGATCATCAACCGCCTTTACCTCACCCTTCAAGGTCTTATAGTAGGCCTTTAGCTTTTCAATCTCAAGGATCTTCTCTCTCATCTGCTACATCTCCCTCAAACGTGGATTAAACGCTGCATCAAGCCCGGTATTAACGAAATATAGCGCCGTAATCATCAGCGTCAAGATTAGCCCGGGAATGATCGACCACCACCACATGCCCAGCTGAATGGCGTTCCAATTGACCGCATCCTGCATGACCAAACCCAGGGAAATTCCTTTAGTCGGTCCGAGCCCCAAGAATTCCAGTTGTACGGTGGCCAGCATTGTTCCGTTAAACTGGAGGATAAACACCATGAAAACATAGGAAAACATGTTGGCCGCAATATCTTCTTTTAAAATCTTCCAGACACTCAGTCCCGAGATTCTGGATAAGTTTACATACTCTTGGTTCTTCAAAGAGAGTGTTTGCGCCCTGACCGCCCGGGCAGTCCAAGGCCATGCGGTCGCCGCCACGATTACAGACATCAAAACGATCCCCCGCGCTTCCAAAACAGCCGAGATCACAATTAGCAAAGCAAGCTGAGGAATGACCACAAAAATATTGGTCATCATCATTAAGAACTCATCAAAGAGACTTCCCCCGTAATATCCGGCCACAAAGCCGATGACACAGCCGATGAGGGTAGCAATGGTCCCCGCAAGAAAACCCACCACCAAGGTGGAACGGAGTCCATAAACCGTTCGAGTAAAGACATCTTTTCCCATGATTGTCGTTCCAAACCAGTGTTCTTTCGAAGGCGCCAGATAGGGGTCGCCGGCATATTCCTCATATTCGTACGGGGTGAGCATGGGACCAAAGATCGCCAGCAGCACAATAAATATAAAGACAATTAAACCAAAGATTACTTTTTTATTAGTCAGCGCATAGTATAGATTTTCGTGTTCTTTCCAAAAATTTGAGACCATGGGCTACACCTCCCCCTCTAGTGAAAGCCGGACGCGCGGATCAATGAACATATAAACAAGATCAACCACAAAATTGGCGACCAAAGTCAT
>DOID01000159.1:11155-13397 GCA_003511465.1 Bacillota bacterium | reverse complement strand
AAGCGCAGGGCCAAGCCTGTTACTTGCGGTAAAACTCCGTTTCTAAACCCATAACTTCTAATCAACCGGTCGGACGCACCCAACGCCTCCATATACCGGGAATAGTTGGAGCTTCTTTCGTAAATAATCATATTCCGCATCCCAATGGCCCAGCTGCCCAGATCAACCAGGAACATGGATAAAAACGGCAAGATCCAGTGCTTTAGGTAATCGATAATAAACGGGAGGTTAAAGCCGGGAATCATCGTTGGACTATAAGCGCCGCTGATCGGGAAGATGTCAAGGACCACTCCGAGAAAAAACGCCACCACGCCCGCCAGCCAAAAATAAGGGGAAGAAGTTAAAAAATAAAAAACCGGCATCAATACATTATCGGCTTTTTTATTTACCCCGGAGAAAGCGCCGAGTTTATTGCCGACGATCCACCCAAGGACAATAGCGGGAATTAAAAGAAGCAGGTCGAAGAGAATGGCTTTTTTGATAATATCCACGACCGGGGTGGGAAATTGGATAATACTGATCCCGAAATCACCGGTGAAGATGGATTTCCAAAAGTTAAAGTACTGGACGATTAAAGGCGCATCTAAATTAAATAAGAGGATCAACTGCCGCTCAATGATCTCCCGTCCGCCTTCCATTCCGGAGTAACGCGATAGAAGAATCTGGACGGGATCGCCCGGCATCATACGGGGAATAATAAAATTGATGGTTACAGCGATAATAAAGGTCACAAGATACACCAGAACCTTTTTACTGAGATATCTGCCCATCTTTCTGTAAGGCTCCTTTCTACGAAAGCTTTCTGCGTTAATGGTAACGTAAAAAGCCCGGTTAGCACAGGTCCGATCAGCGTACTGCCGATCGGACCCTTCGATTAAACCTCTCTATGTCCTTACTTCACCGGTTCCAGATTGATGAGGACATCAATCATCCCCAGTTGATAGGCGTTACGCCAGGTGACGGGTACCCCATACGGGTTATCCTCACCCGGCCAGTTCGTCCAGTGTATGTTGGAGTATTGCGCCCATAAACCATTATGCCATAACGGAATGACAGGCATATCAATGAGGAGCGCCTTTTCAATATTCGAGGCGATTTTTTTCTTCTCCGCCTCATCTTTTGTCATATTGAACTCATCAATCCACCTAAAGACCTGCGGATTGTCGTAACAACCCCAGTTCCCCGAATTTACGCTCTTGCCATGGATATTCTCATTAAATACGTTATTCCAATAAGTAAACGGGCTTGAACTCAAAGTTGACTGTTGATTTCCGATTAGCATGTCAAAATTCCGATTGAATCTGTTGTTATCATAAAGCGCAGCATCAGGGAAGGCCGGGACCAAATTAACGCCAATGGCCTGCACATCATTGGAGATTGCCCGAATGGCCTCCATCCAGTCAGTCCAACCACTCGGCACAATAATCTCCAGTTTAATCGGATCGCCATTGGGTTGTTCTCTCCAACCATCGCCGTTACGATCTTTATACCCGGCGGCATCCAAGAGTTCCTTTGCTTTTTGTGGGTTATAACTAAAGCCGTACTCAGCGACAACGTTGTCATCAAGATACTCTAACCAACCTTCACCAAATAAACCGGTGGGATTTGCCGGTTGGACCAGTCCACCATATACTCTTTCCACGATGGTGTTTTGGTTAACCGCAAAGGCGATCGCCCTTCTGAAATTAGGATCATCCATTGGCTTCCGGAGGGTGTTCATGTAGACTTTAGCAGTATTCCAAGAGAGCATATAAGGTTCCTTTTCATACCAAGTTTGCAGGTCAGCAACGGTTTTTACCCTTTCCACACCGGGAATAAAGTTGTTGCTTAAATCGATCTCACCCTTCAATAACATCCCCAGGGTGATATTGTTGCTTACATTAACCAGATCCACGATGTATTTGGGCTTCGGTTGGCCAAATACCGCATTACCCCACCATTTCTCATTTCTAACCCAAACCATGCGGTCTTGTCCGGCAGTATGGTACATGTAAGGACCTGTGCCGACGGGATGGGCATTCGCCCTTGTCATTAATTCATTCTTCGGTACCTTGCTCCAAATGTGCTCCGGCACCATATATCTTTGATACAATTCATGATCCCACTCCGCGTAGTGCGGTTCACTGAAGGTAACGCGGACGGTATAACTACCTTCTGCTTTGATTGATTCCATCCATTTCCAGATCGGGGAATAAGGCAATTCGTTCGCTTTGGCCAATTCATAGGTGAAAACAACGTCTTT
>DOID01000159.1:6579-10897 GCA_003511465.1 Bacillota bacterium | reverse complement strand
AAAATATTCCAACTGGAGGGAGGACCCCATGCTGCCCCAGTCACAACCAGTGTTTCTTTCCGATCAAGCTCTTGGGCGAATGAAGCCAAGCTAAAAACCAAAACCAGCATGATCGCCAAGCACAACTTGGAATAACGTTTCACTAAGCAACACCCCTTTTCATTAAATAGTTCCGTCTGATCAAATTCCCGAATGTCCTGTACTAGTCAAGAGCTTTGTTTACACCACCTCCCTCGATAAACCTATCTTGAACAATAACCTCTTATAGTTTAAAAGAGGTTATTACAGGATCACAAATGGAGAACGGTTCATATTTGCCGGAACCTCTATCCTAAAAGGTATTGCGTAAAATATTCTGCCGAATTACTAAACCGGTATACTAATTATATTGCTGTTTTGTAACAATGTCAAGGATTTCCTTTTATTTTTGTAACCTCAATCAGAATCTCCCCTGGAAAAGTTCAGTAAAAAAAGGGGGTGTCCCGAAATAAAGGACAGCCCCTTTTGCCACACAAGATGCGTTTGTCGCTAACGCCAAAGCTCCACTAATCAACAAAAACCCACTCAAACGGAGACACCTCAGAAAAACGTAGCAGCGCTTCCCTAAGCTGGCTACAGATCAACTTTAGATCCGCCTCCGTCTTGCCCTCACACCGCGCAACGATCGCCGGTTGGGTATTGGAGGCACGAATCAGACCCCACCCCCCCGGAAACAACACCCGCGCGCCGTCAATGTCGATCACCTGATGGTTACGGCGAAAATCCGCTGCCACCTCTTGGACAATTCGAAACTTATCCCCATCCGCACAGGCAACGCGTGTTTCAGTGGTCGCTGGATACACCGGCAGGTCAGACAGGAGCTTAGAAAGGCTTTTTTCGGTGTGCGAGAGGATCCTCAGTAACCGACCGGCGGCGTAAAAAGCGTCGTCAAACCCGTAATACTCGTCAGCAAAGAACATATGGCCAGACATCTCCCCCGCGAAGAGCGCTCCCAGCTCCCGCATCTTCGCCTTGACCAATGAGTGTCCTGTTCTGCAGAATTGGGGTTTGCCACCGAGCCTAGTCACCTCTTCAACTAGGGCTTGTGAACATTTGACCTCAATTAAACAGTCAGCCCCCGGATGCTTAGCCAGAATCTCCCGCCAAAACAAGGCCATATAACGGTCGCCCCAGACAATTTGGCCGTTTTCATCCACTACGCCAAGGCGATCTCCATCCCCGTCAAAACTGATCCCGAGATCGGCCTTTTCTTTCCGGACTAAATCGATCAGCGCTCGAAGGTTCTCTGGCTCCACCGGGTCAGGATGATGGTGGGGAAAACTACCATCCGACTCACAATAAAGCGGGAGCAAGTCGCAACCCAAACGGGTAAATAGTTCCTGAGCAAAAAGGGCGGTGGTTCCATTCCCACAATCGATCGCCACCTTTAACCTTCTGGGACCGAGACGGATTTTGTCCGCAATCATGTTTAGATAATCGGTCCTAGGGTCAATCCGTGCAAACGGAGGTAGATCGCCACGACCAGGTCTTTCTCGGGTTTGCTCCCGACACAAGTGGAGAAGTTTCTGAATCTCCTGACCGTAAATGGTTCCGGGACCAAGCGCAATCTTAAAGCCATTAAACTCTTTGCCATTGTGACTTGCGGTGATCATCACCCCGGCGTCAATTCCCAAGTGTACACGGGAGAAATAAAAGTGCGGGGTCGTTACCACACCCAGATCCGTTAGGGTACACCCAGCCTCCATCAAACCAAGGGCGAGGTCACGAAAGATCCGGTCGGAACTCAACCGATTATCTCGCCCCACTAATACCTGCGAACAATTGTTATCTTGAAAATAACGACCGCAAGCCAATCCTAGACGCCAGACCAACTCCGGAGTTAACTCCACATCGGCGAGTCCGCGGATATCGTACTCGCGAAAGATCTCCGGATTAATACCGTGGTTGCCCTCTCTCTGACTGGTCATTTAACTGAAACTCCTCCTATTCTCTTCTTAGGTAGTCGCTCACCTGGCTACCTTGCTAGAACCCCGCACGACGATCTCCACCGGTAGAATCTGTTTCTTCTCCGGCGTATTCTTATTCATCAGCATAAAAAGCATATCCACCGCCGCCTGCCCCAGGTCATGTATGGGTTGTTTTACAGCTGTAATAGACGGTGAAAGGTAGGGGTAAAAGGGATGGTCGTCAAAGGAGACTAAGGCCAACTGATCCGGAATAGTTGTTTTCCTTTTGCGGGCAGCCTCTAACGCACCTAGGACCAGATCTCCGGCGGCAATAAAGAGCGCGGTAGGCGGATCTTTCTGCAAAATCTGTAAAGTAGTCTTTTCCGCATCCTCGGTCTGATAAGTGGTATATGTGACCCGCTCCGGATCTAAATGTGCTTTGCTCATGGCTTCTTTAAAACCACGCACCCGCGACCGGACGCTCAATAAATCTTCCGGCCCGGCAAGCATGGTGATCTTCTGATGCCCCAGGTCAATCAGGTGTTCCGTCATCCTGCGCGAGCCACCCACATTATCAACATCGACATAATAATGGGGGAGGCTCATACTTTTACCAACCATTACAAAGGGGAAATCTTTCAATAAAAGATCCGCCCACTGTTTTTCGCCAAACTGTTCCGCCCCAACAATTAGCCCGTCAATCCGCTTGCCCTTCAGGATCGTGCGGTAAGCGGAATCCACATCTTCCTTCGAGCGGGCGGTTGACAGAAGAACATTATAATCCTGATCAGCCGCTTTCTCCGTGATCGCCGTCAACAGGGTTGGCCAGTAAGTGGTGGACATCGAGTAACCCCCGGTATGGGGAATAATCACACCAATGTTGTTGGACCGTTTTGCGGCTAATCCCTGCGCCGAAGCGTTTGGCTGGTAATCCAGTTCATCGATGAGTTTCAAAATCCGTTTTCGCGTCTCGACGCCGACACCAGGACCACCATTGAGCACCCTGGAAACTGTCCCCTTTGAGACCTTAGCAAGTTCAGCAATATCTTGAATCGTGATGCTCATCATTATCACCTCAATAGATTCTGATCTTCTTTTCACGCACAAAGCCTTCTTGAACAGGCCTTGTTATACCGGTTTCTTAGGTTTAATGAATTATACCAAATCCCAACATTTGTTTCAAGATTTCGTCGACAGTCTCGTTGCTCTCACCTGCTGCCTTATATAAGCTTTTTGCGCCCTATATGGCCACGTGATTAAAGCAAAGCTGGATAAGTCTACCAGCCAAAGCTTGACAGAGCAACAAAACCGTAATATTATGGGTATACCGGTTTAGTTAAAGATCGAAAGGGGAAAAATGATGTCGATAAAGAGAACTATTATTGGTGATGATTTACCAAATATTCCTTGGGAGAATCGGCCGTCCGGTTGTTCGGCCCCGGTCTGGCGTTATTCGAAAAATCCGGTGATTCCCAGGGATTTAATCCCTACTGCCAATAGTATTTTTAACAGTGCGGTGATCCCTTTTGGCACCAAATTTATTGGGGTTTTCCGTTGTGACGATCAACGTCGGCACATGCAGATTCACCGCTCAGAAAGCAATGATGGGTTAAACTGGCGGATCTCTCCAGAGCCCATCCTTTTCCAGGGTGGCGCTCCCGAGATCTCCACCTATAACTATGGCCGCTATGATCCTCGTATCTGCCGGATCGAAGATCGATACTACATAACTTGGTGTAATGGCTATGAAGGTTATCCCACCATTGGTCTGGCTTATACAGATGATTTCGAAGAATTCTTCCAACTGGAGAATGCCTTTTTACCTTTTAATCGCAACGGTGTGCTCTTCCCCCGCAAGCTCAATGGAAAATACGCCATGCTCAGTCGGCCTAGCGACAATGGGCACACCCCCTTTGGCGACATCTTTTATAGCGAGAGTCCGGATCTAACCCACTGGGGTCGGCATCGTCTGGCGATGCGACCTACGGACGGGTGGCAATCAACCAAAATTGGCGCGGGTCCGGTCCCGATTGAAACCACAGAAGGATGGCTCCTGATCTACCACGGTGTCTTGACTTCATGTAACGGTTTTGTCTATAGCATGGGTGCCGCTTTACTCGATCTAGACCAGCCTTGGAAGGTAAGATACCGAACAGCGCCGTACCTCCTCTCCCCCCAGCGGGATTACGAATGCGTCGGCGACGTTCCGAATGTGGTCTTTCCCTGTGCGGCTTTGTGTGATGCGGCAACCGGACGGCTGGCCATCTACTATGGTGCCGCCGACACCGTGACCGGGTTGGCCTTTGCCTATGTAGATGAGCTCATTGACTTTCTCAAGCAAAATTCGCTTTGAATTAGTACCATTATCAACT
>DOID01000159.1:1187-6428 GCA_003511465.1 Bacillota bacterium | reverse complement strand
CAACTGGGAGGGAAGAATGTTGTCCAAGGAAATTAAAGAGTTAATCGCCAAAATGACCTTGGAGGAGAAAGCGGGATTATGTTCGGGGAAGGGCGCTTGGCATACCAAAGCCATCACGCGACTGGGCATCCCGTCCATTATGATGGCCGATGGACCCCATGGGTTACGCAAACAATCTGAAGAAGAGGACCATTTAGGTAACGATCATAGTCGACCGGCCACTTGTTTTCCCACTGCCGCCACTTTAGCCTGTTCCTGGGATCGAGAGCTGGTGGCGAAGATCGGGGCAGCCCTAGGAAAAGAATGCCAAGCGGAAGGAATCTCGATTCTGCTTGGGCCCGGCGTTAATATTAAGCGCTCTCCCTTGTGCGGACGGAACTTTGAATACTATGCGGAGGATCCTTACCTGACGGCGGAATTGGCCACCAGCTATGTCCGGGCGGTTCAGGAGGAAGGAGTGGGCACTTCGCTCAAACATTTTGCCGCCAACAATCAGGAACACCGCCGGATGTCCGTAGACGCTCAGGTTGATGAACGAACCCTAAGGGAAATTTATCTAGCCGCTTTTGAACAGGTTGTAAAAAAGGCCCAACCGTGGACAGTGATGTGTGCCTACAATAAGTTAAACGGAGAATACTGCGCGGAACACACTCCTTTATTAACTGATCTGCTGAAAAAGGAATGGGGCCATGAAGGCTTTGTCGTCTCCGACTGGGGTGCCGTTAATGACCGGGTAAAGGGGCTTACTGCCGGATTAGAATTGGAAATGCCATCAAGTTCGGGAATCAATGACCATAAATTGGTGGAAGCGGTCAAAAAGGGGGAACTGGCGGAGGGTGTTTTGGATCAAGCAGTTGAAAGGATTCTGCGGGTGATCTATAAAGCAGTAGAGCACCGCAAAGAAGGGGCTACTTTCGACCAGCAGGCCCATCACCGCTTAGCTCGGGAGGCAGGCCGTGAATGTATGGTTTTACTGAAAAATGACGACCAAATCCTCCCCCTAAAAAGCGGAGAGACCATTGCCGTGCTTGGGGCTTTGGCCAAAAACCCTCAGTTCCAGGGCGGAGGCAGTTCCCGTGTCAACCCGACAAAGGTCGATCAGCCCTATACCGAGCTGGAAAAGGCCGCCGGAAATCAGACTAAACTCTTATATGCTGCTGGGTACTGCCTTGATCAGGATGAGCGTGCTGAAGACTTGCTGACCGCAGCCCAAAGGGTGGCGGCGCAAGCTCAGGTCGCGGTGGTCTTTGTTGGTTCGACGCCGGAGACGGAAGGGGAAGACCGGTCACATCTGCGGATCCCCGACGGCCAACGGGCATTAATTGAAGCAGTAACGGAAGTCCAACCTAATGTGGTGGTAGTGCTCAGTAACGGTTCACCGGTGGAAATGCCTTGGCTGGGAAAGGTCAAAGGCGTGCTCGCGAGTTATTTAGGAGGGCAAGCCGCGGGAGGTGCCATCGCCGATCTACTCTTTGGCGCGGCCAATCCTTGCGGAAAACTGGCGGAGACCTTCCCACAAGAATTAGCCCATAACCCCTCTTATCTAAACTTTCCGGGCGAGGGTGATCGGGTGGACTACAGGGAAGGATTATTTGTCGGTTACCGTTATTATGATACCAAAAAGATTAAACCATTGTTTCCCTTTGGCTACGGGCTCTCCTATACAACCTACGCCTATACCGGAATGACCGTCGAGCACAAGGAGATCTCCGCTGATCAGACTGTCACGGTGACCGTCCGAGTCAAAAACACCGGGTCACGGGCCGGAAAGGAAATTATTCAAATATACATCAAGGATCAGAAAAGTAGTGTGATCCGTCCGGAAAAAGAGCTAAAGGCCTTCGCCAAGGTGGCGCTGGCACCCGGCGAGGAGCAAGCAGTAACATTTACGCTGGATAAAAGGGCTTTTGCTTATTTTAGCGTTGAAAGCAAAGACTGGTGGGTCGAAAGCGGCGAATTTGTAATTATGGTGGGAAGCTCCGCCCAGGAGATCCGCCTCATTGAAACCATTAGAGTTAATTCAAAGCAGACCATGGAAAAAAAGTTCAACCGTAATTCAATATTTCAGGATCTACTTGCCGATCCGGTGGGTGCCGCCTTAATTGCCGACCTGATCCCGCAAATCGCCGGAAACGTGGACCCCGCAAGGATTATGAAACAGATTGAATACATGCCCTTACGGGCTTTACTCAGCTTTAGCCAGGGAAAAGTGGACGAAGCGATGCTGGCAAAAATATTGGCGAAACTCAATCGCGAAACATAAAATGCGTTACGTTGTGCTTGATCTCTTGATTGCTGTATGGCCAATTTCACTGATCAGCGCTGGTATAAAAAATATTTGGCGTCCGGCAGACCGGATAAAAAGAAAAAGACAAAAAAAGAAACAGGAGCTTTCCCCAGCGCCCACACGCCGCCAGATATTGGGCACCAGAATAACTGGCTTTGCCCAACTATTGTTGGCCGTCTTCATCATCGTATCTCTACGGTTTAGCCTGGGCTGGCAGGAAAAACCCCAAGTCTCAATGCTGATTGGCGATGATAAGCGTGAGTTGCCCTATACAAAGATCATTGAGGCCTTTGTCAAAGACAAAAACATTCCAGGCATGGTAGTTGGGATCATCGATCATCATGATACCGTATTATATGGTTATGGCTTTAAGGATTACCCGTTACTAAAAAGAAGTAACCCGGTCGATGCCCACACCCTGTTCGAAATTGGCTCCCTTACAAAAGTGTTTACCGGTTTAATGCTCGCGGAAGCAGTACAAGCAAACAACTTGGAGCTACAAATGTCGGTGGCCGAATTGCTGGAGACACAAACGCCCCAAGAAGTTTTACTTGATCCGGACATAACGCTGGAAATGCTTGTAACTCATACCTCAGGGCTACCCAGTATCCCGTTGACTTTACCAATGCAGATCAGCCTATTGACTTTGGGCATTACCAGGGGGAATCCCTACAAAACTATTTCCGAGCAAGTAATGGTGAATTATTTCGAGAAATTACAAAAAGTGACGGAGCACGGCCGGGTATTTAACTATTCCAATTATGGCTTCGGTTTACTGGGGCTGATTATTGCCCACAATAATGGCAAGACCTATGAAGATTCGATCCAGCAACTAATTACCCATCGACTGGGCATGGACAGCACCTTAGTACATACCACTGAAAGTACAAGAAAACAAATAGCCACCGGACATCATTCATTTCTGCGGTTGGGCCGACTGAATATTGGGCGGCAGAGTCAGTACTGGGATATGCATGATGCCATGGCGAGCTGTGGTGGTATCCGCTCATCAGGAGAAGATTTATTGAAGTTTTTGAACGGCCTAATCGAACAACAGCAGCTTCCCTTTGCGACATTGGCGCAACAACCCCTTTATTCAATAAACGACCAGCTTGATATCGGAATGGCTTGGCTCATCCAAGATGATCTTTTACCAAATCAGAAAGTTGTTTGGCACAACGGACAAACGGGTGGCTTTAACAGCTATCTTGGTTTTGTTGACCATGAGCACAAAGGGGTTTTTATCCTTTCAAATCTAGCAACAACGGATGTGCGGCCCCTCGGAGAAGAGCTACTCCAGTCGGCATGTTTTGATATTCTCCACTAGATAATGAGCTTCATACTTTTTAAAATGGCATTGAGCTTTTGTTTCTGCTCCTCTGACAGCTGCACAATGGGATCCAAACATTTCCCAACGGAAAAGCCCTGCTGAACGAGGCCTTCCTTAATGACCGCCGGGAACGTACCCATATTGCAGGCAATGCGAAGGGGATTTAAGCTGAACTGGGCTTTACGGGCTCCTTCTAGATCGTCCGCCATGAATTTGTCGTAAATATCCGCGACCAGGCGGGGGGCGACGTTGGCACAGGAGGCGATGGCACCGGCTGCCCCCTGACAGAGACCGGCAAAGATCAGCGTATCACGCCCCAGCAGTACTCTAAAGTTTGCATTGCCACGGGTTAGACGGATATACTCACAAGCATTGGTAAAGTCACCGGTTGAATCCTTAACTCCAACAATATTCGGTATTTCCGCAAGCCTAGCCACAGTATCCGGTTCGATCGTCACATTGGTCTTTGGCTTGTTGTTGTACATCACGATGGGAAAATCCGTGCTCGCCGCGATGTGTTTATAATATTGATACAGCTCCTCCTGGGTCTGGGAGATAAACATCGGTGTTAGTACAGAGATCGCATCGATCCCTGATACCTGCGCACAAAGTTCAGCCAGGCGAATCACGCCGCGGGTGGTGATGTGGTTGACACCCGCGTAAACCGGAATCTTCCCGTTTACCTCTTCGACGGTGACTTCAAGTAACCTCCGGTATTCGTCATCAGACACCGCATAGAACTCGCCGGTCGTTCCCATTGGAAAAACACCATGCACACCATTGTCGATCAAATGATGCAATACTTTACGATAGGCGGCATCATCGATCGTCCCATCATCAGCAAATGGTGTAATAACCGGGACAATAATTCCCCTTGGCAAAAAAGCCATTTCATTCACCCTCATCTACATTAATCGCCGATTCTGGTTTTTGTAAGCAGCTCATAGTACTTGGAAATGGCGCTATGATCCTCCTGCCCACAGCCCTCGGTTCTCAAAGTATACAACATCTCCATCACCGCCGCAGTCAGCGGTAGCGGCGAACCTACGGCGTGACCGGCTTCCAGCGCATTGTTCAGGTCTTTGATGTGCAGATCGATCTTAAAACCTGGCTTGTAATTACCCTCAAGCATCATTGGGGCCTTAGCGTTCATAACCGTACTGCCGGCCAGGCCGCCTTTGATGGCATCAAAGACCAGCTCCGGATCGACGCCCGCTTTTTTCGCCAACATAAAAGCCTCGCCTACTGCCGCGATATTCAACGCCACAATCACCTGATTGGCAAGTTTCGTTGTGTTGCCCGCGCCAACTTCACCGCAATGAACAACTGACGCTCCCATGGTCTCAAGAAGCGGTTTATACTTGTCAAAGACCTCTTGCTTCCCGCCGACCATGAAGGAAAGGGTTCCGTCAATCGCTTTGGGCTCACCGCCGGAAACGGGCGCATCGAGCATGGTAATATTTCTCTTGGCAAGTTCCGCGGCAATCTCTTTCGACGCGATTGGGCTGATGCTCGACATATCGATGAAGGTTGTCCCCTCCCGCATGACCTGTCCCACGCCATTTTCACCAAGCATAACGCTTTTCACGTGCGGACTGTTGGGGAGCATCGTCATCACCACGTC
>DOID01000159.1:0-1174 GCA_003511465.1 Bacillota bacterium | reverse complement strand
GTAGCTTTAGCACCAGCCTGCACTACCTCCTCCACCGCCGCTTGATTTAGGTCATTCACCGTCAAATCATAACCGGCCTTGAGCATATTTTTAGCCATAGGTTTACCCATGATGCCGAGGCCAATCAATCCTATTTTCATCATCTTCACCCTCCAAGGGCTTTTTGTGTNNTGCTGCAGCCATATTTGCTTTTTTCTTAACCCGAACCTCCGAGACAACGGCAAAGGCAATGGAACCGAGGATCAACAACCACAATGCCCAAGCGATGGGGCCTCTTGTGAAGAAGATGCTTAAGTTCCCATTACTTCCTTTGNNCACCCTCCAAGGGCTTTTTGTGTTGTCTTTTAAATGATCTGTCCCGGATACAACACAAAAAGCTTAAATAATTTCCTTACTGTAGTTATGCTGCAGCCATATTTGCTTTTTCCTTGTCCCGAACCTCCGAGACAATAGCAATGACAATGGAACCGAGGATTAACAACCACAATACCCAAGCGATGGGGCCTCTCGTGAAGAAGATGTTTAAGTTCCCATTACTTCCTTTGAGCGCATCTACGAAATATTTTTCCAAATCGCCGCCTAAAATAAACCCGATTAAGAATGGGGTCGCCGGCAGCTTGAGCTTAATACAGAGATAACCGAGCACTCCAAATATTACCAGGCTCCATACATCAAACATCACACCGTAATTACAGGCGTAAGCGCCAACCACACACATCAAAAGGATAACCGGGTAGAGCCTCTGCTTTGGAATGTAGATAATGCGCGCTATATACTTAATCGGAAAAAACATAATCATAAACATTAAAATGTTGCAAAGCGCTAACCCAATTAAGATCGAATACCATAAATTAGGGTTGTTTCTGATAAACAGTGGCCCAATCTGCATGCCTTGCAGCGCGAAGGCACCGATCAGCACCGCAGTGGTGGAATCACCGGGAATACCCATGGATAGTAGCGGTATCAAGGCCCCGCCTGTTAATCCGTTGTTGGCCGATTCACTAGCCACAACCCCTTCGATCGAGCCTTTTCCGAATTCTTCAGGATGCTTGGAAAAGGTTTTCGCTTGTGAATATCCAATTAGGCTGGCCGCGCTTCCCCCAACGCCCGGAAGGATACCCATAAATGTACCAAGTGCACTTGAACGAATAATATTGATGAATTGTCCCTTAAA
>DOID01000043.1:12757-12939 GCA_003511465.1 Bacillota bacterium | reverse complement strand
CCTATCAGGATTTTAAACAAGAAGTCTCTAGATTATGTGGTACTGATCTACATTTATATAAAAGTCAGCAAATGGACCGAAGAATACATTCCCTGATGAGTTTCTGGGGGATCTCCGATTACCAGGAATACCTTTCTGTTTTAAAAACCGATCCCCGTCGTTACCAGGAGTTTGTCAAGAAG
>DOID01000043.1:12582-12710 GCA_003511465.1 Bacillota bacterium | reverse complement strand
GTCCTCCCGGAACTTTTGCAGAAACCACACCGCTTGAAAATTTGGTCAGCCGGTTGTTCCAACGGTGCCGAACCCTATTCGGTGGCGATTATCCTTCAGGAATTAAATGTCTTGAACCGGGCAACGAT
>DOID01000043.1:8563-12482 GCA_003511465.1 Bacillota bacterium | reverse complement strand
ACCGATATTGACCAGGTAGTTTTGGACAAAGCCAGATTGGGAGTATACCTGCGGAATGAAGTGAAAAGCCTCCCCCCACAGCTCTTAGCGAAATATTTTCGCCAGGAGGGCGAGGCCTTCCACTTTTGTGATGACCTCAAAAAGCGGGTGGAATTTAAAAACCACAATCTCCTGCGGGATCCTTACCCCGAGGAGATGGATTTGATTATCTGTCGCAATGTGGTAATTTACTTTACCGAAGAAGCAAAGAACCAGTTGTATCTGGGATTTAACCGTTCTTTGCGCGATGGCGGTTATTTCTTGGCGGGTGGTACCGAACCGATTTTGTACTACCGACAGTTCGGCTTCGAAAACGTCGGCCTTTCCTTTTACCAGAAAATCGGCCCGCCCCAACTTGACGCCAATGATTCCCCCAGGAGTCTGTTATGATTATGGGTTTGGGGATTGATATTATTGAGATTGGCCGCATTGCCAATCTGATTGAGAAAAAAGGCGAATTACTGCTAAAACGGCTATTTACCCCCGATGAGTTGGCCATCTGCGGACAGGCCGCCCACCGGTTAGCAGGACGGTTTGCCGCGAAGGAAGCCTTTTTCAAGGCACTGGGCACCGGGTTTCGCGGGTTTAAATGGCGGGAAGTTGAAATCCAAAACGACGCTTTGGGCGCCCCTTACTTTCGTTTTTCCGGTCGGCTGCAGGCCCATTTGGAAGCAACCGGCGTCGACCGGACCCATGTGACCATCACCCACAGTAAGGAATATGCGGTCGCCCAGGTAATCATGGAGAAGGTGAAAGCTTGAAAGTAGCTACTGCCCAAGAAATGCGGGAGATCGACCGGTTGGCCATGGCGGAGTACCATTATCCGGGGTTATTATTAATGGAACAGGCGGCCCTCGCCGTGTTCCGGGCGATGTTGGACCGCTTTCCCTCCGGGCGCGTGGGAATTCTCTGTGGAAAAGGAAATAATGCCGGAGACGGCTGGGCGCTTGCCCGTTTACTCACCCTAGCCGGCACCGTAGTGTCGGTTTTTTCGCCGTCAGCAGCGGTTAACTTACCCCCGGATGCTGAGACCAATCGGCAAATAGCACGGGCGCTGGGCATCAAGGAACAGCCCTGGTCGGCCTTACTGGCCGATCCTACCGGGCTTTCCTCCTGCGGTGTCCTAGTCGATGCTTTATTGGGCACCGGGTTTAAAGGGGAAGTCCGCGGAGAGCTGGCCGCGGTCATTAAACTACTGAATGGGGCGGCTCAACCGGTGGTGGCCGTGGACTTGCCATCCGGAGTGGAAGCCGATACCGGACAGGTGAAGGGACCGGCGGTCCGGGCGACGCTCACCGTTACTTTTGGTTTGCCGAAAGTAGGTTTATTGGTTTACCCCGGACGGGAGTATGCCGGAACGGTACTGGTGGATCCGATTGGTCTTCCCCCACCGTTATTGGCCGGGATGACCGGCGATTTTTACACCTTAGGCCATCACGAACTGGAGCCGCTGATCCCGAGGCGGCAACCGGAAGCCCATAAAGGAACCCAAGGCCATCTCTTGGTGGTCGGCGGGGCGTCCGGCATGACCGGGGCACCGACGCTGGCTGCGCTGGCTGGGTTGCGCAGCGGGGCGGGGTTAGTGACGATCGGCGTCCGTGCGGGCTTGACCCTCCCCGAAAAACCCTTGGAAGTAATGGTTAAAACCTGGGCGGAAATCAGGTGGGAAGATTATGACGCCATCGTGGTAGGACCCGGACTTTCCATCAAACCCGACGGGGGAGAACTTTTAGAAATGATCCTCGGCCTGGAGCAGATCCCAAGGGTTCTTGATGCCGATGCGCTCAATCTTTTAGCCCAAATGCCAGGGTGGTGGGAGAAAGTAAAAGGGCCGGTGGTTTTGACTCCGCATCCGGGAGAAATGGCTCGCCTCTCTTGCCTAACTACCACAGAAGTACAGGCGCGACGCCTGGCGTTGGTGGGTGACAAGGCTGCGGAGTGGGGAGTTACCCTGGTCTTGAAAGGCGCGGCCACCCTGGTCGGCACGGACACAGAACCAATCTACATTAATCAAACCGGAAATCCGGCGCTGGCGACCGCCGGGACTGGAGATGTCCTGGCTGGGATGGTCGGCGGCTTTTTGGCTCAGGGAGTACTACCGCCAGCGGCTGCTGTCATTGGGGTTAATCTCCACGGCCAAGCCGGTGATCTGGCAGCGGCGGAAATTGGGGCGGCCGGGGTTTTGGCCGGAGACCTTTTACCCCGGATCCCACAGGTAATAAATGGGGGGCTGGCAAATGATCACCGATAAAGAGCAAGTGATCCGCCCGGTTTGGGTTGCCATCGAGGAAGCGGCCCTGAGGGAGAATATGAGGGGGATCAAAGCGTTAGTTGGTCCCCAGCGGAAAGTGATGGCGGTGGTCAAAGCCGAGGCTTATGGCCATGGGGCAGTTCGCGTGGCCAAACTGGCCGTCCAGGAAGGCCTCGATTGGCTGGGCGTCGCGACTCCGGAGGAAGGGATCGCCCTGCGGCAAGCCGGACTGCAGGCCAATATTTTAGTGTTTGCCCCCTGCCTGCCGACGCAAGCGGCGGTCTACTTTACCCACGATCTGGTTCCGACGGTGACGACGCCAGAGAGCGCGGTTGCGCTTTCTCAGGAAGCCGTCCGCCGACAGCGGGAGATCCGGGTCCATATTAAAGTTGATACCGGGATGGGGCGGATTGGTTTTTCACCGACTCAGGCCGGTGCGGAGATTGAACAGATTCGGGCTCTACCCAACCTGATCGTGGAAGGCCTTTATTCCCATTTTGCCACTGCCGACGCGGCGGATCTGTCCTATGCCCGGCAGCAATTAGCGACTTTTACCCACCTGGTGCGGGAGCTGGAAACCCGGAGCATCGAAATCCCCTTGAAACATCTGGCTAGTAGCGGCGGGATTCTCAACCTCCCGGAGAGCTATTTTGACCTGGTCCGGCCGGGTTTGATCCTGTATGGTATGTACCCGTCCCCATGGTGTAACCGGGAGCAACTAAAGTTAAAACCGGCTTTCCGTCTGAAGTCGCAAGTGACCTTTGTCAAGAGGGCGCCGGCCGGTACGGGGATCAGTTACGGACAGCGTTATCATACGAAGGAAGCAACGACCATCGCCACCCTCCCCCTGGGTTACGCTGACGGTTGGTGCCGGAACCTCTCCGGTAAAGCCCACGTTCTGATCAATGGCGAGTTTTATCCGGTGGTGGGGACGATCTGCATGGACCAATGCATGGTCGATGTGGGTGACGCTCCCGTGCAAGTTGGGGATGAAGTGGTTCTGATCGGGGAACAAAAGGGGAAGCTGATCACCGTAGAAGAGGTGGCGGCGTTGCTGGGCACCATCAATTACGAGGTGGTTTGTCAGATCAGCGGGCGGGTGCCGCGCATCTACATTTGACTTGGTTTAACCGGTGCTTAAATAAGGGAAAGAGAAGGACTAAAAATTCATTGTAAAGATGAATTTTTAGTCCTTAATTCGTCTTAAGCTCCTTTTTGGGCTTTTTGCAACGGAAAAACCTTTTTTAGAGTACGAACCGGATACGATGGCGGCGTCCGTCATTGACCAGCGGAACCCCTTCTGCTACTTTTTCCAGCTCATCTCCATCTAACTCTAGGTAAGAACCGCCACTTTGTTTTCGGTTTGGATTTTCCACTTTAATTTCGTAAGTGGTCTGTCCGTACCGGTAGTTGACAGTATATTCCGGCCACTCTTCAGGGATGGTGGGTTTGAGATAAAGGGTGGTCCCTTGCCGCTGGATGCCTAGGATCCATTCTAAACCAGCCTGATACATCCAACCGGCGGACCCCGTATACCAGCTCCAACCACCCCGTCCCACGTAGGGCGGGACGGAATAGACATCGGCAGCCATCACGTAGGGTTCAACCTTATAACGCTGCACCTCATTG
>DOID01000043.1:4476-8411 GCA_003511465.1 Bacillota bacterium | reverse complement strand
CCCAGCATCGCCCAAGCAATCACGGCCCAAATGGTACCGTGGGTATACTGACCGCCATTTTCCCGGATTCCTGGGGGATAGGCCTGGATATAACCGGGACTGGGCTCGGTTTCGTTAAAAGGCGGAGTAAGCAGACAAATCAACGATCCATTTTCCCGGAGGACGAGTTTATCGTCTAAGGAGCGCATGGACATAAAAGCTTTATCCGGATCAGCAGCGCCGGAAATAACGCCCCACGCCTGGGCAATACAGTCAATCTGGCATTCCAGATTGGTGATTGAACCTAAGGGCTCACCTTGGTCATTGTAAGCCCGGCGGTACCATTGCCCATCCCAAGCCTGTTCATTGAGGGCGGCCGACAGTTTTTCCCCGATCGCCCGATACCGGGCGGCCCGGTCGGGATCTCCTTGAACCTCCGCAAAAGGAATGAATTCTTGTAACACGTGATAAAGGAACCAGCCTAGCCAGACACTTTCCCCGACGCCATCGGCACCGACTTGGCTCATCCCATCATTCCAGTCGCCTGTGCCCATGAGAGGGAGGCCATGCTGGCCGAAGTGGAGGGAGCGTTCAATCGCGCGCGCGCAGTGCTCATAGATGGTCCCGGTTTCGCTGGAGATCTTGGTTTCTTCATACCGTTCTTGCTCACCTTCCGCTAAGGGGGGACTCTCCAGGAAGGGAATGGTATGGTTCCAGATCCTTTGGTCTCCGGTATGATTGGCGTAACGACAGGCGGCATAGGGTAGCCACAACAGATCATCGGAGAAGCGGGTACGGATCCCGTAGCCGGTCTCTTCGTGCCACCAGTGCTGGACATCGCCCTCCCGGTATTGATGGGCGGCATGCCGGAGGATTTGCTTCCGCGCCACGCCGGGACGGGCATGTAGCAGGGCCAGGGAGTCTTGGAGCTGATCCCGGAACCCATAAGCGCCCCCTGCTTGGTAAAAGGCACTCCGTGCCCATAAACGGCAGCTGACGGTCTGATAGAGCAGCCAGTGGTTGAGCAGTAGATCAAAGGCCCGGTCCGGGGTTTGAACCTGTACCCGACCTAAAAGATCGGACCAGTACTGCTTAACGCCTTGGTAAGCTGTTTCCACGCCCGTTCGACGTCCGTACCGCTTCATATATTCGCTTACCTGCTCTTTGGAGGAAGCAGAACCAATCAGGATATTGACGGTCCGTTCGCCCCGGGGCGGGAGGTAAAACTTGACTTGCATCGCGCCGCAGGGATTATAGCGGGCACCGGTCGTATTGGATAGCTTTTCCCTTTGTAAAGCGGCGGGAAAGGAGAGACTTCCGTTCCGGCCGATAAACTCAGCCCGGTCACCGGTCCAACTGCGGTCATTCTCCGGACCACCGGTCCAGATGCCTAAAAAGCCGTAGTGGGCGGGGAAGTCCTTTTGATAGACATTGCGGGCCAGTAAAGCGCCACTGTTTTGGTGGTATTCCGTTATAATAAAGGGCGCATTCTGCTCACGGCCAACACCTAAGACCCACTCCAAGTAGTAAGTGACGGACAGTTCCCGTTCCACATTCTCCGTATTCTGCAAGGTCAGACTGAGGATTTTGACGGGAGCATCCATCGGCGTAAAGACCCAGCCCGTCTGTTTTATCCCTTGGCTATCATGCTCAAAGACGGTGTAGCCCTGACCATGACGGACAGTATAAGGTTTCGTGTCGCGAATCGGCAAGGCGGTCATTGACCACAACAGTCCGGATTTTTCCTCCCGGAGATAACAGATCTCACCGGCGGGATCCAGTACCGGATCATTGGACCACGGGGTCAGTTTAAACTCCCGGCTATTATTGGCCCAAGTATAGCCGCCGCCGGCTTCAGAAACCGTAAAGCCAAATTGGGGATTGGCAATCACATTACTCCACGGTGTCGGGAGCAAATTCTTTGTCCGTAATTGGATCACATACTCGTCACCGTCGGGGGTGAACCCGCCCCAGCCGTTAAAGAAAAGCAATTCTTCCGGCGGTTCCTGCGGAAGGTAACTCTCGACGATTGGCGCAGGCAGCTGCGTGCGTTTGGGTTTCGGTAACTTTCGGCCGGCTTTCAGATCCGGTCTCAGCTGCGAAAGGAGGGACCCGCCGTCGCTCCGCAGCGAAATCCGGGCCACCGTCTCTAGTAAGGTCTGATCTGCTTGCGGGATGGTCGACGCCGAATACAGGAAGACTCCACCCGGGCGGTTTAACGCATGATCCTCCGGGAAAGTCTGGATTAACTGTTGGATCTCCTCATGTAGCGCTTGTTGATAACCTTCTTTGTTGTTAACTAGAAGTACCAAATCAGTCCCTAAGCCTCTTCGCTTCCAATACTGATGAGCTTGTAACATTTGGGCGGCAAGTTCTGTCCCTTGCTGATCCTCCAACCAGACCAAGATGATGGGGAGATCTCCCGAGAGACCATAAGCCCAAAGCGTAGATTGATCCTTCACATTTTTGCGAAGATGCTGGTCCCGCGTCTTCCGATAATAATTGTGAAAGATGAGCTGAGAGGCCAGTAACTGGAGGATGTACACTTGGTGAACGGTGATCTTCATCTCCTGTAGTCTGGTCAGGGAATTCGTATAAGCTAACTCAAAGGTCTGCTCTACTTGATAGGGATCAGCAAGGCGTTCGACCAACGCCAAAGCTTCCTCACGGGTTGGCGCGACCCCGGTAATAAAGGTAAAATTAATCGTCTCGCCCGCATTCAGTTCCACACAGCGCCGGAGGGCAAGCACCGGGTCAAGCACAGCGCCGGTTGTTCCGGATAAAGGTTGGTTCGCCTCGATGACAACCGGTCGGCGGTAGGAGCGACCGCGTCCGACAAAACGGGCCCGATCGGTTTCATACTCCAAAGGACCCACGGTTGGACTATCAACCTGAATCCCGTGGACCATCCATGACGATGGCTCTAAGTCTCCGGTCCGGCGATGGGCCAAGAGAGCCTGGGCTTTTAGCACCACTTCAGTTTCGATAAAGAGCTTACTAAAAGCAGGATGGGCTTGATAAGCATCTTTCGGGGCCAGCACCGGTTCTAAGAGACTGGTTACTTCCATGGTACAAGGGTAAGGACCAAAGTTCGTCAGGGCGATTTGGCGAATCTCCGCCGCTTCGTCCGGTGAGACGCAAATTTTCATTTCGGTATTAATCGTTCCGTCACTTCTGGTAAAGACAATCCGGTCCAAATTCGCATCCATGGACGCGCTCTCGCCATGGACCCGGCTGGGCTGAAAAGTAGGCGACCAAGTCTGGCTGTCAGTGATGTTTTTAATATAAAAGAAGGTGCCATGGAGATCTTTGATCGGATCTTCTTCCCAGTTGGTCAACGAGAGATTATCGTATTTACTGAAACCGCCCCCACTATTCGAGACCATTACTAAATAACGGCCGTTCGATAAGAAACTGGCAGTGGGCAAGGGGGATTCAAAGGTCTCAATGAAACGGAGCTCGGAAACTTCCTCGCGGAGATAACGTAAACCTGACAACAAATTCGGCGACGGTTTGCGCGTCTTGACTAAAGTCGGCGCTTGGATGTTTTCGTGTAACAACAGATCGGTGCCCTGTATTCTGGGATCCGCTAGGAAACGGCGGTGCATTGCGTTTTCATGGAGTAGATTGCCCAGCGCCAGCAAGGACATGCCTTGGTGGTGGGCCATGTAGCTTTTAACAACGGCGTAGTCCGCTTTCTCCGGAAGACGGTCAGGTGTAAAGTCGAGCGCTTCATAGAACCCATACTCGTCATAAGCATCATGTGCTTCCAGGCGGCGGAGATTGGCGACCGCCGCTTTTGGTGCCACCATGGCGGCCAGGGCGGTCGCATATGGCGTCACCACACTCTCTTTCTCCAGCCCTTGCTTGAGGGCAAGGTCTGGGATGCCAAAGGCCCGGTACTGATAGTTCAGATGATGATCAAAAGTATAATAGCCCGATTCGGAGACGCCCCA
>DOID01000043.1:0-4296 GCA_003511465.1 Bacillota bacterium | reverse complement strand
GTATTGGGATGGCAAGTCATCACCAGTAAAGGCATTAAATACTCAAAGGCCGTCCCCGTCCATGAGACCAAAACGGGATTACGATCAACTAAGGTTGAGGTCCGGCTCATGGCCGACCAGTGTTTAACGGGAACCTGATCCAAGGCGATCGCCATAAAACTGGCTTGGCGCGCCTCCGAGGCCAGTAGATTATAAAAGGAGGAATCCAGACGCTGATTAGAAACATTGTAACCAATGGCAAAAAGCCGCCGCGACCGGTCATAAAGGGGGGTAAAATCATGGGCCACGATTAAAGCTTCTAACTCCTGAATCAAGTGTTCCCCAGCAACCATAAAATTGTCAATCCGGTCTTTGGAAAGGGCAAGGCGGTCCACTAAAGCCGGAACCTCTGTTTCCGGATATAAAGGGAGAAAGCGATCCGCCACCGCCAGCACCGTCGAGAAGTCTCTGGCGGCATCCAATTTCCCCTTTAAAACCAGGTCTTCTCCGGCTGCATCCAACTGCGTTAACCAGGGGAAGAACCATTCCATCTCTTCAAGCTGCAGGTCGATGGCAGTCGCGCCCTGGGAAAGGGGGCTTAGTTCATCTTTTTTCGCCTTTTGCAGGAGCTGATACCACTCCACGAGGGTTGGATCGGTGGTCACATAAGGGGCAAAATTAGCGCCATATTCCGCCGCGGTCTTGCCATCATCCTTCTGCTCCCAACGGGCAGTATCAACCAACCCTTGGGCTAAAGACTTCGTCCACGGATGGCGCTGCCATTCCTTGAGCGCCTCCTTAACGGTGAGCAAATAGACGATGAGATTACCGCTGTCGACCGTGGAGACATACATGGGAAGCAGTGGCCTTAAGGTCACGGTATCATACCAATTATAGAAATGTCCCTGCCACCGCGGTAAAAGCCCCAAGGTATCTACGGTCTGATTTAGCTTCTTGACCATCTGACCGGTGGTGATATAGCCAAAGTCACGGGCAGTAACAATGGAGGCTAAGTAAAGACCAATGTTGGTTGGTGAAGTCCGATGGGCGAGGCCTTTATCCGGGTTCACCTGGAGATTATCCGGTGGTAACCAGTTATCCCCAGCGCCGACCAGATCTTCGAAAAAGTGCCAGGTTCGGCGGGCTACTTCCCGGACATAAACTTCTTCCTCCAGGTTAAGCTTTGTTCCCCGTGGCTTACGGGGGACAGCGGTTAAGTGTACCCAAAAAGGAGCGGAGAGCCAGAAGCAAGATAACAGAAGAAGCCAAGGCGAAGCAGCCGGTGTTTTGAACCAGATGAGTACAGACCCCAAGAGGATGAGCACGCGTCCTTGCCCCATCTTCTCCCAGGTACGCCATAACGTGTTCGGCACTTGCTTTCCGGTTTCAGCCGCCGTTACCCATTCTAAGAGATGGCGGTGGGAGAACTTCATCCGGTACAAGGTGCGGGTAATCGCATCAATCATCGTGATGGCCTGGTAGGGAAGGATTAAGAAGGTAAACAGGTCACGACTGAGATAATGGCGGAGCGCAGTGCCCCCTTTGACCGACTGCCTTATTTTTCGCCCTTTGCCCAGAGCCAGCAGACCAAGGATGGCCCAGTGCAGTGGTTGCACTTGAATGGTCTGTCCGGGGAGAATGAGCAGGCCGAAGCCGATTAAGACCAGAAGGGAAGGGGCTACTAAACTGTGCCGCAGGTCATCAATCATCTGCCAGCGGGTGATTGGTGGTAAAGCCAGCGGAGTTTTCTGACCGTCCTGATTTGGCGCGTTCTTTTTCAACCAGGGCAGCAATTGCCAATCCCCCCGCACCCAGCGGTGGGAGCGGGAGATACTACTCAGAAAGGAGGAAGGGTAATTATCCTGAAGCTCAATATCGGTGACCAGACCGGCGCGGAGAAAACTGCCCTCTAAGAGATCGTGACTGAGAATGGCATTCTCGGGGAAACGACGGCGTAACAGTTGATCAAAGACCCGGGCATCATAGATCCCTTTTCCCGTAAAGATCCCCCGTCCAAAGAGATCCTGGTAGGGATTGGAGGTCGCCCCGCTATAGAGGTCAAGAAAGGAGCGCTCACCATGGAGGAAGGAAAAGAAGGTCTGATTGGCGCTGGCATTCGAAACCGAAATTTTTGGTTGTAGGATGCCATAACCTTTGACCACAATCCCCTTCTCCGCATCGATGAGCGGGGCATTCAGCGGATGGGCAATCGTCCCGATCAGGCGTTTAGCGGCTTCGCGGGGTAATTGAGTATCTGAATCCAAAGTGATTACATAGCGGATCTGTTTAAAAACCTCGCGCTCACCCTTGATTGTCGTAAAACTGGTCGCTTCTTCTCCGGCCAGTAAGGAGTTGAATTCCGTAAGTTTCCCCCGTTTGCGCTCCCAGCCCATCCAGATGCCTTCCTGTGAGTTGTATTTGCGCTCCCGGTGTAAGAGGAAGAAGTAGGTTTTTCCCTTCGGATGGGGATGGCGTTGATTCAAGGCGGCGATCCCTTCGACGGCAGCATTAAGTAGCGTTGCGTCCTCAGGCAACTCTTTCTTCGCCGCATCCGTAAAATCGGTAAGGAGGGCAAAGTAAATACGGGGATCGCGATTGGCGAGGTGATAGACCTCAAGATTGCGGAGGAGATGCTTACAATCCTCCACGCTCGTTAGCATGGTGGGGATCACCACCATGGTAGAAGCAGCCAGCGGTATTTCTTGTTCAAACTCAATCTTCGGTAGGCGCTGTGGTGGAAAAACCCGGGATAATAAAGCATGTAGGAAGTTGATGGCCACCCCGCCCACGGGAGCAATCAGGAAGAGACCGACGATGGTCAGCTGCCAAGGGGTAAAGCACTTCAAGGCAGCTAAAGACCAGAGGAGAACGGTCAAGAACAGCAGGAAGATGAAGGCCAACGCGGGAAAATAAACGAGATTCGGCCTTAAGCGGGCGATCCGCCGAAACTGGCGCAACCCTCTTCCCTTGCCATCGCAAGCCTGGGCCAGCTTTCCCCAACCCTCCTGTTCGAGGAGGTAATAACCGACATGGGCTTCAACGTTATCCCTAGTGGGCGCTTTTGCGGCGGCTTGGGCGAGGGCTAAGCTTTTTTTGGCCACTTCCTTCTCCGGCAATCGCCACTCTCTGGCTGAAAGCTCCAGTTCACGCCGCATCAGATCGCGGCTCTCAAAATCCATCTTCGGGTAGATGCGGGCCGGATCTTGGCGCAGGGTCTGTTCCACCAGGCTCAATTCTTCAAAATGTTCATCCCAACAGATCCGGTTAATCTCCTGGAGACCGGTGAACAAGTTTCCGGCTATCATCCGGTAGTGGGCCTGATTATCCTGCTCGTCCTTTTTTAATTGGGCTAGGGAAAAATTCTGTGCAGTAGCCCGGGCTTCAAGCCAGTGGAGTAAAGGATTTAAATCAGCCGAGCGGCGGAACTTATGCTCTAAAAAGAGCAGCACGGAAGGACGAGAGAGATCCATATATTTTTCCACATTTAAGATCGCCGCGTTTAGTTGTTGCGTCTCTTCCTTTAAAAGGGGAGCGATCTTCTTGTTCCAGATGATCTCCTGTTGGACCGGTATTTGATGCGTATTTACCTCAACAAAGAGTTCGCGTAATTGGTGGTAGATCACAAGACGCAACATCAGGGGAACGGCCCATAGTTCACTAATGGTTAGCGCTTGGACTTGTTGGTAGGCCCAGAGAAAACTGACCAAAACCTCCGGGTCGGAGCTGCCCCTCGTTAGTTTTAAGAGCGCATAAAGGATGGAGTAAATACGACGATAGCCTTTCATTTGTCCGGAGGTGAGGACCGGTAAACGACGGAAAGAGCTTAAGGGAAGGTTTTTCTGAATATACTGGTACTGTTCGTGTAGTAGATATTGATTGTCCAGCAACCATTCCCCAGCCAAGGGTATTTTTGCTTTATCCGTGGCTTTAAGCAGATAGTTGCGGTGAATAGCATTCAATTTCCGCAAGTCTTTTTTCACTTGCCGTTTGAGCATTACTTTGCGTGAAAAAGTAATTAGGCGTTGTTCCTTTGCTAACTGGCGCCCATATTCCAGAAGCTCATCTAATTGTAGAGAAGTAGTTGTAGTTTGCATTAGATCATTCCTTTCTCCACGATCATGATCGATTTCCGCTATTATTATTTCAGAGTACTGTCCGGTTTACTATGATCGCAGGGTTGTGGTCATAAATTTATATAAGGTATAAATATATGCTTAATATACTTAATTATGTACGATAATCAAAAAAACCTCCTTTCCGGCAAAATTGTTGTCTATTGGTAACCTACTTATTATTGAGCCATTTGCGCTGTCGTGA
>DOID01000050.1:19510-19731 GCA_003511465.1 Bacillota bacterium | reverse complement strand
AGCTGGGTGTTTTGCCACTCACGGCCACCGATCATCGCCTTAATGTAACCATTGGTCGGATCCATTGCGACAAAAGCAATTTGGGGCTGGGTTACACCGCTTTTATCCGGTTCCCCGGTGGGGAGACCCTCCACTGCTTCTTCGGCGTAGGCTTGCATCTTCAGATCTAAGGTGGTATAGATCCGGTAGCCTTGAGTATACAAATCTTCATCCGAGAGCAG
>DOID01000050.1:19127-19301 GCA_003511465.1 Bacillota bacterium | reverse complement strand
AGGGTTGCTTCTTCGACGGAAATATGGTTGTTTTCCACCATTTTATCTAAGACAAAAGACCGTCGGTCCAGAGCGTGCTCTGGGTTTTTGAACGGGCAATAATAGCCTGGACTACGAATGATCCCGGCGAGGAGCGCAAACTGGGGCAGCTCCAATTCCCAAATATGTTTATTA
>DOID01000050.1:15929-18896 GCA_003511465.1 Bacillota bacterium | reverse complement strand
TTCCGGGAGATGGTTTTTTCATGGGTTAAGAGGGAGACTTTAGCATATTGTTGCGTAATAGTACTGCCCCCTTGTTTAAAATCCCAAGCCCAAAAGTTTACCCAGACGGCACGGAGGATTGCTTTGATTTTGATCCCCCGATGGTTATAAAAATCCGGATCTTCAACCGCGATCACTGCCTTTTTCATCATATCCGGAACTTGATCGAAATCAACCGGAATCCGGTTTTCTTGAAAAAGCCGTTGAATAACTTCCCCGTTAAGATCATAGATAATTGTTGCTTCAACGGGGGGAGGAGGGTTGTCCGGTATTTTGGATCCAAAAATGATTCCAGCTGCTGTTCCCAGCAGGAGACCGGAGACTAAGATGATCATAATCAGGCGCCAAGATAGGCCGAAAGGAGTACTTAATTTGCCCATGATTTCCCCTCCAAATAGGTAGGTTTAGTATTGCATGTTGTAATTATGTAGTGACTAAATTGTAATTTAAATAATTAGGCACTACCCTTAGGATTCTTAGGTAAGTATTATTAAAGCTGGCATAAAAATAGTAAAAAGAAAGGCGATTGACGGAGCAAGTCAGTTCTAAGGGTGGTGAGTTGAATGCGCATGCGACTGCGAAAGAAAAGACGATTAGTAGTGTTACCTTCCGTTATCCCAAGAAAAGCCTCGTTGCTTTTCATCTTGTTTATTCTCTGTTTGATCGGCGGATTCCTCTTCGCTGATCACCAATTGCGACCCGCAATTAGGGCGCGCGCCGAAGCACACGCCCGTGTATTGGCTACAACCTCAATCAATCAGGCGATCCGGGAGAAAATAGCGAAGAATATCCGTTACGAAGATTTAATCTCGGTGAAAGTTGATAACCGGGGACGGGTGGTGCTGATGCAACCTAATACCGGTGAGATTAACCGTTTAGCTTCTGATGCCACCATTACGGTCCAAGCGCTGATGAAAAACTTCAAGGATACAATCTATATCCCCTTCGGCCAATTGTTAGGGAGTCAAATTCTGGCCGGACGGGGACCGGATATCCCGATCGTGATTGTTCCGGTCGGTACGGTAGAAAGCCGGGTTTACGACCTTTTTGAGCAGGCTGGAATCAACCAAACGCGGCACAAAATCTCTTTGGAGGTAAGGACGACGGTCCGGATTCTCGTTCCCTTACTAGGCTCCCAGGTGGAAATTAAAACCGAAGTCCCCTTAACCGAAGCGATTATCATGGGTGAAGTGCCCCAGGTTTATTTTGGCGGACAGCCAATTATCAGTCTGCCGGAGGTATTGAAAACAGTTCCTGGCGAGCAATAAATTACTCGCCAGGAACTAGTTGATTCACCCAGCTTCCATAATATTTGTAATAAAGCTGGGTGAATCAACAAACCCCAGCGGCCACAGCAGATGGTCGTCAGTCTCTCATTTCGCAACCTAAGCAACCATGAAAAATCGCGAAAGCCTGCGAAAGCGTTTTTCATGGTATAGTATTGAATGCGAAATGTGAGACTGACGACAGACTAGTATTTTTAGTCGCTCACCCAGCTTCCTTAATACAGCAGCTGTTCGTTTTTAATCAAAAAGGTCACTTACGGAAATGTTTTTGTGAATACGCTTAATCGCATCACCAAATAAGGGGGCGACCGAAAGTATTTTTAGCTTCGGGTAGTTTGGATCCGGGGCTAAGGGTAAGGTATTACAGACCACCAGTTCTTTAATGTTGGGCCGGTTCATGCGGTCTAAGGCCGGTGGCGAAAAGACGCCATGGGTGGTGAGAATATGAATATCCTTGGATCCTCTTTCCACTAAAGCGTTAATGACTTGGGATAGACTACCAGCGGTATCAATCATATCATCAATGATAATGGGGGATTTCCCTTCGACGTCACCAATAAAAAAGGACATCTCGGCAACATTAGGGGCCGGTCTTCTTTTATACATGACTCCCAAAGGTAGATGCAGGGAAGTGGCAAGTTTTTCTGCCTTTTTTACCGCGCCCGCATCAGGAGCGATGACGACACCGTCCGTGAGATTCTGCTCTTTTATGTAGGCGGAGAGTTGGGGCAGGGCAGTAAGGTTGTCCACCGGGATATTAAAGAAGCCCTGAATGGCCGGAGAATGAAGATCCATCGTTAAGATCCGGTCGGCGCCGGCCGCGGAAAGAATGTCGGCGACCATCCGCGCCGTGATCGGTTCCCGGGGGGCAGTTTTCTTTTCCTGGCGGCCATAAGCATAGAAAGGGATCACCGCGGTGATCCGTCCGGCGGACGCCCGTTTCAGTGCATCAATCATAATCAATAGTTCCATTAGGGTCTCATTGACAGGCTTGGAAAAAGGTTGAATGACGAAGACATCAACCCCACGGATGCTTTCGTCGTAACGAACATAGATTTCACCGTTGGCAAAACGGGAAATCCGTACTCCGCCTAGGGAAACACCGAGATAATCGGCGATCTCCTGGGCTAAAGCAGGGTTGGCAGTACCGGTAAAAAGCTTCATTTGATGGTAACGACTCACCATTAACTCACCTCATTGCCTCATTTATAATGAACTTTAGTTAAAGTAACCGATAAACAAACAAAAAAGACCCATAGAAAGGCCTTTTTTGGGGGTACACTCTACCTTAAACTGCTCTTTGTACCTTCCCAGAGCGTAGGCAACGGGTACAAATTTTAATGGTTTTAGGTGATCCATCCATAATCACTTGAATTCGTTTAATATTCGGCTTCCAAACCCGCCTGGTTTTAATGTTAGAGTGACTTACCTGATTACCAGTTTTTTGTCCTTTTTGGCAAATATCACAACGAGCAGACACTTCGTTTACACCTCCATAGCTTAATTCGGGCTTTTTGCATTGTTATTTGATTTGAGGATTTCGATACAATATATTGATAGCCGCAAACAAGTCAAACACTATATATTCTACCGAAATTCTTTAGCTGGATACAACGCAAAAAGCTTAATACATGACAGTATT
>DOID01000050.1:13484-15731 GCA_003511465.1 Bacillota bacterium | reverse complement strand
AAAAGAGGATATTTTTGTTGAGGAAAGAAGTTATTTAAAGAATTTAGTTATATAATAGGGAGGGAAAGGAAGGTTTGCCGGTGTTCGCCCCGCGGTTAATCCCGGATTTTCATGGTTTTTTCCGAAATGAGCAGGAGATGGGGTTAGAAGGGCGAATATAACTTAAGATTTTATCCTCAAAGGAGGTCTGATCTGTGGAGAGAAACCTCTCCGTCAATTCCCAAAAACCTTTGGGAAAGATTGACGTTGCCCCGGAAGCTATTGCCATGGTGGCAGGGATTGCTACCTTGGAATGTTTTGGTGTGGTTGGGATGTCGTCCCGGAGTTTTCAGGATGGCATTTCCGAATTGCTTTTGGGTAAAGAGAATTTAACTAAAGGAATTGAAGTGCGGATTGACGATAACCGGGTGATCGTTGATCTCTATGTTATTGTTGAGTATGGAACCAAAATTAATGAAGTTGCCCATAATGTGATTGAAAATGTAAAATACGCGATTGAACATCAACTCGAAGTGGTGGCCACCAAGATCAATGTGATTGTGACCGGTGTCCGCACGGGAAGTAACGGCAATTTGTAGGGAGGGTCAAGGATTGAGCCTTGATTTAATCGACGGACCAAAATTAAAAAAGATAATTGCTGCCGGCGTGGAAACTTTAGTAGGGCATAAAGATGAAGTCGATGCCTTGAATGTGTTTCCGGTTCCGGACGGGGATACAGGAACGAATATGTCCCTTACTTTTCAAGCTGCTTTAAGAGAAGCGGATAAAGCCAAGGATGTAGTTCCGGAGATTCTCGAGCGTGCGGCGCAGGGCGCTTTGATGGGGGCCCGTGGCAATTCCGGCGTAATTGTCTCCCAGTTTTTTCGGGGATTTGCCCGGGCGGTGGGTAAGGCGGAGAAGCTGGGCATTGCGGAAATCGCCAAGGGGATTGTTGGCGCTGCCAATACCGCGTATCAAGCGGTCAGGAAACCAGTCGAAGGAACAATCCTTACGGTGGTAAGAGAAGCAGGCGAAAAAGCCCAGAAACTTCAGGAGAAAGAGAAAGATCTAATCCGGTTTACAGAGCAAGTCTATGAACACGTCGATCAAGTACTGGCTAAAACCCCGGAAATGTTACCTACCCTAAAACAAGCAGGAGTTGTTGATGCAGGCGGGCAAGGGATGCTCTTCTTTTTTGCCGGCGTGATTGCCGCCCTCAAAGGTGAGGAGGTCTCCGTTAAAAAAACCGATCCGGTTACTCCGGTTGAGAAGAAGGATATCTTTGCGCCGGTCGAGGATGATTTTGATCTGGAAAACATTACTTTCCAGTATTGTACGGAGTTTATTGTCCGCGGCGAAAATCTTGCGTTGGAAACGATCAAAGATGATCTTTCGCCCCATGGTGACAGTATGCTAGTAGTGGGAGACGAAAAGACGGTAAAGATTCATATTCATACTAATAATCCCGGCCTTATTTTAGATTATGCTGTTCATCTGGGCGAATTATCAGAGATTGACATCAACAACATGGTGGAACAGAGCCAACAACGTCTAGAGAAGCTCCGTCGCGACCAGCCTCCAGAAGCGGTGAAAGAGATTGGTCTGGTGGCGGTTGCTTCCGGGGAGGGTCTCCAGAATATCTTCCGCAGTCTAGGTGTGGATGAGGTGATCGCTGGCGGTCAGACGATGAACCCAAGTACGGAAGATTTATACCAGGCGGCAATGAAAGTGGCGGCCAAACAGGTGCTTATTCTACCGAATAATGGAAATATCGTGATGACTGCCGGGCAAGTCGGCGAATTGACCGATATTCCGGTAGCGGTTATCCCCTCGAAATCTATCCCGCAGGGAGTCGCTGCTTTGATGGCTTTTACCCCAGAAGAGTCCTTGGTCAATAACCAGGAGGCCATGACCAGAGCCATTAGCACGGTAATTACCGGTGAAGTTACCTTTGCGGTGCGAACATCTACCTATAATGGTCTTGAGATTCAAGAAGGGGATATTATCGGTTTAAAGGAAGGCGATATTACCTGTAAAGGGAAGGACGCCTCCGCTGTTCTCCTTGACTTACTTACGCATTGCATGGAAGGCGAGGATTCATTTATTACTATTTATTATGGCCATGACGTAAACGAGAAGGAAGCAGAGGGTGTTCTGGAAAAAGCTCAGTCGCTCTTTCCCGATGCGGAAGTGGAATTATATTATGGTGGACAACCTCTATACTATTATCTCTTCTCGGTGGAATAATCTCACTTTTCGCAAACCAAA
>DOID01000050.1:2681-13249 GCA_003511465.1 Bacillota bacterium | reverse complement strand
GACAATTTAAAGTAGGGTAAAGATGCGAATTACAGGTGGAAAGTACGGCGGACAAAAACTGCTGGGACCAACTCATCAAGGACTAAGGCCGACTACGGATCGGGTGCGGGAAGCTCTTTTTAGCATTCTGGGTGATAGCTTCCGGCATGGGCGGGTTTTGGATTTGTTTGCCGGATCCGGAGCCCTTGGGATTGAGGCTTTAAGCCGTGGAGCCCGTGAGGTTTGTTTTGTGGAAAACGATCCGAAGGGTTTACGCCTCTTAAAACAGAATCTACAACGTCTACCCGACGTCACCACGGAGGTCAGCATCTTTCCCGTTGATGTCCTGCGGATTTTACCGAAAATCAGCCGGGAAGAGCAGGCCTTCGATCTTATTTTGCTGGACCCCCCTTTTAAAGCTAAGCTTTGGTTACGGGTCATAGAGTTAATTTCCCGGCTGCCGCTGCTGACTCCTACCGGACAGCTGGTGGTGGAAATTCCCAAGTACGATCTTTTGCCCAACCAAGTAGACTGTTTGCAGCGGGTAGATAAGCGGGTATATGGGGAAGTATCCTTGGAATTTTGGAAGTATATTACCGATGGAGCTGATGACGATGGCTATTGCCATCTGCCCGGGTAGCTTTGACCCGGCAACCAACGGTCATCTGGATATCATTCAAAGATCAGCGCAGGTTTTTGATGAGGTGATCGTCGCTGTCGGCCATAACCCTGGGAAGAAACATTTATTTACTGTTGAAGAGCGAATCACCCTCCTCAAACAAGTGATTAAGGAAGCGCATTTGCACAATGTCCGCGTTGACCATTTTAGTGGTTTGCAAGTGGAGTTTGCCCGGGCCCACAAGGCACAGGTGATCGTCAAAGGATTACGGGCAATTTCCGATTTTGAATATGAGTTTCAAATGGCTTTGACCAATAAGCACTTAGCCCCGGAAATTGAAACCGTGTTTATGATGACCGCTAATGAATATTCCTTTCTCAGTTCAAGTATGGTGAAAGAAATTGTCCTGTTTGGTGGCGATCCGGAAGGGCTGGTTCCTCCGGCGGTCCTTGGACCTTTGCGGAAAAAAACAAAAGCGGGGGTAGAAGATGAGTAGTAGCCATTTATTAGCGCTCCTCGACCGCTTGGAGGAGTTAATTAAAAAAAGCCCCCACTTCGCTGGACGCGCTTTGGTCCCAGCCGATGAGGCCTTGGAGATTTTAAAAAAAGTTAAGCTGACTTTACCCTCCGAGGTGAAGGCGGCGGAGGAGCTTCTCCAGAAAAAAAAACATATTATCCGGGAAGCTCAGGAAGAGGCGGAGCGTCTCCGCGAACATTCCTCTTCGGAAGCCCAGCGCCTCCTCTCTGAACACCATCTGACAAAACTGGCGCAAGAAGAGAGTAAGGAACTTAAAACTAAAGCCTACAGCTATATTCAGCAAGTGGAGAAAGAAGCCAACCTTTATGTGCGGGAGGTCTTGGGCCGGTTGGAGGAAAACCTATTACAGGCGTTAAAGGTTGTTCATCAAGCCAGGGAAGACTACGTGCCGGATAAGGGTGAAGAAGAGACGGATGGGGAGAATATTGAATAATCGTATAACGATTGCCATCGATGGCCCGGCCGGTTCCGGTAAAAGTACCGTGGCCAAACTGGTGGCAGATGCTTTAGGGATTTTATATCTGGATACGGGGGCAATGTACCGGGCGATTACTTTAAAAGCGTTACGGGCTGGAATTGTGCTGACCCAGGAGGAAGCCCTGACGAACTTGGCTGCACAAACCGTTTTGGAGTTTAAACAGACTGACGACGGGGGCTATCATCTTTTTATGGATGGGGAAGATGTAAGCGAGCAGATTCGCTCCGATCAGGTGACGAAAAAGGTCTCTGTCGTGGCAGCGGTGGCCGGGGTCCGGGCGGTACTGGTCAAACAACAGCAAATCATTGGTCACCTAGGCGGAGTAGTAATGGATGGTCGTGATATTGGCACCGTAGTGCTTCCTCAGGCTGACTTGAAGATCTTTCTCATTGCTTCCCTTGAGGAACGGGCGCAGCGGCGGTGGCTTGAATTACAAGCCAAAGGAGCGGCGGTTACGAAACATGAGATTCAGGAAGATTTAAAACAAAGGGATGCTTTCGATTCCGGACGACCGGTTGCCCCCATGCGACCGGCGGCGGACAGTGTAACCATTGATTCCAGCAGACTCTCCATCCAGGAAGTGGTCGCTCGGATCTTGTCGCTAGTTTAGGCCGCTCACGCTGGCTACCTTAGTTCGCATCGACAGGCTTGTATTTTCTTAAATCAGGAGGACTGACATTTTTGCTGTACAGGTTATGCAGAGATCTACTCTACGGAATGCTCAAATTATTCTACGGATTGAAGGTTGTAGGCGCTGAACAGTTACCGGAAAAAGGTCCGGTTATTGTCGTGGCTAATCATACCAATTTAATCGACCCGATCGTTGTCGGTTGCAGCCTGCGTCAACGGCAGGTTTGTTTTATGGCCAAAGAGGAGCTTTTTCGGATTCCGTTCTTTGGCGGTTTGCTTCGGCGGTTAGGCGCATTTCCAGTCAAAAGAGGTCAAGGCGACCGGGGGGCTTTCCGTTCGGCTCTAGAGGTACTCTCCGCTGGTAAAGTCCTGGGGATGTTTCCCGAAGGCACGCGCCATAAGGACGGAAAAATTCATCCTTTGCGACCGGGGGCTGCGTTGCTTGCGGTTGAAAGCGGAGCGATGATTCTTCCTATGGTGTTTACCGGCACGCGCGGACTGTCTTTATTCCGGTTTCCCCGGATCAGAGCATACGTGGGTTCGCCTTTCAAACTGGAAGGGCCTGCGGCGAAGAAAGATTTGATCCGAGAGGGAACCGACCAGATCTTTACCCGTCTGACGGAATTGAGGAAAAATACAGGGGCGGGAATGGAAAATGGGTAATATTATGATTGGAAAGAAAGCCGGCTTTTGCTTTGGAGTGGAAAGGGCGCTGGAGATTGCGCTGGCAAGTCGTTCCCACCACCGGCAGCCGGTTTATATATTAGGGCCTTTGATTCACAACCCCCGGGTGATTGCGGATTTGGAAAGCCGTGGCATCAAAACCATCTCTGCTTTAGAAGAAGCCGAATCAGGCGGGATTCTGCTCATTCGATCCCATGGTGCCGGACCGCAGATTTTTATGGACGCGGAAGAACGGGGCTTAAAGGTGATTGATGCGACCTGCCCTTTTGTTAAACAAGAACAGAAACTTGCCCAGGGGTTACGGCGCGATGGTTATCAGGTCGTGGTGGTGGGTGATCCCCTCCATCCGGAAGTCCAGGCGGTGGTTGATACGGTGGACGGGGAAGCCATCGTGGTAAATCCGTCGGCGCCGGAGGAGGTGCATCGTGGTTCAATTAAGGCCAAACTTGGTCTGGTCTGCCAGACGACCCTCTCCCAACAGCAGTTGGCCCTAGTGGTGGATCTTTTGCTACCCTTGACGAAGGAGTTAAAAGTCTTTAATACAATTTGCCATGCGACCCGGGAACGCCAGACTGAAGCGGCCGACCTTGCCCAAAAGGTTGACATTTTATTGGTGATCGGAGGAAAAAATTCGGCGAATACTCGCAAATTAGTAGAGATCGGGTCTTCCTTTACGCCAACATATCATATAGAATCAAAAGCAGAGATTAATCCTAAGTGGTTAGAAGATAAACGTATAGTTGGTGTCTCAGCTGGTGCGTCGACGCCGCAAGATCAGATCGACGAGGTCGCAAGCTGGCTGGAACAATATTATAATATTATTCAGGAGGTATAACTATGGAAGAAAATCAAGTTACGAACGGACAGCTGACAGAGGAGGTAGATAAAGTGGAGAATGGAGAAATGGTACCGGAGAATGGAGAATCAGCCATGGATAATGGGGAAATGGTCCTTGAGGAGATCCCCAATTTGGAACAGGGGAAAATTGTAGAAGGCACCGTTGTCCTGGTTAATGATGACGAAATAGCGGTCAATGTAGGCGGGAAGTCCGACTTTACAATTCCCTTGGCGGAATTGACTAACGAAAAAGTGGCTTCTGCCCGTGAAGTGGTAGAGGTTGGGGAAAAAATTAATGTGATGGTCGTTAAGGCCGAAGACGAAAAAACCCAGCTTTCAAAGAGAAAGGCTGATGAAGAAGGGGCCTGGGAAAAATTAAAAGCCGATTTTGAGCAGCGCCGACGGGTAACGGGAAAAATTATCCGGGCGATCAAAGGCGGCCTCCAGGTCAACGTCGAAGGTTTGATTGTGTTTCTTCCCGCTTCCCATGCGGATTTAGGGTATGTCAGTGATCTGACTGCTTTGGAGGGGTTGGAGGCGGAATTTTATGTGATTGATTTTGAACCGGAGCGGCATCGAGCCGTGCTTTCGCGGAAAGAGGTGTTAATGGAAGAACGGGCGGTAGTTGAAGCTAAAATGTATGCGGAATTGGCTGAAAACCAGACCCGGACGGGCGTGGTCACCCGCTTAACTCCCTTTGGCGCTTTTGTTGATTTAGGGGAGGGCGTCGAAGGACTCCTCCATATTTCTGAGATCGCTTGGGAGCGGATCCCCCACCCGTCGGCGCGACTGACTGAAGGCCAGGAAATTCAGGTCCTCGTCATTAAGGTTGACCAGGAAGCAAAAAGAATTTCCCTTAGTTTAAAACAGTTAACGCCCCATCCCTGGAGTGGAATTGGGGAAAGATACAAGGTGGGCGATGTGGTTGACGGAAAAGTGGTCCGCCTGACTTCTTTCGGTGCCTTCGTTAATTTAGAGGAAGGGATCGATGGTCTGATTCATATCTCCCAACTCAGCGACCGACGGGTCGAAAAACCGGATGAAGTAGTAAAGATCGGGGAGACCGTCCGGGCGAAAGTAGTGAAAGTTGATGCGGAGGATCGTAGAATCGGTCTAAGCCTCCGCGAAGCACAGGAGAGAAAACCAGAACCGGCTCGAGAACACCGTGAACACCGTGAACCCCGCGGACAAAAACAATCCCAATCCATCCCCGGCCTTGAAGAAAAACCGCTCTCCTCTAACCTAGGTGACCTTTTGGCGGAGAAGATGAATCTAAACCAAGACCAGGAATAAAGTTAAAAAGCCAAGCTGGCTTTGGAGGCTTTCCTCTACGGAGGAAGGCCTTTTTTATATGGTTTATTCAACTGACAACGCAAAAAGCCCGAATTGGAATTTAAAGCGGTGGGATAATAAATTTTAGCTTCGAGAATTGCAGAAGGAGGAAACGAGATGAGCATTGGTTTGTTGCTGCTAATTGGGGCGGGAATTTTGATTCTCCTTGGTTTAGCCCAGCAGGTTCTGGACCGCTTGTACCTTACAGATAAACAAGCTTTAATCATCATCGGCGCAATGGTGGTGGGCAGTTTTATTGAGATCCCGCTCTACCGTGGCGAACCGCCGGTCAGTATCAATCTCGGGGGCGCCATTATCCCGCTGGCGCTCAGTATTTATGTACTATACCGGGCGGGAACGGCGAAAGAGACGAACCGCGGCATCTGGGGATCTTTACTGGTCGGCGCTGTCATCTATGGGGTGTCGAAAATCTATGCTTTTGACACCTATGCTGGGTTTATTGAACCACAATATCTATGGGGGATCATTGCCGGGATTACCGCTTATCTAATCGGACGTTCGCGGCGGCTAGCGTTTGTCAGCGCCACGATGGGGATAATCTTAGCTGATCTGATCCGTGCCATCGAAGGGGCGGTGACCGGACGTTTCGGTCCGACCCGCATCGGAGGGGCCGGCGTCTTAGATACGGTGGTTCTGGCGGGGTTAATCGGGGTTATCATAGCCGAAGTCATCGGTGAAACCCGGGAAAGGCTGCAGGGAGGACCGGATCATTCCCCGGATCGTCCGGAGGGGCTTCAGGAACCCGACCAAAGGGAAGGAGGCGACGAAAATGGCTAAAAAAGGATGCCGAATTTGCAGCTTAGTCCTGTTACTACTCCTCGCTTTAACTATTCCGGTCTGGGGAGAAACCGAGCGGGAAGATGGTTACTATACACTGGTGAATGAAGAGGGAGAAGTAATCTGCCGCACAAGCCATCAGGTGGGAAAAGGCGATCAATACCTTTCAGCCGATAATTACCTCTACCGGGTGGAAGAAGTTAAAGAGGACACCGCCCATCTGCGGTTGGTACGTAAAGTGAATTTAGAAGCAGCGATCGTCCCGTCCTTAGCCGCAAGGATTGGTACTGCCCTCTCTCAGCTCTTGGCTAGGGGAGAAGAGTATGTTCAGGGGGAAAACCGGCCGGTGGCCATTTACCATACCCATTCGGACGAATCATACGTTCCGACCGATGGAAGCTCTAGTGTCCATGGCAACGGAGGAATCTTACGCGTTGGTGATTCCATGGCGCAGACTTTACAGGAGCGGGGGAGCAACGTTGTGCACGATAAAACCTCCCATGAGCCCCATGATGCCATGGCTTATGACCGCTCTCGGCGAACCGCTGTTGAATTGCTCAAAAAAAACCCGATTGCCTTGATTGATATACACCGTGATGCTGTACCGCCCGATGAGTATGCCGAGGAGATTAACAATACGGCGGTCACCAAAGCCCAATTGGTGGTGGGCAGGCAGAATCCGAATATGAAAGCCAATGAGGCTTTCGCCCAACAAGTCAAAGCAGAAGTGGATAAGAAGTACCCGGGTTTTATTAAAGGGATTTTTTATGGCAAAGGTAAGTATAATCAGGATCTGGCTCCACGGATGCTCCTGGTAGAACTGGGTGCCCATCAAAATAGCCGGGAAGAAGCAGAGAGGGGAGCAGCCATCTTTGCCACGGCAGCCCAGGATGTTTTAACCAGGGCGGGGGCCAGTAATCGCGCTGTTGGTGGCGGGTCGACCCGCGCGCTCCTCTGGATTATCGGACTCGCCATTGTCGGAATTGGGATCTATTCTGCGATCAATGGTGGTTTGGGTAGAAGCGGCGCTAAAATTGGTGGAACGACGGGTGGAACAGGCACCGATGGTGAGGACCCGAAGGAGGAATGAGGATTTAAAGTGATTTATCACTGGGAGGGGAAAGATGCGGTGGCGCCGATTGCAGCAGCTATCCATCTGGGTTATTTCCCTCCCAGCGTTAAGACGGGAAAGGAGCTAGCTTTTCTGCTCAGACAACAGCTCCCTTTTCGTAAAGGTGTGGGGCAGCGGGAAGTTGGTACCATTCTTCAGTTGGGACAAGGGCGGAAAGGGGAAACAGTGTTTATTCTAGCGGTGGGTCGCAAACCGGATTTAGTACTGAAAACAATCAAAAAAATGCTGCCGCTCTTGGACGAAGATCCTACAAACTACCTCTTTATTAACTGCAAAGCTTATTTAAACCGAAACAATCCCATGGAGGTTAAGGCTAGGCCGAGGTTATGCGGTTGGTATAATGCCATCGGCCAACTGGTCGATCAAGTACAGAGGAACTTGTAGAATGAAAATAATCTATCATTGTTATGGCCGCGCTCATTCCTCGGTGGTGGCCGCCCAATTACATCTGGGAAAGCTGCCGATGGTAGGGCCGGTTACAAAGGAAGCCATTATGGCGATTCCCGAATTTGATCTGGCCGAAGCCGCCGATTGGGGTGAACCGTATTTGGTGGGTCGGGATACCGCTGATAATGAGGTTTATATTTTGGGCCTGAATAGTCAGGCTCCGATTTGTATCCGCGCGATGCTTAGTTTAGCCGGTCACGTGGGACAGGCCGACCAGATCTTACTGGTCAATACTTTAGCGGCAATTAGACTGAAGACCCGGATCGGCGGGTTTATGTCGAAAAAACTACGGTGGCATCGGATCGGTAAACCACTGGCGGCCAGCGGGATCATTAGCTCCCTCCCCCGGTTGCGCCAGTTGGTTGGCACTGTGCAAGAAGAGCTGATAAGGAAGGTGCAGGATGAAGAAGAAGAGGATCATTGTCATTACCGACGGTGATAACCAGGCTCGGCAGAGTATTCAAACGGCTGGGGAAAAACTGGGCTTAAGGACAATTTCCGCTTCGGCTGGAAATCCCACCCCATTGCCAGAAGCCGCGCTGCAGAAAGCGATCAAGGAAGCAGAGGGAGACCCGGTCTTGGTGATGGCGGATGATGCCGGCGAGCGCGGGAAGGGTCATGGCGAACGGATGCTCGAGGCTTTAATGGGTGATGACGCGTTTCAAGTCTTAGGGGTAATTGCCGTCGCCGCCGATACGAAACACGTGGCTGGTGTACCGGTGAGTTTTTCCATTACCCAGGAGGGTCAGGTCCACCTAGGAGCGGTCGATAAGAAAGGCCACCCGGAGCCGGAAGGCGGAAAAAAGGTGGAAGGCGACACGGTTGATGTGTTGAATGGGCTGCAAGTTCCTGTGGTGGTGGGGATTGGTGATATCGGCAAAATGTCCCCGGCGGACCGGGCGAGCGCAGGTGCCACTATTACCACCAGGGCAATTGAGGAGATTCTTAAATACCACGGTTTGCCGGTTTAAGCTTTTTGTGTTGTATCCGTTGGGGTACCGACCTGAAGGAGGGGTTATGATTAAAATTGGGATTCCCCGGGCTTTACTTTATTACTGGTATGGCCCGATTTGGCAGGTTTTTTTAACGGAGTTGGGTCTCTCCCCGCTGGTGTCGGCACCAACCGGGAAAAAGCTTCTGAATGCCGGGGTAAAAGCCGCGGTGGACGAAGCTTGTTTACCGGTGAAAGTATTCCTTGGACATACGCTGGCCTTAAAATCCAAATGTGATGTCTTGTTAATCCCCCGTTTGGTTAGTATTAACCGCAAAGATTATATTTGCCCGAAATTTATGGGATTACCGGAAATGACTAAGCAGGCCGTGGGCGATCATCCGATTATGGTCTGGAAAAGTGAAAAAAACTGTGCGTTGGGATCGGCTAAGGCCCTCCCGGAAGCCCTACGCCAGGGCTTTTCCTACGGCCAAATTAGGAAAGGGCTGCGCAAGGCGGAGCAAGCCTTCCGTGCCTACTACCATCTGCTTCAACAAGGACTGTTACCTGTGGAGGCCGAAAAGGTCTTGCTGGGTGGGGCTTTACTTAGTCCGGAAAAAAGCCAACGTGCCATCGGGTTGATCGGACATCCCTACTGTTTATATGATTCCTTTATCAATTTGGACACAATTGGTCTGTTGCGTCGGTATGGCTTTAAAGTACTGGCCCCGGAGTTTTTCACGCCGCAGCAGATTGAGGTGGAATTAGGGGTTTTGGCTAAACCCTTGTTTTGGACCTTGAGCCAGCGGATTTTTGGAACCTTCCGTCTTTTGTGTAAGCAAAAGGTAGAAGGGGTTATTTACCTTAGCGCTTTTGCCTGCGGCCCAGAGGCTTTAATCGGGGAGTTGATTAAGAAGGAGGCAAAAGTACTGGGGCTGCCCCTCTTGCAGCTGGATTTAGACGAGCATTCGGGAGAGGCCGGATTTGTGACCAGAATCGAAGCCTTTATCGATCTGTTGAATAGAAAGAGGAGATTAAGTTGCGTCTAACCTTTCCCCACATGGGATTGCTTTCGATTCCGGTGGAGACTTTAATCAACGGCTTAGGTCATGAGGCGGTGCCGGCCCCGCCGACCAATAAACGCACTTTTGAATTGGGTGCTAAGTATTCACCGGAAGGGGCGTGCCTCCCTTTCAAGATTAACCTGGGCAATTTTATTGAAGGGCTGGAACAGGGGGCGGAAGGCATCGTGATGGCCGGTGGGGTAGGTCCTTGTCGATTCGGATACTACGCCCAGATCCAACAACAGATTCTCGAGGATTTAGGTTACAAATTCAAGCTCTTACTCCTCGAACCGTTGGGAGGGAAGCGGCAGGAATTATACCATGCTGTGCAGGTGTTGCTGGAAAACGTCCCCCTCCACCAGGCTGTAGCGGCCTTAAGACTGGCTTGGCAGAAAATACGTTGGGTAGACCAGGGGAATGCGCTTTTCCGTTACGATTTACCCCGTAGTAAGGATCAAAGAGAAACTCAGCGTAGTTACGAGAGATTTCTCGCCGCGATGCGCCAGGAAACGAAGGTTCTGCAATTAGGCCGCCATTACCAGAAGTTAGCAGAGTGGCTGAAGAAAAATCGCTTGCCGGAGACCGGAACACCGCCGATCCGGGTGAAAATTATCGGTGAGATCTATATGGTCTTGGAACCGCGGGTGAATTTTCATTTAGAGATGTTGCTCGGGGAGATGGGCGTGGAAGTAGTCCGCTCCATGTCGATTTCACAATGGGCGGAGGAACATCTGCTGGGCTTCTGCTATCCCCACCATAGGCACCGTACTGCTTTGCTGTCGGAACCTTTTCTCGCCTCCTCGGTTGGCGGTCATGGCCGGGAGACGATTGCGGAGATGGTGGATGCCGGGGTTAACCGGTTGGATGGGGTGATTCAAGTTCTTCCCTTCACCTGTATGCCGGAGATTGTCGCCCAGAGCATTACCCCGGCGGTTAGTGCCACTTACCAGCTGCCCATCTTGACGTTGGTCATCGATGAGCATTCGGCTGAGGCGGGGATGATGACTCGTTTAGAAGCCTTTGTCGATCTGCTGCGACGGAAAAAGGTTCGGTTCAAAAGCTTACAGGGGTACGTGAAAGGATAAGATTATTAATCTCC
>DOID01000050.1:0-2556 GCA_003511465.1 Bacillota bacterium | reverse complement strand
GCAAAACCTAAGAAGACGGGATGAAGAAATTCAATTACACCAGAGAACACCATCCAGCCCCGGTTGGGTAAAAGCTTTCACTACGAGCGACAAGCGACGAGAATCAATCTCACTTTTCGCAAACCGAAGCGACCAATCTCACTTTTCGCAGACCATAAACGACCAAGCAAAACAGAAAAGCTAGCGAAAGTGTTTTGCATGGTACAGATAGGATGCAAAAAGTTGAGAAGTAAAACGCGAAAGCCTGCGAAAGCGCTTTGCATGGTACAGATAGGATGCAAAAAGTTGAGAAGTAAAACGCGAAAGCCTGCGAAAGCGCTTTGCATGGTATAGATAGGATGCGAAAAATTGAGTAATGAAGAAAGTAGTTGAGAACAATAGAAGACGGCGTTTTTTTAGGGGTTGATGTAGGTTCGGTCAGTACGAATCTGGTGGTGATGGGGGCGGAAGGGCGGATTTTACACCAGATCTACCTCCGGACGGAGGGAAATCCGATCGCTTCTGTGCAAAAGGCCTTCCGGGAGGTGGCGCCGGACTTTGATGAGCTCAAGGTTTTAGGGGTAGGGGTGACCGGCTCCGGACGGCAGTTGATCGGGGCGATTTTAGGGGCGGATGTGATCAAGAATGAAATTACCGCCCATGGTGTAGCCGCTTTACGGGCTGAACCACAGGTTCGAACGGTCCTAGAGATCGGTGGACAGGATTCGAAGATCATATTGATTAACCACGGTGTTGCGGTGGACTTTGGGATGAATACGGTTTGTGCGGCTGGGACCGGTTCGTTTCTCGATCAGCAAGCGCATCGTTTGAATCTTTCGATTGCTGAATTTGGCGACATTGCGTTACGGGCGAAAAACCCGGTGCGGATCGCCGGGCGGTGTTCGGTTTTTGCCGAATCAGATATGATCCATAAGCAGCAGATGGGGCACAGCTTGGAGGATATTGTGGCCGGCCTCTGTGAAGCTTTAGTCCGGAACTATCTAAATAATGTCGGGAAGGGAAAAGAAATTATTCCCCCAATTTTATTTCAAGGGGGAGTCGCCGCCAACGCCGGGATCAAAAAGGCGTTTGAAAAGGAATTGGGCTTAGAGGTGGTGGTGCCGGAGTATTACGCGACCATGGGTGCCTGGGGAGTAGCCCTTCTCGCGCAGGAGGAAAAGGCGGAGTATGGCAATTCGGGTTTTCGCGGTTTTCAATTGGGGGAGGAGAAAATCGGGGTTGATAGTTTTGAGTGTGTTGATTGTCCGAACCGTTGCGAGGTTATTACCGTGCGGATTAATGAACGACCGGTTTCTGGTTGGGGGGGCCGCTGTGGGAAGTGGCAGAGGATAAACGCCGAGGCCACAGGGTAAAATAATTGATGTAAATCCTTAAAGAACAAATGGGGATTAGGATGAAAAAGAAAAGCTTTCGCCGGCCACGATCGGTTGGTGAGTTTCGTAAGGATAAAGAAAGCAAGCAAGCAGCAGACAAAGAAGGGCAGCAGAAGGAAAGACCTGTCCTTACCAGGGATTTAGCTGCAAATATTGCAACAATAAAAGCGCGGATTGGATCCAGTGATGATGTGGTTTTCCGCGAATTTGTGCTACCACTATCGGAACCACTCCGGGCCATCATTGTTTTTGTTGATGGTTTAAGCAGTCGAGATACGATTAATGATTATATTCTCCAGTCATTAACCACTTTCGATGGTGAGGCCGCCGATTGGGCACAGGACCGGCGGAATTTGGCCCAAAAACTCATGGATCATGTGCTAAATATTAATGAAGTCATGCTCCAGACCGATCTAGAGCAGATTATTACAGCTATCCTGTCCGGTGAAACCGCCCTCCTTCTGGAAGGGGAAGACGGCGCTCTGATCTGTAACACCCGCGGCTGGGAACACCGGGGCATTGAGGAGCCGGAATCGGAAGTGGCGGTCCGGGGCCCGCGGGTCGGTTTTAATGAGCTGCTCCGCTCAAATACGGCGCAGGTCCGGCGCTGGATCCGCGATCCGGACCTGCGGGTAAAAAGCATGAAAATCGGGGTACGTTCCCAAACCGATATCGCCCTTGTTTATCTGGAATCGGTAGCCAACCCCGAATTGGTGAAGGAAGTAGTGCAGCGCCTTGCAAGGATTGATCTCGATGGCGTAATTGAAAGCGCTTATCTGCAGGAATACATCGAAGACCGTCCGTACAGCCTTTTTCCGACCATCCAAACAACCGAACGGGTTGACCGGGTGGTTGGGGCTGTGCTTGAAGGGAAGGTGGGGATTCTCGTTGATAATACGCCCTTTGCCCTGATTGCGCCGGTCACCTTCTGGGAGCTTTACTATGCGGCTGAAGATTACTATCACCGGTGGCCATTGACCATCCTTATTCGGATGATTCGCTTGATCTCTTTCTTTTTCTCCTTGTACCTGCCGGCCATTTTCATTGCTTTGGCTGTGCATAATCCGGAGCTGATCCCTTTTATCCTCACGATTAAAGTTGCCGGAACACGGGAAGGAACTCCTTTTCCGGTTGTTCTGGAGACCTTATTTATGGAGATAGCCATCGAAATTCTGCGGGAAGC
>DOID01000119.1:1938-3356 GCA_003511465.1 Bacillota bacterium | reverse complement strand
TCGTGACGGTCATAATGGCAAGGGTCGCTGCATTTTTTAAAGAATGCCAGAAAACACGGTCCCCCAGCGCCCGTTGGAAGTTGTCAAAGCCGATATAATTAAAGCTGCCGATCCCTGACCAATCGGTTAAGGCATAATAAAAGCTCAAGCCGATCGGAAACAAAACGGCTAGCAAAAAGAAGGCATAGCCGGGGGCGACCAACATAAAAATGGTCTTTTTGTTTTGGCGATAGGATTGCATAATATCACCCGTTCTCGGTATTAATTTAAGTTTTATTAGCGACAGAGGGAGACTTTGATCCGGTCTCCCTCTGCCATGTTTCCACACCAGCTGCTTGCGCAGCCATTCATTGAGTTTACTGTGTCGCTAACCCCGCTTAATTCAGCGCTTTCTGGGCGGCCTGGTCGCAGGCACGGAGAAATTCTTGGGGTGTTTTCATCCCCGCGGCAAATTCTTGAATCAACGTCTCACTATCCACCTTGAAACCGGGCGTTGCCGCATCATTCCACGGCGTCCCACTAAAGGAAGTGGACTGATTGATAATTTCTGAGATCTGGATCTGGAGTTTGTTCTCTTGACCGGTCATAAATTGGTCATACTTTTGTCCCGGAATAACGAGCCCTAACTGCCAGGCATTTTTCGCCCAGTTCTCCGGAGCCATTATGTAGTTGAGCAGTTTGATCGCTTCGGCTTTCACCGGCGAAGACGCGGAGACCGCATACCCACCGCCGAACCAACCCATCAGATCCGTGGCTTGGCCTTTGCCTTTTCCTACCATCCCCGGGAAGGGGACCACCGACACATTATTGCGGAAAGACGCCGAGAAGTTCTCATCGGCAGCCAGTCCGGTCTCCCAAGCGCCCATGTAGTACATGGCGGCTTGTTCTTGGCCGAATAGGTTTCGCGCGGCCCCGTAATCCGCCGCCACAAACGAATCCTGGAAGATGCCCAGGTTGATCAATGCTTGTAGATCTTGCGCTGCCGCCAATAAGTGTTTATGATCGGCGAATTTGACCTTTTGGTCGAGGGCTTGATAAATAAGGATCGGATCTCCACTTTCCTTCATGACCAGGTCCTGATAGAGGATGTTCAGCACCCAGCAGTCTCGCCCGTTTTGGGCAATCGGGGTAATCCCCGCTTTACGGAAGGCTTTAATCGCGGTCGCTAATTCGTCATAGGTAGTTGGGATTTTAACCTTATGGTCTTTAAAGATTTTTTCATTGTAGTAGAGCACCATTAAGTCGGTATTCCGGGCCAGTCCATATAACTTGCCATTCATACTGAACCCATCCAGAGCGCCTTCGAAGAAGCCGTAGTCTTTATAGTCGTTCTTGTTTAATTCGGCGGCGTAACCGCCTTTCATGATCGGATCAAAGAAAGCCGGTTGTCCCCACACCATAAAGAGATCGGGCAATTG
>DOID01000119.1:1078-1674 GCA_003511465.1 Bacillota bacterium | reverse complement strand
GTTAAGCTACTGGTGACCACCAACACTAAGGTAAGGACCAATAATAACCGGCGTGACCCACGTGAAACTCCCATCCTGATTCCTCCTTATGTTTCTCCCTGTTCAAAAAAGGCCTTTTCTAAAACAGTTAAGCAATTTGTAAGTTTAGTGTAACATAAGTGTTTACAAATTAAGGTAGAGATTCTTACGAAAAGAGTTAGCTATTTTTTGTTTAAGCGAAAACTCTCCCGGTACTGGGAGGCGGTCAGGCCAGTATATCTTTTGAAGATTTGATAAAAATACTTTTCATCTTGATAACCCACTTGGTAAGCGACCTCATAGTTTTTATCATTGGTATCCCGCAGTAATTTTTTTGCCTGTTCAATCCGGTATTGATTTAAATAGTCGATAAAGTTCGTCCCAGTCTCCTGCTTGAACAGAAAACTCAAATAGCTTGGACTATAATTGACCTGGTCGGCAATGACCTGCAAGTTTAGGTTATTCCGATAATTTGCTTTAATATAATCGATCGCAACTTGCACCACATTGTTCAGATCTTGATCAGCAGCCATCTGCCGGACAATCCCGATTAAAACCAGGCTGATTTTTTCCTCCAC
>DOID01000119.1:0-905 GCA_003511465.1 Bacillota bacterium | reverse complement strand
ATACTTTGGTCCACGCAAAAATGGAGAATGTTGCTGAGCAGCGTCATGCTGAGTTTTTGGATCTCCCCTTTGGCCGATTTCCCTGCCACGGTGATCGCCTGGAAAAATTCGCCCACCGCTGCTGGCACCATCTCCTCATCGCCCTTTTCCAAAACCCGAATGATCTGTTTAATTTCCTGAAACGGGTATAAGAACTTGCTGCTTTGCACCGACATTTGGGGATCATAAATAATAACCTGGTTCTCCCCGGAAAAAAAACCGGTCTCCACCGCAGTGGCCGCTTGTTGGTACGAACGCCCAACGGCCGCCAGTGGTGAAACCGGTCCCCCGATCCCAATGGTCATGCTTAAATCATATTGTTGGTTAATCTGTCTTTTCAACTTTTCCAATTCGGCAGCCAAGGCTAAGCGGTCATCGTCTTCCGCCGTCACTTCTAGGATCACGATCACCTGATTGCTCTCATCTAAAGTTTCACAACGGTAGCGCGGAGTTAGTCCTTGTTTGATCGTATCCATCACCGCCAGCATCAGATATTCATCCGCCTTAGGCCAGGCCGACGACTGCCCTTCCGGCCACCAGTCCCCATTGAAGATCACTGCGCAAAAATCATGGGTAAGATCGGAAAAGGCCATCCCGTAACTGATCAGCTTTTGCTTGAGCACCGCTGCGTCATGAAGATTCCCCTTGAGCAAGTCTTTCAGTAACCTTTCCTTTAGGATGGGGATATTGTTTCTGATTAGTTCATGATAGTTGTGGAGAACCGCGCTTCGCCTTTTTTTTGCGCTGATCAGATTCTTCGCCTTTAAGACGCTTTGCAGTATCTGTTCCGGCCGACAGGGTTTTAACAGATAATTAGTGGTCTGGAGCTCGATGGCTTTCTGGGCAAAATAAAAGTCATCATAACC
>DOID01000069.1:16174-16687 GCA_003511465.1 Bacillota bacterium | reverse complement strand
TATTTTTCCATATGCAGTTTTTCAATGATGGTACCACCGACAATGGCGATCACTAGGCCGAGCACCACATAGAGAATGGCCACTCCTGTTCCGAAAATGCTCATCAAAAGAACTAACGACCCCAAGTCAACCATAGGAGAAGAAATTAGAAAGGAAAAAGTTACCCCTAACGGTAGTCCTGCGCTGGTAAAGCCCATAAACAATGGAATGGACGAACAGGAACAAAAAGGTGTCACCGTTCCCAGCAAAGCAGCAACCGTATTCGCGCCAATTCCATGAAAACGCCCCAGGATTTTTTTTGTCCTTTCCGGTGGAAAGTAACTCTGGATATAAGAAATAATAAAAATCAATGAACAAAGCAGCAGCGTAATCTTAATGACGTCGTAGATAAAAAACTGGACACTAGCTCCCCAACGATTACTGATCTCTAACCCTAGAGCCGATAGTCCGCTTCCGATCACCTCATTTAACCACTTCATCCCGAGAATTTGGTTCTGAAAAAAGTTCCATAGG
>DOID01000069.1:9427-15899 GCA_003511465.1 Bacillota bacterium | reverse complement strand
TTGGCGTGGTGAGCGCCTGCAAAAGTGCCGTCGCTTCCGCGCTACCTTTTTCGCTTATTGTGTAGTACATCCATTTACCCTCTGGCCTGTTATCCACGATCCCCGACTCGCAGAGGATTTTCATGTGATAGGAGAGCGAAGACTGTGGCATCTCAAGCTCTTCCATCAGGACACAGGCACATTTTTCGCCACTCCGGAGCAATTCAAGGATGCGTAACCGCTTTTCGTCGCAGAAGGCTTTGAAGACCTTGGTCTGTTCCTCGTAAGCGACCGACATCTTCTCACCTCATATCTAAATTACTTGATATAACCTAGAATACACCCCAAATCTGTTTTTGTCAATCTGAATTCGCAAAGTTAATCCTACCCCCTTGGGGGGCCAACTTTCCGTCTTCCAGGATCAAAAGGCGATCGGTAACCGTTAAAGTATCGGAGATGCTGACTGCCAGGATGACCACGGCAAGCTCTTTTTCCTTAAACATATTGATCAATTGGATGATCCGGCCGCGCAAGTACATATCCGCCTGGGAGAATGGTTGCATAATAAAAACTACCTCCGGACTATAAAGCAACAACCGGAAATAGACCAAATTATAGAGGGATTGCATTTCCAATCCCCACAGGTCCGGCGCCTCAATCTCCACTCCCACCAAGTTCCTGTATTCTTCCTTGATACTGTTTAAAACCTTCTTCCCAATGATCCTGCGGTCCAGTTTTCGATCGAGCAAAAAAGTGAGGTTTTCCAAGTAGGAAAGGTTGAAAAATAAGGATTTTTGGACGGGATTCTCCGGGATGTAAGCTACTCCGTCCGGTAAAAAATTTCTTTTCTGGGTGAAGGGAATTGCTCTGCCATCCACAATTAGCTTTCCGCTACGGGGTTTGGCATAACCGCTAATGATCTCCGCCAGATCCTGAATGCCCCGGTTATCCATGTCCAGAATCGTCAGGCACTCCCCTTTTTTTACGGAAAAATTAAGCGTCTCTAAGTTAGCGGTGGACAGTTGTTGACACTTGAGGATCCCTACGTGGTTGTTTTGTTCGGAGACCGTAGGCGGGTGGGCAAAGGTAAGCATGTAGGGTTCTAAAACTGCCGTGGAAAAATCTTTAGCCGAAATCACCTTGATGATCCGGCCTTTTTCAAATAAGGCGACCCGCTGGCAGATTTTGAACGCCTCTTCATGATGGTTGGCGATGTAGAGAAAGGAGAGGCCTTGTTTCGTATAGTGGACTAAAAGTCGTTGAAAATAAGATAATTCGTCGATACTTAAAAAATTGGAGAGTTCGTTGAGGATAATCAATTGGGCCCCATTCAGCGCCGCCCGGATCAATTCAATGATGGCCTTTTCCAGAATGGACAGCTCAGACACATATTCTTCAATTTCAATTACAATCCCCAGTTGTTTGAGCAAGGCCGCGGTTTCCTGCCGCAGTCTGCGGTTATGGATAATAAAATCATGGAAGGTCTGATTTAAGACACCAATATTATCAGTCACCTTCAAATCTTCAATCAGATTAGTATCCTGTTCCAGCAGAGATACTCTGTTTTTGGACATGCTGCTATGCTCATAGTAGTTCACCAGTTGATCGTCGAAATACACCCGACCAAAATGCAGGGGTACGTTTTGGAGGATTAACTCAATCAACTGGCTTTTCCCGTGATTGTCCAGGGGGATTAACCCCATTATTTCTCCTTTGAAAACATTGAAATTGATATTATCCAGATAGGTAATCCCATTGACTTTTCTGATCACATTTTCGATTCTTAAGATCTCTTCCTTCATCGTCAGCTCCTTTAGGGGCTTTTTAGAGAATTAGGGGCAAACTGATCTCCACATCTGTCCCCGCCCCGGCTTTGCTGTACAAATACATCCCATATTCATCACCAAAGAGCAGTTTGATCCGGTTATTGACATTAAGCAGGGCAATGCCGCCTGTTTCTTTATCCTTTTTGATATAGGTGAGGGAAGCTCCGCGCAGTTGATCATTGAGCCGATGCACATGTTCCTCCGCCATCCCGACGCCGTTATCAGAGACGGTAATCAGGAGCCTGCTGGGGGTGGCTAGGACCTTCAAGGTAACCAAACCCTTACCCATTTTGGGTTCGATTCCGTGGAAAACGGCATTTTCCACAATGGGCTGGAGCGTGAGCTTGGGAATTTTCGCGTGGAAGATTTCCGGATCATGGTCCTCTGGGCTTTCGATCTTAAATTCGATTTTCTCGCCAAAGCGAAACCGCTGGATCGTACAATAGGTTTCCACATTGACAATTTCCTCTTCTAAAGTAGCCAGTTTATCCATGTCAGAGATGGTATAGCGGAAAAAGGTCTCTAAGGCCTCAGTCATATTGGCGATGATCTCAACGCCCTCAATCAAGGCTTCGCTTCTGATCCCTTCCAGGGTGTTATAGAGAAAATGCGGGTTAATCTGATTCTGCAAAGCCAGATATTCGGCGTGTTTTTTCGAGCCTTCAATCAATTCCTTGGTATCAATAATCTCCCTAAACTTTTGCATGGCTAGGAAGAGTTCATGATTAAAATGGATCCGTAAGTCAAAGACTCCTTTAAAGATATACCCGTCGGCAAACAGCCGCAAGGTCTTATTGCTTTCCTGATAGGGGATGTAGATCCAGCGGTAAGTCACATAAAAAACAGTGGCGAGCAAAAAAGCAAATAAGAACACCAAAAGATAGGTTCCCTGCTTGAGCGCAAAAGGAACAAAACAAAAAAATAAGGTCATCAGTAAGATCACCATCAGTAGAAAAACCAGGAAGATCCGGTCCATCAAATAAAAGCCTTTTTTCCGGTGCATTAGTCTCTCCTTGCTCGTGCCCTACGCAAATAATTTCCGGAATTCATTGGGTTTTAAACCCGTATGTTTGATAAATAACTTCGTAAAATACTTCACATCATTATAGCCCACCATCAGACAGACATCTTGGATTCTTAGACCCGGCTCTTTCAAGAGTTCTTTCGCCTTTTCCATTCTAACCTTGGAGAGATATTCCACAAAAGAGGTTCCGGTTTCTTTCTTGAAAAAGCTGCTGAAATAGGAGGAATTAAACCCTAGATAGGAACCTAAGTCCTCCAAAGTGATATTTTTCATGTAATTTTGTTCGATATACATTTTAGCCTGTTTGATCTGACTGACGTTCTTTTGGCTTTTATCCGCCATCAGTTTTGACAAGGAGCCCGTGATCTGGTCAGTCAGCTCCTGAAAAAGTTGATCCAGGGCATAACAATTGTCGATGGCGTGCTCAAGCATGGTTTGCTCGTAGGTTGCATCCTCGATCTTAAGATGACTATTTCTCATGGTGATATAGTAGGTATTCCCCACTTCCCGGACCAGCCTTTTTATTTCAGAACCACTGACTTGTTGCCTGCTTAAATCCTCCTTCAGACCATTGATGACTTTTTTGATCTCAGTGTGATCTACTAATTCCACTGCTTTGGTGAATCTTCTGGTAAATTCATAATAACGATCAGCGTTGAAGATCGCTCCGGTTGGCGCTTGGGAAAACTCGATGATCCGCCCCACTCCCTTCAAGATCCGATCATCGATTGCACCTTGGGCCGCTGTAATCGAGGTGGTAATCGCTTTTAACTCCGTAACTTCGGTACCATACCCAATCGTGACCATCAAACCAAAAGGAATTAACCGGCCTTTGTACTCATTCAAAAGCTTGACGAAAACCGCTTCAAGCTTTGCTTTTTCCTCCGGTGCATAATTGATTAACACCACTATACTACTATTACTCAGAACGATCTCCGTCTCTACCGTCACTTCCGACAAAGCGGTCAGCAGTGTTTCGGTGAGCTGAGCGCTGATTTCATCCGTGCTTGGCTTCGCCTCACCCTGGCCGTCAATTTTGATGATCATGACGCGGAAGCATCCGTCCTGAAAATGAAAATAGTAATTCTGGTTGATCTCCGCTAAAGTGTTTTCGGGGAAACCCTCCTCCGGAAATAAGAGGAGATTATGGAGAAAAGACCTTCTGATTTTCCCGACGTCCTTTTTAATGCTCTGATACTCTTGCTCTAAACTACTGTGCCTGGTTTTCGCTTTTAAGGCTTCCTTCACCCGATGCAAGGCCTTTAACAAGCTGTCTTGATTGATCGGTTTACACAAATAGTCCTTGACCCCGTACTCGATGGCCTTCTGGGCATAAGCAAACTCTTCATAGCCACTGATGATGATAAACTCGAGTTTTTCATTGATGGCTTTGGCTTTCTCAATCAGCTCCAACCCATCATAACCGGGCATGCGGATATCGGTAATGACCAGATCCGGATGGGCTTTTTCAACCAAGCCAAGCGCATCAATGCCATTATCGGCGATCCCTACGATCTCCATTCCAAGCTCTTCCCAATTGATCAGATGCTCAATCAGCTTGCAGATTCGAGTTTCATCATCCGCTATGATTACTCTAATCAACAGCTTCACTCCACTTCCTAACTTACCTGGTCGGGATTAACCCCGCCTTTATTAGTTGGGCCTCCACTTCCTGGTCTGGAAGCAATCGCTCGTATTGCCCAAGCCTAATTGCAGGCTTGGTTTTGCCATGGTAATCACTACCCCCGGTCAGCATAAGCTTGTAAGTTAATCCTTGCTGATAAAAATAGGCGGCACTCTCCCGCGAGTGATAACTACTGCCTACTTCCACCCCATCCAACCCCGACTGGGCGAGCTCGGCAAACAAACCATGGTTTTTGGCCAGGTTAGCACCGGGATGCGCCAGAACCGCTCGACCGCCCGTCCCATGGATTATCTTAATCGCCTCTGAAAATTCCGGATAGTTTATTTTGACATAACCAGGTTTACCCTGCGCGCAAAAATCCCAGTAAAAATTGACTAAGGGATTATCGCTTCTGGCCCCACCGGGGCGGTAGGGCTTCAGTAATTCGTGCTCAAAATACTCCGCTTTATTCAAAAGCGCTTCGGCGAATTTCTCCCCCGTCCAGATCTGACCCCAAACACCTCCGTGGTCAAGGGCATCCAATTCGGCCGCTGTAACGTTAAACCCTAATTGGTTAAAGCGTAATAAACGCTGTTGCGAAACTTCTTGATGTTGGCGAATGACGTTTTCTTCGATTTCAGTGAAAACAGGATCATGAAAATCAATGCCATACCCCAAAACATGCAATTCAACCCCTTGGTAAATACAGTCTATTTCAATCCCAGGGATATATTTAATCCCCACTCGCTCCGCTGCCCTCTGTGCTTCGGCATTCGCCTTTACGGAATTATGATCGGTGATCGCCATGATCCCTAGGCCAGCCTGCCAACCCTGTTCCACCAGTTGTACCGGCGCAAATTCCCCGTCCTCGCTGTGCAGAGAATGGATGTGCAAATCAATGTAGTGTTCTTCCGTCATAACTTACCTCTTCCCTTACCCATTAATGTTTGCTAATATTAGCGCATCCGTACTACTGATTTTCTTCCTGAATTACTTTAATAATAAATGGTTTTACACCCGGTAAATCTGTCTTTATAATCTCCCAAACAATTGAATCATCAACCCCAAAATATTCATGAATTAAAATATTTCTTAAGCTAATCATCTTCCTCCATGGGATTTTGTTATATTTATTTCTAATTTCTTCCGGTACGTTCTTAGATGCTTCTCCAATAATCTCAAGGTTTCTTATCACAGCATCAACTACCAGCTGATTTTGATGAAAATTATCATAATCCAAATTATCCGTATAAGAATCGATGCGGGTCATCGATTCTATTATGTCTTCGAGCGACATAATATATCTTTTCTTCATTGATATTGTACCTCACTCAATATCTCTTCTTTCATGTAAGGCTTTAGTGCATTCTTAGTTACTAAATCTATGGGTTTGTTAAACATTGATTCCAAGTACTCCTTTAATTCTAAAAATTCAAAACCAACGGGTCGATTGAATTCAACCAAAATATCAATGTCACTATCATTAGTTTCTTCATTTCGCGCATAGGATCCAAATATCCCAATCTTTTTTACATGATATTTCTCAGCTAAATAGGCTTTTTGTGCTCTTAATGTTTTTTCTATATCTTCACGTCTCATTGTCATCACCTCACACTTACGAGTCTATTATAACCCATTTATTTCACAAAAGAATCAAAATTGCCTGTCCCTTTCCACTGAGGGTAAAATTATTACTCTTTAAATCGATCTAAACCAACTGGTTTTCTGAGAGCTGTTCACAAAACCAGTTTGGAGGATTTAACTAGTAAACTATAGAATTTATTTGAAAATATGATATTGAAAGGAGATTACCATGATCAAAAGTGATTTTTCGTACGGGAAGATTTTTGTTCTAGGTCTGGGTTTTGGCGTTATCTCCCTAACCTGGTCCATTTACAACGCTTACGTGCCTCTGATTCTCGAATCCATGATGGAAGGCGTTTCTTTCCTCAACACCAAGGTCGGTATGATCATGACCCTGGACAACATCGCCGCCATCAGCCTGATTCCCCTGATTGG
>DOID01000069.1:4570-9252 GCA_003511465.1 Bacillota bacterium | reverse complement strand
TATTGACTCTTCCCTCTGGGTCCTGATTCTGGTTATTGTGATCATGAATATTGCCATGGCCGCCTTCCGGGCCCCTACTATTGCCTTGATGCCGGATTTGACTCCCTCACCCTTACGCAGTAAGGCCAATGGGATTGTCAACTTCATGGGCGGTCTAGGTTCCATTCTGTTTTATGCGGTCTTTACCACGCTCTTTACCGAAGAAAAGGGCAATATCTATACTGACTTCCCCGTCGCCAGTATCATCATGATCATCGTTCTCCTCATTCTTTTAAAATTCATCCGTGAACCCCGCAAAGAAATTGTTCAGCCCGATCAAGGGCAGCAGGATGGTCCCATCAAAGCCCTCCTTGCCGTCATAAAGGATAAAGAAGCCAGCACCAAGCTGCTCTTAGCCGCCATCTTCCTCTGGTTCATCGGCTGGAATGGCGTGGAAACCTACTTCACCCTCTATGGCACTGAAGTATGGGGTCTGGAAAAAGATACAGCCGCCCAGTATCTCACCTATTTCTCCCTGGCCTTCCTGCTCATGGCCATCCCCAGCGGCTTTATCGCCAGTCGTTTTGGTCGCAAAAAAATAATCTTGCTGGGCTTGGTGGGAATGTTTTTGATGCTAAGCAGCGCCACCCTAGTAGGAGTACCCTGGCCCACAGTAGCGATTTTGCTGGCCATCGGCGGCCTTTTCTGGGCCCTGATCAACATCAACTCTTTCCCCATGGTAGCCGATATGGCACCAGCATCGCGGCTGGGCTTGTACACCGGACTCTACTACTTCTCGTCCCAACTAGCAGCAATCCTCGCCCCACCGGTCTTTGGCTTTGCCATGGACATTACCTCCCGCCAGGCAATGTTCCCCATGGCTGCTGTCTCCTTTGTACTATCCTTCCTAATGCTCATGGGTGTACGCCAGGCGGAGTAATATAGTAGTTCATATTACCCTTTAATCCAGCCATTTTTAATCCAATGCTGATTGTCGGCCGAAGGAATTTCCTCTTTTTTAAGGACGGCTTGATGGAGCAGTTTAGAGATGAAAAATAGTACTCTGACCTTGAGTCCCTTGCGTCCAGGTTGATAGGTAGCGTATTTTTTCGCCAAATTCGCTGTCTTCGCTTTGATTTTGTTTCGACGTTTATCAGACAATTCATCCCAGACCACACCCTCCATCAGTCCAAAACCAAGACTGGATACATCCGAAACTCCCATCCATTGCAGACTAGTCGCTAGATCCTTCTGTGCCGATCTGTTTGACGCACCGATACTGTTTGTTAAGATTACAGCCCGTTTGATAAACATGGCTTGGTCAGGACGATGAACCATCCAGTGACAACAAAAGTGGTCAAGTAAAGCTTTCATCTGAGCTGGCGTACGCAGGGCATATACAGGGGCCGCGAAAATAAGTAGGTCTGCCTGGAGAATTGCCTTCCAGATAGGCATGGTATATTCAGCATGGGGACATAGATTCTCATCCTTAAAAAAACAGGTCTTGCACCCAGTGCAAAAATGGGGTAAATCTTTGGGAAGATAAAACTCAGTAATCTCGTTTCCGGCTCTCAATACTGACAAAAACGCTTCTTTTATTTGATAAGTACAGCCTTTATGCTCTGTCCCGTTAATCACGACAATTTTCATTTCAATTCTCCTTCTGGTTTTTGCTGTCATTATTGTAAACTTATTATTCGACAACGGCATCTTTAATCCTTGCTTTTAGCTTCCGTTTATTTTGTGAAAAGCGCTGATCAGTTATATAATTAACTAAGTAAGCTAGGAGGTTTACATGATGGGACAATTTTTTAAGCAGGTTTATGAAATCGTCGCTCAAATTCCCGAAGGAAAGGTCGCGACCTACGGCCAGATTGCCGCGCTCCTCGATCAACCACGGAATGCCCGGGTTGTTGGTTGGGCAATGCACAGCGCTCCCTTTGAGCTGAACCTTCCCTGCCACCGGGTGGTCAATAAGGTAGGGAGCATGGGTCCCGAGCCCCTTTGCAACCCGAAGGAACAACGGAAGTTACTTGAAAATGAGGGAGTAACGTTCAAAGCGAACGGGTGTATTGATCTGGAGAAACATCTGTGGGCACCGGTAGAGATATAAACCATTGAAACGATCTATTCGGCAGGAATCTATGCGAATAGTGTTGAAGGAAATGTGCCCCTATGGTATAAATTGGATAGGAGCCCTTGCTCCGATCGAGGAGGGATAATTTGAAGACCAAGTTATTATTACTCATTTTGGTTGTTCTGATCGCAAATATCGCCTGGGCGGAGGAAGACTGGGATAACGCGATTAAGATTACATGGGAGAAACTTTATAATGACCAAGCATTACGGGTCATTTACGGAGGAGAACTAGAGTTCCTGCAAAGGAAAGAGCCCTTAAATGAATTATACCTTTCTATTTTAGACCAAAAACAGCTAAGAATATTAAGAAATACTATTTTCGCCCAGTACGGACAGATTTTCAATTCCGAGGACCTTAATCTACACTTTGCCAGATTCAGCTGGTATAAACCGGTCACTAACAACGTAGAGCAGTTCCTCACAGAGACGGACAAACAAAACCTGAACCGAATATTATTATTTGAAAATGGTTACTCCAGTAAGAATCTGTTTGAAAACAAAGATTTAGTAGGTTTCTGGCAGAGAGAGATGATAGGAGCAGCCGCTGGCTGGGATGAAAGCATTTTGTTTTACCCGAACAATAAATACACCTACCATTATTCACAAATGGAAGAACTGAAGAGAATCTTATCCTTTTCCGGTACTTACCGGCTGATCGGGAACAGGCTTGAGTTAACAGTAACTAAACAGAAGATTTTGGCCGATGCAAAGGTAAAAGAAAACGTCGATTATTGGGGAAGATTTTATATAGATGAGTATAAAGTCCAGGACGAGACTGTATATCCCCCTGTAGTTATGAATTTTCCCATCAGCGAAATTAAGGATTATGTGATTGAAGCGGATGTTTCATTTCAATACATAGAAATTGGTGGTGTTCGCTATTTTTTCATGAAGAAAGATCCTGATTTTTATTGATGATCCGCAATTACTCGTATACCACCCAAGTTCCTTTCAACACAATCATCTTAGCTTTCACCACTCTATATCCTCAGGATACTCGATACCCTCTAATCTAATGTCAGCTAGATCGCAGTTATACTCCCTGGCGGCCTCGGTAACGATCTCCTTTATCTCTTTATGTTCATCGTTATAGCGGAATTCGGCAATTCTTTTCGCTAGGGGAGATAGGTTTTTTAACCTCTTTTCCTTACTCATGTTGATATATTTAATGTTGATCAGATCAATATATTGGTCGGCAATGTCCTCAATAAATATATGATCGCTATTCATTACATTCAGCCATCTAGAAAAGGTAGTCTCGGTAAGCGTATCCTTTACACATTTCACAAACGCTGCCTGAAAACACCTGATCGTCGTGATTGTTTCATCCCAAATCACCTTTTTATCCATTGCTTCAGTGAAGCTATATTTCTTCTTCGTCAGGTCCATCATCCTTAGCTTGACAAGGGCATTGAGGGCTAGCATGCCGAAGAACATTTCCGGATAAAGACAATTACAGCTATAATAGACATTATTCTGGGGGGTAATTAGGGAGTGCCACTTCATCTTATCTTCGGTCATGTTGTTCGCAACTAACTCTATTTCCCGGTCCCCCTGGTAAGCATGGCGAATGTCATAGCAAATGCCGAGCAGACGGGTGGAAATCCTGATGTATTGTTGGTGTCTTTCAGCGTATTCATTAATTGATATTTCATGGAAAGCCTCGACCAGGTTGTAAAGGTCATCAAAGTCACCACTGATCGTTACTCCGGTAAGGTTTGGCGTATTTTTAACAGTAATCATCTGTTTCCCCCTATTCTATCTTTTGGCAGTCAGTAGTTTAATCTTACCTACTTTTTTCGTGATCGCAAATCTCAAGTAACCCGTACCGGTCTCTATCATTCTTCGTTATTGTAAAGAAGAGAAACAACAGAAGGAGGACGCGTTTTGGGCGATGAAAGGTATTGTGACACTGCCACTTAATGAAACTAATATTAGTTATAGGAACTCCTTAGCGCAAAAGGTCGGTGGTTCCAATACGGCTATAATACAAGCATCTTTGGTCGCGATCGGGTATGACCTTGGCACATATGGTCCAGCTAAAAACGGGGTGGATGGTCAGATGGGTCCTTTAACAGAAAAGGCGATTATTGAATAACATAAAAAAGAAAGGTGTTCGCAATGGGTATAAAAAATATATCAGTTTATTTTGGAGTATTACTACTCTGTGTTATTTTATTTGCGTTTTATATAGCACCCAAAATCCCGTTGATCAATTCTGATCATGCAAACACATTGCCAAGCCAACCCGTAGAAGAGTTTTCGTCTCTAGAAACATGGATTGGCGAGTATTCATTCTCCGAATACGCACCCCCTAACCAAAACATGTTTTATTTGGTTACCATCTACAGTGAGGGTAATAACTTCTTCGCACAATTCAGTATCGATGGGTTTCAAAGGATAGAACGACTATCAGCAAAAGTTTCAGGAGATTCTAATTCAATATATTTTGAGTTTCTCACATATTTACCAGATAATATGTTGGAACCATATGAGGAAGGAGATATCTTATTATCTTTTAAAAAAACAGATTCAAAGTTAATCACTTCTTGGGAAAAACTACA
>DOID01000069.1:4242-4391 GCA_003511465.1 Bacillota bacterium | reverse complement strand
GTCTTTTGAAAAGGAAGGAATATTTGCATGGTTGATAAAAAGAAACTTCGTCAAAAAAATCATTTTCAAGCTTTGCTTTTCCTGGCAGTGCTAACTTTATCCTGTGTCTTTCCGACCAGTACCTCCGCTTCCGTGGTGGCAAAACCATC
>DOID01000069.1:3335-3993 GCA_003511465.1 Bacillota bacterium | reverse complement strand
AACGGTGTCCCCATTGATCTACTAGTAGGTACCAGTATGGGAAGTATCATTTCTGGCCTTTATGCTGCCGGTTACTCAGTTGAAAATATCATCGAGCTTTTTGCCACCCTAGATCCGACCACATTCCTTGACATTCCTTTACCCCCGGGCGGTGGTTTGGTTGAGACCAAGGGTTTACAGCAATATCTTGATACACTGCTTGGCGGCAAGACTTATGATCTGTTATCCATCCCCTGTTATTCAGTGGCTGTTAATCTCCAGACCGGTGAGTCGCGGGCTTTAAACCAAGGTAAGGTAAGTACCGGCATTCAAGCTAGTATGTCAATCCCGGGAGTTTTTCCCCCGGTTTTAATTGAAGGTGAGTACTATGTGGATGGGGGCTTGAAAAATCAGGTCGCAGCCAATGTGGCGGCGGATTTAGGCGCCGATATCATCATTGCCGTTTATCTAAAATCTAATCTTGCAGAGCCTGATTACGATGATCTTGGCGATAATTTAATTATGTCCGTATTTACCATGAGTGAAGGTTATGTGGAAGAAAACGTTGCCCCCGCTGATGTGCTCATTCCACTGGAGATGGATTTTGATACTTTCATCGATTTTCACCGGGTGTCTTACTTCGTTGAGCAGGGCTATAGAGCGGGGAATGAGGCCATGG
>DOID01000069.1:2946-3095 GCA_003511465.1 Bacillota bacterium | reverse complement strand
GCAGCCAAACTGCCGAAACGCTTGACCTTAAAACCGCGGGTATCCTATGACCACGATCACAATTTTACCAAATTCGAAACCAAGTTGACCAACGGTTCCCTCGGCTTGTTTGGGGTTGGTTATCGTTATGGATTTGACGCTGACAATGG
>DOID01000069.1:1312-2763 GCA_003511465.1 Bacillota bacterium | reverse complement strand
GTTGATTGGGGAACAAAAAGAAGGGGCCGCGCCGATCTTTTTGTCCGTCAGAGCCCCAACCGAGAAAACCCCACCTATGGTTTTTCCCTTAATAGTCCCGAATTTAAGCAGCATGTTTTAGAAGCGATCTACGTATCCCAAGGTAACCGAGCCTGGCGGGCCTCGATGGTCAACAACTCTTTTTGGGATTTTCCTTGGGCTGTTGCCGGATTGTCCTTGGATCTAGTTGGTATGCGCCGGAATGAAAAGAACATTCCCCTCACAGAAAAGCTCTTGATCGGGATCAGCCCCGAAGTTAAAATTTTCCCGTGGGGAGAAAGGCTATTTCCTTTATTTCCGGTCTTAGCAAGACCCTATTTCATCGCCGGAGCAACCATCGCCTCCCCACTCTCGGAATATAACCCTCAGCTGACCTATGAAGCCGGCATCGGCACTAATCTACTATTGTTTGGCCTCTACCCTAGGAATTTTTCTGTGGGAACACGACTGGATAGTGATCACAAAGCCCACTGGAAAGTGGAGCTGACATTTTGAATAAAGTATTTTTTTCTCTAGTTTTCTTGTCTTCCCTTGAGCAGATCCCTTATTTCCATTAACAACTGTTCTTCCTTGGATGTTTTGTGTGGTGGCGGCGCTTCCTCCACCGGTTCCTTTTTCTTATGAAATTTATTGAGGAAACGAAGTAATATAAAGATACTAAAGGATATAATCAGGAAATCCAAAGTGTTCTGCAGGAAAACTCCATAGGTAATGGCTAACTCCGCAGTGGTATCCCCAGCCGGTCGTAGAACAAGTTTTAAGGCAGTAAGATCGATGCGGCCTAAAAGAAGGCCCAAAAAAGGCATCACCAAATCATTGACTAAAGAAGTTACGATTTTGCCAAAGGCCCCGCCAATAATTACACCCACCGCCAAATCAACCACATTACCGCGGGAGGCAAACTCCTTAAATTCTCGAAGCATACAACCACTTCCAGTCTTTCCTTTTTCTACCCATTAAGTCTTCCCATTACTCTTACCCTTTATCAGTAGCAAACGGGGCTTTCATTCAATGGTATGGTTTAAATCAATCTGATACCAATTCACTTTTCGGGTGGTATACATGATCACCGCAACGATGATAAATAGGCCCACACTTCCGATCAAGAGTGCATAATCCTGATTTTGGAGTAAGATATAGAGAAAACCATAAAGGATCGATAACATCCCCGCTGTTATGACGGGAATTACCCTTTTCTCAAGCGCACTACGGACATAAGTGCCGATTAAGATGACCACACTCAGGCTGGAAATCAAATAGGCGAGGCCAAAATTAATGTGTTCCGAAAGGGAGAGCAAGAGCAGGTAGAAGATACACAAGGAAATCCCGATCAAGAGATACTGAATCGGATGGATTTTATTATTACTGAAGACCTCCACCAGGAAAAAGACGAGAAAAGTAAGGCCAATAAA
>DOID01000069.1:968-1156 GCA_003511465.1 Bacillota bacterium | reverse complement strand
AGAAAAGTAAGGCCAATAAACATGATCATGTATTTAACCGCCCGTGTTGTCTGGGTATAGATATCAACAGGCGAGAACAGGTTGACGCCAAATTCAGAAGCATAAACAGTCTTTTTTGCAACATTCTCGACCCATGTTTGCGGATAGTTTCTGTTCAAATCAAGCACTTGCCAATCAGCGGAGAAACC
>DOID01000069.1:0-782 GCA_003511465.1 Bacillota bacterium | reverse complement strand
GGTTGTTTTCCCTAATGGCAAAAAACTCAGCGCTTCACTACCCTTTAAATCCAAGTGGAGCCCATAATTCATCCCAGCAACATTACTGGGATCGAGAGGGATCCTAACACTAATCCCGGAATCAAAGAGTTCGTTTCCCCGCTTGATCCCAGGTTCAAACAGAACCGCCTGCTCCCCCCATTTTAATTCCACATATTCATTAATACCTCGCATATCAGAGATGTTCACGGAAATAAAGGCATCGTCCCATAACACCTGATCCAAGGGGATATTCAGTGTCTGTAGCCGCCCAAAAGAAAATTCTCCGGATAAATCCAGTCGCGTATTGTAGACGACCGCTTGGTAAATCCCCCGGTATCTGATTTCCGGGTAGATCTCCCCTTCAATATTCAAGGTTTCAGGCAAAACTTGGAGATATTTAGTAACGGTTTTCGTTACCCCTTCTTCATCTTTCCATGTTTCTGTATATGGAATGGTAATCAGCGGACCACCAATGACTTGCTTGGTCGACCATTTAGAGGTGATTTCCTGGATCGCCTCTCTCCTCCTGTTCGCCCGTTCTCTAACCAGCGTTCTGACAAAAGCAGAAGGGATTAACAAAGCCAAAATCAACACACCGATAATAACTAACCTAACGCCTATACTACCTTTGATATCCTTCATTTCACCTTAACCCCCCTTATTGAAAAGCCCATTGTCTATGGCATTGAAAACATTCTACAAAACATAGTAAAAACCTCTCGAATGAAAGGTTTGCTTGATGGAAGGTTTCCTTCGGGAGT
>DOID01000067.1:14037-25283 GCA_003511465.1 Bacillota bacterium | reverse complement strand
GATTTGTATACAATATAACTGGAGTAAGCATTCGGAGTTGCCTTGACAGTGGGCGGGTGCCGTGTTTTAATGGGGTTACAGAGCTTTAGAAGTGGGGGATTTATGTGGTAAAACTCAGCGGCGGAAACGGCGCTTATCTGATTCATAATCGGTTGTTTACAGATCCGGGGCTGACCGTGACCGCGGTTAATCAACGCTTACAACAGGAAGGCTTGGCACCGGTTCCTGATGATGCCCTTGATCCAAAGACGGCGAAAACCGGAACCATGGCCTATGAGGTGTTGACCGCCCATAATACCTCTGGTGATCCAGGGAATTTAAAGTTGAAATTTGATGCGATGGCCTCCCATGACATCACCTATGTTGGGATTATCCAGACGGCGAAGGCCAGTGGCTTGAAGGAATTTTCTCTGCCTTATGTTCTGACCAACTGTCATAACAGCCTTTGTATGGTCGGGGGAACGATTAACGAAGATGACCATGTCTTTGGCTTATCAGCCGCCCGTAAATACGGCGGGATCTATGTTCCTGCTCATCAGGCAGTGATTCACCAGTTCATGCGGGAAAGGTTTGCCGGTGGCGGGCGGATGATCCTGGGTTCGGACAGTCATACCCGCTATGGTCCGTTGGGGACAATGGGCGTGGGAGAGGGCGGCCCCGAATTGGTCAAACAGCTTCTGGGTAAAACCTACGACATCGCTTATCCGGAAGTGATTGCCGTCTATCTAGAAGGAACACCTGCTTGGGGAGTAGGCCCCCAGGATGTGGCACTGGCCTTAATCAAAGCTGTTTTCAAGGCTGGTTATGTTAAAAATAAAGTCTTGGAGTTTATCGGGCCTGGGATCGCTAATTTGTCCGTTGATTACCGGAACGGTATCGATGTGATGACAACCGAGACCACTTGTTTGAGTTCAATTTGGCGGACGGATGAAAAGGTGGCAGCCTATTTGGCACAGCATGGTCGGCCTGAGGATTATCAACTACTGGAACCCGGTGAGGTCAGTTATTACGATGGGTTGATTACGATGGATTTATGTAAGATTGAGCCGATGATTGCCCTCCCGTTTCATCCCAGTAATGCTTATTCCATCCGGGAGCTAAAGGCAAATACCGGTGATATCCTGGCCGCAGTGGAAGCCGAGGGGAAAAGGTTGTATCCCCAGCCGGAAGTGGAATTTAATTTAACCGGTAAAATAAAGGACGGTCAGATCCGAGTCGACCAAGGAGTAGTAGCCGGGTGCGCCGGGGGTACCTTTGAGAACCTCTGGACCATGGCCGCGCTGCTGGAGGCGGCAGAGATTGGTACCGGCGAGTTTGCCCTTAGTCTCTACCCGGCCAGTCAACCGATTAATCTCGAATTAATCAACAAAGGGGCCGCCGCCAAGCTATTGCAGAGCGGGGCTACGATGCGTACTGCTTTTTGCGGGCCTTGTTTCGGCGCGGGAGACATTCCGGCCAACGGGATGTTGAGTATCCGTCATACGACCCGTAATTTCCCCAACCGGGAAGGTTCTAAACCTAGAGATGGCCAGTTGGCAACGGTGGCGTTAATGGATGCCCGTTCCATCGCGGCCACGGCCCAGCGCGGTGGGGAGTTAACGGCAGCTACTGAGTTGGAGGTGACACCGGTGAGTCCCGTTGAATACCATTTTGACCGGGACGTATACCGGAAACGGGTTTATGAAGGGTTTAAGCAAGCTGACCCCAGCGTCGACCTGAAATACGGACCGAACATTACGGATTGGCCGCAAATGATCCCCTTGACCGACGGGTTAATTTTAAAACTGGCGGCAGTGATTACCGATCCGGTCACTACCACCGATGAATTGATTCCTTCCGGGGATACGTCCTCCTACCGTTCAAATCCTTTGAAACTGGCGGAGTTCACCCTTTCCCGGAAGGATCCGGACTATGTGCCAAAAGCAAAGGCCTTTGCCTGCTTGGAGCAGGAACGACGAGGATGGGCGGATGGGAAACCCCTTGCTTCCGAATTGAAGGAACTTTTTAGGGCGGCAGCCGCTGTAACGGGGGAAACAGCCGAAAAGATAATCGGCGTCACCGGACTGGGGAGTGCAATTTTTGCCGTCAAACCGGGAGATGGTTCAGCCAGGGAACAGGCGGCTTCTTGCCAAAAGGTCTTGGGCGGCTGGGCCAATATTGCGCTGGAGTATGCCACTAAACGTTACCGTAGTAACGTGATTAACTGGGGAATGATTCCGTTTACCATTGACCCGGCAGACCAGGAAAAAATTACGCCCGATGCCGTACTATATATTCCCCAGATCGGGGCGGCGGTCCGTTCCGGTGCCGATCAAGTACAGGCCTATCTCTTACCCAAGGGAACACCGGTTCAGTTAAGACTGGAGAATCTCACTGCCGAAGAGCGGAAAATTATTTTAGCGGGTTCGTTAATTAATCATTACGCCAATTAATTTATAAAGGAATATTCGGTTTCTAGCGAGAAGGAAGATCAGAATATCTTTTCAGATCTTCTTTTTCTTTATTTAGAATGTGAGACTAATGGAACCTTAAGTAATAAGACAATGACTAATCAGATAGGATAGAATAGGTAACAAAACGAAAAAGTATTACAGAGGTGATCGTATGGTTTTAATTAATGAAAACAAGAATAAAGATATGGCATCCCCACGGATCTGCGTTTTAGGGGCAGGTCATGGTGGAATGGCCATGGCTGGACATTTGGCGATGGCCGGCTATCAAGTGAATCTATATAACCGTTCCGAAGAGCGCCTAGACCCAGTGCGTTTAATGGGCGGAATTGAGTTATCCGGAGAGATCGAGGGCTTTGGTCCGATTAACTTGGTAACGACGGATATTGCCACGGCGATTCAGGATGTGGATATTTTGTTGGTGGTGGTACCTGCCAATGGCCATGCCTTTATCGCGGAACAAGTTGCTCCTCACCTCCGGGATGGGCAGTATATTCTCCTCAATCCGGGTCGAACCGGGGGCGCTTTGGAGTTTCGGGCGGTTTTAAAGCGTATGGAGTGCCGGGCGAAGATCATTCTTGGCGAGGCACAAACGCTTTTGTACGCCAGTCGAAATATTAATCCGGCGCAAGTACGGATCTTTGGGGTGAAAAACAATATTCCCATTGCGGCGCTGCCGGGAAATGATACGGTTGAACTTGTTACAAAATTAAGAACGATCTTTCCCCAGTTTGTCCCCGGTGATAATGTGCTAAAGACCAGTTTGAACAATATCGGCGCCATCTTCCATCCGGCGCTGACCGTTTTAAACGCGGCCCGGATTGAGTCGACCCGCGGGGAATTTCAGTTTTATATGGAAGGGGTAACGCCAACGGTTGCTCGTGTCCTTGAAGCTATTGACCAAGAGCGTGTTGACGTTGCTGCCGCCTTTGGAATTAGAGGGATGTCAGCGCGGGAATGGCTGTATGTGGCCTACGACGCCCCCGGTAAAACCCTTTTTGAAGCGATGCGTAATAATCCGGGTTATAAAGGGATTAACGCGCCATCCATGGTTGACCACCGTTATCTTTGGGAGGATGTGTCGATGAGCCTCGTCCCCATCGCCTCCTTAGGAAAACAGCTTAATGTGGCCACGCCTACGATTGAAAACATTATTCATCTGGCCTCTTTGATGAACGCTACCGATTACTGGGCAGAAGGACGGACCGTCGAAAAGATGGGATTGGCCGGGTTGACGGTTGCTGAGATTCGCCGCCTTGCGCTGGAGGGTGATGCCTAATGAAAAAGATTGTCGCTGCTACCCTTGGGAATTGTGTGCACGTCGCCGGGGTCCACAACTTTCTCAATTTAGCCCAGCTCTGCGGTTACCAGTCCAATTTTTTAGGGATTGGGGTAAGACCTGCGCGGATTATCGGCGCCCTGCAGGAAGTGGAACCGGATTACCTGGCTTTGAGTTATCGGCTGACGCCTGAGGTGGCGGCGAAGTTATTTACCGAGCTGAAGAACGCCCTGCAGGAAGCGGGACTAAGTGAGCAAAAGATGATTTTCGGGGGAACGCCTTCGGTGGCCAAGGTGGCGGCGGAAAGTGGGCTTTTTTCTCGGATTTTCAGCGGTGAAGAGGAAGAAAGCGCGGTGGTTGCCTTCCTCAAAGGGGAAACCGGGGCGGAAGAAACGCCGGACAGCGGTGATACCCTTTTGGCGCGGATGGCGTACAAACATCCATATCCTTTGCTCCGCCATCACTTCGGTTTACCCAGTTTGGAGCAGACAGTTCATGGGGTAAAGCAGCTGGCCGCAGCTAAAGTATTAGACATCATCTCCATCGGTCCGGACCAAAATGCCCAGGAATCCTTCTTCCGCCCGGCGGAAATGGATCCGCAGCAAGAAGGGGCGGGTGGAGTTCCACTCCGTCAGGAAGCAGATCTGGTCCGGCTCTACCAGGCGGCGCAGACCGGCAACCGACCTTTGTTGCGTTGCTATAGTGGGACCCGGGACTTAATTAAATGGGCACAGTTGGCGACCCGAACGCTCAAAAATGCCTGGGCGGCGATTCCGTTGTTCTGGTACAGTGAGTTGGACGGACGGGCAGACCGTTCCGTAGCGGAGGCGGTACGGGAGAATCAAGCCGCCATGGCCTGGTACGGGGCACGGCAGCTTCCGGTTGAAGTCAACGAAGCCCACCATTGGAGTCTGCGTGGCGCACCCGATTCTATAGCGGTTGCTGCCTTCTACCTGGCCGCTTATAATGCCAAGCAGGCTGGTGTCGGGGATTATATCGCCCAGATTATGTTGAATAACCCGCCAGGTACTAGTGGGATAATGGATTTAGGGAAAGCTTTGGCAGGATTGGCATTGGTGGCGCGTTTGGAAGATGATGATTTTCGAGTCTACCGGCAGGTGCGGGCGGGACTAGCCAGTCTTTCCGTCAAACTAAACGTGGCCAAGGGGCAACTGGCGGCCTCCACCGCTTTAGGACTGGCGCTGGCACCCCAGATTATCCATGTGGTTGCCTATTGTGAAGCCGAACACATTGCCACCCCGACGGAGATCATTGAAAGCTGCGAAATTGTTCATGGGGTATTAAAGAATGATCTCTACGATTCCCCTGATCTGACGATGGACCCACGGGTTATTACCCGTCGTGATGAGCTGATCGCAGAAGCGGAGCTGGTCTTAAAGGCCATTCAGCAACTGGGGGCGGGGGAAACGGATGATCCCTTCTCTGACCCGGAAATTTTAGCAAAAGCGGTTGCTGCGGGGATTTTAGATGCGCCGCAACTTAAAGGATCTTCGGTGGCACCAGGCCAGGTTAAAACCCGTCTTTGGCAGGGCGCTTGTCGACTCTGGGATGAAGGAAGCGGGCGGGTGATTGGTGAACAGGATCGCCTATCCGGGCGGTCATGTTAAAAAAAGGGAAAAGCACCCTCCGACTTAAAGGTTGGGCCTTACAGTTTGTGACCGCTTTTGGCTTAACCATCTCCGTTTTACTTGGGTTCTACGGCGGTTATCTGATTGGAGACCGGTACGGATGGAAGTCATACGGCGGAGTTCTGGGAGCGCTAGTTGGCTTGGTGCTGGGTTTAGCAGGTCTTATTTACCTAGCCCAAGGGGAAACCAGAAAATAATTCTAGAGATAATTGAATAGTGACAAGGAGATTTGTAGTTTTTTGTCGAAATAGTAAAATTAACTTAGATTCAAGTAAAATTATGACAACCTCTGGTAGGCGTTGGCGAAGGAGGAAAAGAGATGGCGAACGAGATCTGGCAACAGTTAACTTCCGTGGAGGAAGAAGCAGACCGGCTCATTAATGAAGCTAAGGAAGAGGCAACAACGTTTTTGGCCAAAAGGCGTCAAGACTTAGAGGTGGAACGGGACGTGCACTTGGCAACAGCAGGGAAAGCGGGAAAAGTAGATATGGAGACAGCTATAGCGGAAGCGGAGCAAAAAGCCGCCGCCTTGCAACGCCAGACTGATCTGGAGATTAAAGATCTACGGAGCAAAGCTGCTGCAAAAGTGCCTGCTGTAGTCGATTTTATTAAAGAAAGGATTAGAGGATAATGGCCATTGTACCAATGAAACGGCTCGAACTTTATGGCCTGGTTCGGAATAAAGCCTCTTTCCTTTCAGAGCTGCAGAGGTTAGGGTTGGTTGAATTAATCGAACCGGCGGCCGAGGATCGGCGGAGCGAGACCGAAGAAATGATCAGAAACGAATTGTTTCTGATCGAAGAGAAACTCGGTGAAATTAATCGGATCTTAGAGGTTTTTGAGCGTTTTGCGCCGCAAAAGCCGAATTTTGTTGAGCAGTTTTCTGGGATGAAAACGGTCTTAACTTGGGAAGAACAACAAAACTACCTAGCGAAAAAGGAAGAAACTACGCGCCTTGCCGACCGGGTTTTTAATGCCGAAAAAGAACACAACTTACTGGAGCAGGAAAAGGTTAAAGTTGAACGGGAAATTAGCGCGCTCCGCCCGTGGACAAACCTGGATTTACCGGTTGCGTCCTGGTCGGGGTCCAAAAGGGTCGCGATTCTATTAGGCAGTTTTGACCAGAACCTTCAGGCCTTAGTCGGAGAGCTTGAGCAGGAAAAGATCCCCTACTATTGTCAAGTGATTGGTGAGTATGATAACCGTATATATATGGTCTTTTTCTTCTTACGGGAATCCCGTGCGGAAGAACTTCTCCGCGCGAAAGGTTTTGCGGCGGCCTGGCCAGAGCTGGCCGCAGGGACGGTTGGCGAAAGGTTGGCGGTTCTAGGCGAAAAGAAGCAGGAACTGGAGACGAACCTAGCTAAGATGGAGAAAACCATTCAAGTATTGGCCGACCAGCGCCCACTTTTCCAAACCCTCTATGATTATTGGCATAATCAAAAGATCCAAGTGGAAGCCGGGCGCCAGCTTTTGACGGGGAAAGCCGTCTTTGCGCTGGAAGGCTGGGTGGCGGCGGAAAAGGTCACCCGTGTTGAGGAGGTAATTGCCTCCCTTAAACTCCCCCATTACTTACGTTTCAGCGACCCCCAAGCTGATGAGGAGATCCCGATTCTTTTGGAAAACAAAAAAGTAATTACCCCCTTTGAAAAACTGGTTGAAGGTTTCAGCTATCCCCGGTCTGATGAGGTCGATCCTTCGGCAGCGATTGCCCCCTTTTTCTTTCTCGGTTACGGGATGGCTTTAGGTGACGCCGGTTATGGCTTGGTTCTTTCCGTGATCTGTCTGGTTCTAATGGCCAAAGTTCCAATGGGATCGAGCGGCCGGAAGATGGCTTGGCTCTTCTTTATCAGTGGTTTGGGCACAATTTTCTTTGGGCTCTTATCGTCTAGTATATTTGGGTATTCATTTTATCCAGGACTGTTTAATGTCGTCGAACAGCCCCAGCTTTTACTGGTCATTTCCCTGGGATTCGGTTTGGTGCAATTGTATGTCGGGACAATGATTAGTGGCTGGATTAGTATCAAAAACGGTGATGCCGCCGAGGCGATCTGGGGAAAAGGAGTTTGGCTCCTGTTTTTAACCGGCCTTTTGTTAATCGCCGGCGGCTCACAAATCGGGCTCGGGGCCTATGCCACCCAAATCAAATATGGAACCTTGGCGGTGGCGATCCTACTGGTGATCGGGAATGGTAGGGGCCAAAAGGGGATCTGGGCGAAGATCAAGGCAATTCCCGGTGGACTGATGACCATCTACGGAAGTATCGGCTTTTTCAGTGATGTGCTTTCCTATTCCCGGTTGATGGCTTTAGGGCTTTCGGGGGCGGTCATGGGTTCGATTATCAATTTATTTGTCGAGATGACCTGGGGAGCGCCCATTGGCTGGGTCTTTTCCATTTGTATCTTCCTATTTGGACATGCCCTTAATTTCGGTTTAAACCTTCTCGGCGCATATGTACATTGCAGTCGTTTACAGTACTTAGAGTTTTTTAATACCTTTTTTACTGGTGGGGGGAGACCTTTTACTCCCTTAAAACTAGAAAACATAAATATTTTCTTGAAGAAGGAAAGAGAGGTATAAAAAGATGGTTTTAGGAACTTTCTATGCATTTCTTGGTGTAGCAGTCGCAGTATTGTTTTCCGGGATTGGTTCGGCTTATGGGGTCAGCATTGCCGGTCGGGTGGCGGCGGGTGTGGTGACTGAAGATCCGAAAAAATTTGGTCAAACTTTGGTGCTAACGGCTCTCCCCGGTACACAGGGGATTTACGGGTTTGTGATCGGGATGTTGATGTTCTTTAAGTTTTCGGGCTTCGTGGGAGCAATTCCCTTAGAGGCTGGGGTTCGTTTTCTCGTTGCTGGGTTCCCGGTGGGGATCGTTGGTTTGTTCTCGGCGATCTTACAGGGAAAAGTAGCGGCGGCTGGGGTTGGGATTGTCGCGAAAAGGCCGGAAGAATCAGCCAAGGGGATCGTTTACGCCGGTTTGGTTGAGACTTACGCGATTTTAGCCTTTATTATCTCGTTCTTCCTCTATAACTCGATTACAATTTAGGTGGGATTATTAATGGCCCAAGAATTAGCGAATTTAACCAATCGAATTTTGGAAACAGCACGTAAAGAAGCCCAGGAAGAAGCAACACGAGGGCGAGAGGAAGCCGGGCGTTTTACGGCGGAGTTTCGGCAAGAGACGGAGGCTAAGGTGAACGCCATCCGGGAAGATTACCATCGCCGCGGTCAGGCCGAAGCGGACCGGGTGATCAGAGAAGCGGAGATGGATGCAAAGCTCTGCCTCCTCCAGACCAAGCAGGAGTTAATCCATCATGCTTTTGAACAAGCCCTTTCCGCGCTGATCGGCATGCCGGCCGTGGAAAAAGCCGCGCTCTATCAAGACTTGCTTTTGGCCGTCGTTGAGGATGGCGGAGAAACCATTGCGGTTTCGGTCGTCGAAAAGGGACTGTGGACGAGGGTGATCACCCAAGTTAATCAGGAATTAGAACGGAAGGGACGCCGGGGTGAGTTGAAATTAAGAACAGAACCGGCGGACATTAAAGGGGGCTTTCTCCTCATTAGTTCCACCTATGAAGTGAATGCTTCTTTGGAATCAATCGTTCGAGATTTAGAAGAAAGATACTTTCCGGAGGTCGCCGGGATCCTATTTTCATGACGGGGGGGTTTAATAATGGCTAACAGAGACTACGGCTATGCCGTTGGTCGCATTCGCATCCTCGAAACCAGATTACTCCCCGCTGGTTTCTTTGACCGCTTGCTGAAGACTGATTCGCCATCGGACGCTTTGCGTGTGATGGACGAAACGGCTTACGCTGCCGAGGGCCTCGCGACTGATTATGAACGGACTTTTGAAGATGAGCTTTTACGGGTTTACCGTTTTCTACGGGAATTAACAGAGGATGCCCCTGAAATACAGGTTTTTCTCCGCCGCTGGGACATTCACAATTTAAAGCTACTGGTGGTAACCGATGGACAAGGAAAGCCCAGTAATATGGGGATGATCCCCTGGGCGGACTTAAAACAGCTGGTTGCCACCGAAACCTATACGGAGTTACCCCCGGAAGTGCAAGCGGTTTTAGCAGCGCTTCCAGAGACCGGGCCAGCCAGAGCGGCGGCGCTGGATCAGGCTTACTACCGCTTTGGCCTGCGGATCTTAGGTAAGCAGCGGGGGATCTTACGGGATTACTGGTTGGCGCGGGTGGATCTGACTAACCTTTTGGTCTTTCTTCGCCTGCGCAAACTAGGCGCTTCTTTGCAGGAACTTGACCGCTTTATGGTGGACCCCGGTCATATTCAGCTGGAGGCGTGGCGATCCCAGTTTGAAGCGGACCAACCAGAGCTCACAATCCTTTTAGATCGGACTCCGTATCGGAATCTATTGCGGGAAGGCGAAGGACTATTAACTGAAATTCCTGCACTGGAACGCGAGATCGACAATTTCCTGTTGGAAGTCATTGCAGCAGCCAAAGCGGTTCCCCTGGGGATTGAACCGTTGATCGGTTATTTGCTGGCCAAGGAAAGAGAGATCCTTAATCTACGCTTGGTCTTTACCGGAAAGCTGAATAAGCTTCCGGCGGAGACGATCAAAAGGAGGTTGCGGCATGTCTACTTATAAAATGGCCGTGATCGGAGAAGAAGATTTGATCCGTGGTTTTGGCTTGTTAGGGTTGGAACTTTTTCCGGTGGCCAGTGGTCAGGAAGCCCGCGACTTGCTTTCTGGGTTAAAGGATGACCGGGATTATGGGGTAATCTTTATTACCGAATCGATCGCTCAGGGTTTTACGGGAGAGATTGAAGAATGGGGTAGCAGGCCACTGCCTTGTATTACCTATATTCCGGGTATGGCCGGCAGTGAAGGTTATGCCACGGAACGAATTAGGCGGATCGTCGAAAAAGCGGTTGGCGTTGATATCCTAAAGGGGAAAGAGGTCGGTAAGAAGTGAATACTGGAAAAATTATCAGAGTGGCCGGACCTTTGGTCGAGGCAGAAAAGGTTTCCGGCGCGAAGATGTTTGATGTGGTACGGGTCGGTGATGAGAAGTTAATCGGTGAAATTATCGAACTCCGTGGCGACGTGGCTTCGATTCAGGTTTACGAAGATACCAGTATGATCGGGCCAGGGGCGCCGGTTGTTACCACCGGCTTCCCATTAAGCGTGGAATTGGGGCCAGGACTAATGGGTTCCATCTATGACGGGATCCAACGCCCGCTGGATGTTTTGGCGCTCCAAGGAAACCGTTTGCAGCGGGGGATTGAAGTCCCCGGCCTGCAGCGGGATAAGAAGTGGCGTTTTACGCCCCGCCTTGGGGTAGGCGCCAAAGTAGAAACAGGCGATATTCTGGGCGTGGTCCAGGAAACGGTGGTTGTCGAGCACCGGGTGTTGGTGCCGCCTGGAGTCAAAGGACAGCTGGTGAAGATCGAGGAAGGCGAATTTAACGTCGAAGAGACGATTGCCGTCGTCGAAACCGACGAAGGGATCAGAGAACTGTCTATGCTGCAACGTTGGCCGGTACGACGTCCCCGTCCGTACGGTGAGAAACTATCGCCGGATCGGATGATGACCACCGGGCAGCGGATTATCGATACCTTCTTCCCAATCGCCAGGGGTGGAACCGCGGCGATTCCGGGACCCTTCGGTAGTGGGAAGACCGTGGTCCAGCATCAGCTCGCCAAGTGGGCTGACGCTGACATCATTGTTTATGTGGGTTGCGGCGAACGCGGGAACGAGATGACCGACGTGTTGACGGAATTTCCGGAACTCAAGGACCAGCGTACCGGTGAAGATTTAATGAAGCGAACTGTACTGGTGGCTAACACTTCCGACATGCCGGTGGCGGCGCGGGAAGCTTCGATTTATACCGG
>DOID01000067.1:12087-13815 GCA_003511465.1 Bacillota bacterium | reverse complement strand
GAAATGCCCGGTGAAGAAGGATATCCGGCCTACTTGGGCTCGAGAATAGCCGAATTCTACGAACGGGCTGGGCGGACCCTTTGTCTGGGGCAAGAAGGACGGGAAGGTTCGGTTACCGCGATTGGTGCGGTATCTCCGCCCGGTGGTGACCTCTCCGAACCGGTATCCCAGAACACGCTGCGGGTGGTTAAAGTCTTCTGGGGACTGGATTCTTCCTTGGCTTACCGTCGTCACTTCCCAGCGATTAACTGGCTATTAAGTTATTCATTATATAATGAACGTTTAGATGAGTACTTCCGGCGAGAGATCGGCGAAGACTGGGTTGAACTTCGGGGTAGGGCGATGCGGATTCTGCAAAAGGAAGCGGAATTAGAAGAGATTGTCCGGCTAGTCGGGGTAGATACCCTCTCCTTCCGCGACCAATTGACGATGGAAGTTGCACGTTCACTTCGGGAAGACTACCTCCATCAGAACGCCTTTCATGAAACCGATACTTTTACCTCCCTCAATAAGCAACTAGCGCTGCTAAAGATTGTTTTAACCTTCGAAGATGTGGGCGCTGCTTTACTGGAGAAAGGAATCGAGATCCAAAAGGTGTTGGATCTTCCAATCCGAGAGCGGATCGCCCAGGCGAAATTCCTGCCCGAAAACCGGACAGAGGACTTTACTAAGCTACAGGCAGACCTCGAAGGATTAAAAACCGATGCTGAGCTGCCGGGGGAGGTGCTTTAAAATGCTGAAGGAATATCGAACTGTACGAGAAGTAGTTGGTCCGCTGATGCTAGTGGAGAAGGTAACGGACGCCAATTATGAAGAGTTGGTCGAGATCCAGCTGCCCAGTGGTGAGATGCGGCGTGGCCGTGTCCTTGAGATTAACCGTGATAAGGCTCTGGTTCAGCTCTTTGAAGGTTCCGCCGGGTTGAATCTTAGCGACAGTAAAGTGCGGTTTTTAGGACGTAGTATCGAACTGGGAGTAGCCCCGGATATGTTGGGTCGGGTTTTTGACGGTATGGGACGCCCGAAGGATAAAGGCGCGGCGATTATCCCCGAAAAGAAAATGAATATTGACGGCATGCCGATTAACCCTTTTACCCGGAATTATCCTTCCGAATTTATTCAAACGGGGATTTCCGCGATTGACGGTTTGAATACCCTCGTCCGGGGACAAAAGCTACCGATTTTCTCGGCTTCCGGACTGCCCCATGCCCAGTTGGCGGCCCAAATTGCCCGCCAGGCCAAAGTTTTAGGGAGAGGCGAACGCTTTGCGGTTGTTTTTGGGGCGATGGGGATTACCTTTGAAGAAGCCGACTATTTTATCAGCGACTTCCGCCGGACCGGCGCGATCGAACGGGCGGTCCTCTTCATGAACCTGGCCAACGACCCGGCGATTGAACGGATTTCCACACCCAAGATGGCCTTAACAGCGGCCGAATATCTCGCTTTTGACCTTGGGATGCATGTGTTGGTCATTCTGACCGATATGACGAACTACGCCGAAGCCTTGCGGGAAGTCTCCGCGGCTCGTAAAGAGGTACCGGGTCGGCGTGGTTATCCGGGTTATCTCTATACCGATCTGGCGACGATTTATGAACGGGCCGGCCGGATTAAAGGTAGTGACGGCTCCATTACGATGATTCCGATTCTGACCATGCCCGAGGATGATAAGACCCATCCTATCCCCGACCTGACCGGGTATATTACCGAAGGGCAGATCATTCTAAGCCGCGA
>DOID01000067.1:11192-11862 GCA_003511465.1 Bacillota bacterium | reverse complement strand
ATGAACCAGCTCTTTGCGGCCTATGCCCGTGGGAAAGAAGCGAAGGACCTAGCAGTTATCCTGGGCGAAGCCGCCCTTTCTGAACTTGACAAAAAGTTCGCCGCCTTTGCCGACCAGTTTGAGGAGCGTTACGTTCGCCAAGGGTTTGAGGAAAACCGGAGTATTGAAGAAACCCTTGACCTCGGCTGGGAACTTTTGAGTCTGATCCCGCGGAACGAATTGAAACGGATTCGTCAGGAGTACATCGAGAAATATTTGCCAAAAGAAGCGGTCAAAGCATAAGTTATTACTTCAGGTCTTGGGGGTGATCGATTGGAGATCCGGGTAAACCCGACTCGGATGGAGTTGACACGGCTAAAGAAAAGATTAACTACCGCAGTGCGTGGACATAAATTACTCAAAGATAAGCTAGACGAACTAATGAAGAACTTCTTCGACCTAGTCGAGGAGAATCAACGCCTGCGGATTAAGGTTGAAGAGAATCTCGCTACGGCGCTGGGCGGATTTGCGATGGCGCGTGCCATTATCTCCCGTTCCNNGGGCAGATCATTCTAAGCCGCGAGCTGCACCGGAAAGGGATCTATCCTCCCATTGACGTGCTACCTTCCCTGTCGCGGTTGAAGGATAAGGGGATTGGCGACGGGAAGACCCGCGAAGACCATGCCGATAC
>DOID01000067.1:10648-10800 GCA_003511465.1 Bacillota bacterium | reverse complement strand
GAGTTGACACGGCTAAAGAAAAGGTTAACTACCGCAGTGCGTGGTCATAAATTACTCAAAGATAAGCTAGACGAACTAATGAAGAACTTCTTCGACCTAGTCGAGGAGAATCAGCGCCTGCGGATTAAGGTCGAAGAGAATCTCGCTACGGC
>DOID01000067.1:10237-10496 GCA_003511465.1 Bacillota bacterium | reverse complement strand
CGCGTGCCATTATCTCCCGTTCCGTGTTGGAAGCGGCGATTACCACTTCCCGCGGAGAAGCGGATTTAGAGGCGAGTACCACCTCCCAAACGGGAGTCGAAGTTCCGGTCTTTACATTAGGGATGACACCGGCCACGGGCAATGGTTTTGGACTGACGGAAACCTCCGCCGAATTTGATGAAGCCATCGCTTTACTGGCTAACAGTTTTCAATCCATGGTGGAACTGGCCCAAGTGGAGAAGACCGTGGAATTGATGGC
>DOID01000067.1:8592-10090 GCA_003511465.1 Bacillota bacterium | reverse complement strand
CAGATCAAAGAGCAGATTAAGTACATCAGCATGAAACTGGATGAGAACGAACGGTCTAATCTGACCCGGTTGATGAAGGTCAAAGATATTGTACGGAATAAGTAAGAGCTTTTAGAATTGGTTCTACAGAAAATACTTGATGCAAAAGCAAAAAAGTCCTTGGTTTCAATAAGAAACTAAGGACTTTTTTAGTGGAGCGAACCCTTTGTTGAAAGCGTAATCTTGATATGATTTTGGAGCCTCCTTGGGGTTATAGGGAATAGTATAGGGCGGTTAATCACGTGGCAACATGGGTGCCATATTTATCGCGTCCTTGGTCTTTTTCTAACGTTTGCGGTTATCGCAATTAACTTACCCTTGAGTTTCCGCATAGTGTATTAAATTGATTTATTTCGTAAGTTCCTTAATAGATGAGTAAACAGAACTTACGATAGGATTAACTCCAAATACCAGTAATGTTCAAAAACTAATTAAAACTATTGACATTACGAATGTAACTTTATATAATTTGAATGAAAGGTATATTGGTTACGTAGGAAAAAATATACTTATTTTGTGAAGCATTATGTTTATGGAGGAAAACATGACGGCGAGACAGTCTCAGATTCTACATATTATTTCACGCGAGCGCCAAGTTGAAGTGGCTAAGCTTGCTGAGTTAGTAGGAGTTTCTCAGGTAACTATTCGTAAAGACCTATCTCTTCTTGAGAGTAAGGGATTCATCAAACGTCAGCATGGAATTGCTATACTCAATGCAGAAACCGACATCAATAATCGTTTGGCCATTTATTATGAGAGAAAAGTAGATATTGCATCGCGTGCTGTCGAGTTGATCCATGATGGCGATGTTGTAATGATCGAGTCTGGTTCATGTTGTACATTATTAGCCGAACAGATTAAGCTGAAGCGTAAAAACGTAACAATTATTACCTATTCAGTTTTTATTGCTAATCATATTCGCCCAGCAGACTCAACCAATGTCATCCTCTTAGGAGGTTCTTTACTTATGGAACCTATGGTGACAGTTGGTCCAGTTACCATTGATGCGATATCTAGCTTCTATGTGGATAAGTTCTTTACGGGTACGGATGGGATAACACCAGATGGAAAATTTACGGCCAAAGACATTATGCAGGCTGAAGCAATCCGCAAGATGGCTGAGCATGCAAATAAAACGATCGTACTGACGGATTCCTCTAAGTTCTTAAGGCAGGGTACAGTATCCCTATTTTCGGCAGACGATGTTTATGCTGTGTACACGGATGCGCTATGTCCAAAGCCCGTCAAGGAGCTTTTTGAAGAGCGGAATGTCATAGTGAATACTGGAGAGTAATGAAGGTGAGAAAAGGTAAAAGACTATGCCTATTTGCAGCTGAAAAAGGCTTGTTGGCATGGAATAATATTCTCGCTCGATTGATTGTAGTAATGTCATAGATAGGGGTGATTTTGGATGATCCGTTTAGGGCTGGATACATGGTTGTGGGCAAGCACTTTTGAG
>DOID01000067.1:4489-8411 GCA_003511465.1 Bacillota bacterium | reverse complement strand
TCAATCAATGATCCATTTTGTTTTCCTACTAATGAAGCTGCTGAACTAGTAAAGCAGAACGAAATTGAAGTCGTAACTTCTACTGCTTTGCCTATAGATTGTAATCCTATATCAACCGATAAATCCGAAAGATGTTCTGCGTTACATTTTATGAAAAAGTTAGTTGATATTACTGCTCAACTAGGTGGTCGGGTAACAGCAGGTGTCAATTATGCAGCTTCAGGCTATACAACGGGAAAACTTCGTACGCAGCAAGAAATTCAATGGTCAGTTGAACATCTTTGTGCGGTAGCAGAATATGCTTCACAGTATGACATAGTCGTTGCTGTTGAACCAGTAAAACGGTTTGAATCTCATTTTCTTAATACTGCAGAGCAGGCGTTGGAACTACTGAAACTTGTGGATATGCCAAACATCAAGGTTCATCTTGATACTTTTCATATGAATATCGAAGAAAAAAATTTGCCCGATGCCATTATTTCCTGTGGAGATAAATTAGCCCATATGCATCTTGTCGATAGCAATAGAGGTGTACCCGGAATGGGGCATATTCAGTGGATTGATGTTTTCAATGCTTTAAAGAAAATCAATTACAGTGGAACCGCATGCATTGAAACGTTTAATCCTGAAATGATTGAGGAATCCTGTAAGATGACATATTTGACTCGAAAGTTTGCTTCAACGCCACAGGAATTAGCCTCTCGTGGTCTCCGATATTTACGTGCGGTAGAAACGATTGTATACGACTAGAGTAAGGTTATATGACCGAAAATCTTGTTACCAATTCTAAAATATTATCTTTGGCCGATAAAACGCTACTTAAAATGATGTAAGTATATGTAAGCTATTTATCTAGTGGGGGAATGAAATATTGAGTAAATTTAAGAAAGAGAAAGAAACAGCAGCTTTTGGTGTGTCAGATTTACCAGGGGCGCGGATGGAAAAGATAAAAGTTGCATTGGGTTGCGACCATATTGGTTTTGAATTAAAAGAGCAGTTGAAAAGGTATCTTATAGATGAAAAGAATGCAGATGTTGTGATAGACCCTATCACAAGTGTCACATTAGGGAAGGGAAGCTTTATAAAAACGGCGGAAATAATCTGCAAGGGCATCCAACATGATGTTTGCAGGCTTGGTTTTTTTATTTGTGGAACAGGGTTAGGATTTTGTACGGTTGCAAATACCTATTGGGGGATTCGTGCGGCGCACGCTTCGGATCCATACACATCACAGAGGGCTAGGAAGAGCCTCAATGCCCAAATACTTTGTTTGGGATCCAGGGTGTTATCACTTGAATACTGCAAAATGATCGTTGATGCATTTTATGATGAACCGTTTGACTGGAGCAGGGAATCTTCTGTAGCAAACTTGAAACTCATGGAAGAAGCACAGCATAAGCGTGCGCCTAAACCTGCGGATATAGCTTGGAGCATGGGGTTTTATCCTGATTGAACCGACATCGATCTGGTGTAATCCTTGTTCCAGGTCTATATTAATAAATAAAAAAAAGGGGATGGATACATGAAAAGGGTTGTTGCTACTCTAGTAGCAGTGTTGCTGATGGTTAGTTGCTTGAGCGGACTTGCCATGGCTAAGGGATCGGAGAAGACAGTCGGTATCACTTACTGGTGTTCTTCTGAGTTCTTCATGACACTCGCCGATGGTATCACTCAGGCTGCTGCTGCAGAAGGCTACAAAACTGTAATTGTCGATGCAGAACAAAATGCTGCAAAGCAGATTCAGATCATCGAGGATTTTATCGCGCAGGATGTTTCGGCGGTATTCCTAAATCCTGTCGATAAAGATGCTATTGAACCTGCATTGCGGGAACTCGATAAGGCGGGGATTCCTGTTATCAATTTTGATGCAGGGGTGACAAATACCGATCTGATTATTGCGTTTGTTGCGACCAACAATTACCAGGCTGGTGTGCTTTGCGCTGAATCTATGCTAAAGGATTTTCCCAAGGGAGCTGACATTGCAATTTTGAATTATCCTTCAAACGGAGCATGCAATGATCGGGAAAAGGGCTTCTTGGATACTGTAAAGAGAAAAGGCATCAATGTCCTAGTTACGATGGATGCTAACGCTAATGTCGAGGGTGGCCAGGCCGTTGTCACCGATTTATTACAGTCTTATGACTTGGATGCTATTTTCTGCATTAACGACCAGTGTGGTTTAGGCGCTTACGCTGCTGTAGCGGTTGCTGGAAAAGACGTCAAGATTTATGGTGTAGATGGAACACAAGAAGCAATGGATTTGATTCCTGGCGGTATCTACCGGATGACGGCTGCGCAATCGCCCAAAAAGATTGGTGCGGCTTGTTATGAAGCCTGGAAGCAGTATGATAAAACTGGAACTGTAGAACCATTCACTATCGAAGTCGATGCTTACACTATTGATGAGACTAATGTAGCTCAGTATTCGGGAAAAGGGTATCAATAATCAGATATCATTAGCAATAAATTGTAACTATTGAATATGAGCGCCGTAAGGCCGAGAAATCACTTGCGGCGCTCTATGTTTAGGTAGTTTTGGCGAGAAGGATCCAGTCAGGAGGTACGCTATGAATCCAATGCTGCAAATTATAAATATAAATAAAAGCTTTGCAACGGTGCCTGTTTTGCAAGATGTTAGCTTTAGTTTACTGGCAGGAGAGGTTCATGCCCTTGTGGGTGAAAACGGTGCCGGAAAATCTACTTTGATAAAGATTTTAGGTGGTGTCTATAGCCGAGACAGTGGTGATATTTTAATTGATGGTGAAGAAGCTGATATCAATGATGTGCCAAGCGCTCGAAGCTATGGTATTAGTATTATTCATCAGGAATTGATGCTAGCACCAAATATCTCCATAGCGGAGAATATATTTTTAGGGCATGAAATTATAACAAAACTTGGATTAGTCGATACTTGTAAAATGGAAGAAAAGGCACAAGAGATGTTGGATGGATTTAATTTGTCTTTACGTGCTACGGATAAGATTAGTCAACTCAACATCGCTCAACGCCAGATGATTGAAATAGTGCGTTCTATTTCTTTTGGTGCAAAGATAATGGTCATGGACGAACCAACATCATCACTTTCTGAAAAAGAAGTCAACGTGCTCTTTGATGCAATTCTTCGTTTGAAGAAAAGCGGTGTAGGTATTATATATATTTCCCATCGCATGAGTGAATTGGATGCTGTTGCGGATAGGGTTACGGTGCTTCGTGATGGTCATTACATAGACACCGTAGAAATGAAAGAGACAGATCATGAAAAGTTAGTTTCGCTAATGGTTGGCCGTAGCATGGAGACTTTTTATGTGAAGCACCCGCATTTTTCCGAAAAGATTATTCTAGAAGTTGAACACATTAAGTCTGGTAGTATGGTAAAAGACGTAAGTTTTACATTGAGGCAAGGGGAGGTACTTGGTTTTGCAGGACTCGTTGGCGCAGGACGTAGCGAAATGATGAATTGTCTATTTGGTTTGGCTGAAGTTGAAACTGGCAAGATATTTCTTGACGGCAACCCAATATCAATGCGTAATGTGCGCGAAGCCATCCAAATGGGCTTTGGCATGGTGCCAGAGGATCGAATTCAAGAAGGTATTTTCCCTGTGCAAAGCATTCGTTACAACACTACAATTGAGGTGCTAGATCATTTTTTAGGAAGCGGTATGTATAATGCTGAAAAGGAATATGAACTAGCAAAGAAGTATCTCGATGAAGTATTAGCGACACGCTATTCTAGCTTAGAACAAACTATCGCAAGTTTAAGCGGTGGGAACATGCAAAAAGTTATTTTCAGCCGTTGGTTGCTTTCTACGAAGAGAATCTTAATTCTTGATGAGCCTACACGCGGAATCGATGTTAAGACCAAAGCCGACATATACCGTTTGATTGACAACCTGACTGAACAGGGATTGACAATCATGTTGGT
>DOID01000067.1:1228-4327 GCA_003511465.1 Bacillota bacterium | reverse complement strand
CGTGGGTACACAACGGGTATATTAGCGAAGGAAGAGTTTTCTCAAGAAAAAATTATGACGTATGCAACTATGGAAATGTAGGAGGGCGACTGGATTCATGATTAGAATTAAGCGTAGTATGCGAATACTTGCAAAGAACGTTAGAGATTGTCTAGGAATTTTAATAGGGCTTGGGGTTATGTGTATCATCCTGGTTTGTCTAACAGATAAGTTTGCAACTTCTTCGAATTTATTTAACATTATTCGACAGATTACGATAAATATTTTTCTTGCGTGTGGCATGACCTTGGTGATATTACTGGGTGGTATTGATCTGTCCGTTGGGTCAGTTATTGCCGTTTCTGGATGCATTAGTGCGGGTATGGTTACATGGGAAAAATTACCCGTGCCATTAGCAATAATTATTGGGATTTTATGCGGTGTTGCAGTAGGCTCTTTGAATGGCTTTATCACAAGTTTTACAACTATATCTCCCTTTATTATTACACTTGCAACAATGAATATAGGACGCGGTATTGCGCGTCTCTATACAAGTGCAAAAACCATAGCTGTACTTAATCCTCTCTATACTTTTTTTGGAACCGGAAAAATAGGTAAAATACCGATTCAGCTCTTCTTGATCGTTTTGGTTGTTGCAGTTACTTCATTCATTCTCAATAGGACAAGGCTAGGCCGAGGTATATATTTTGTGGGTGATAATGAGCAAGCTGCAAAATACGCTGGACTGAATGTTCGAAAGATAAGGTTCTTTGTTTTCCTTTATAGTGGCATATTAGCAGCTATGGCTGGGATCTTATCAACGGCAAGAACATTTGCGGCTACAATGGTGATGGGTACAAGCGCTGAAATGGATGCGATTTCTGCTGTAGTTATCGGGGGAACGAGTATGAGTGGCGGTCGAGGAACGCTAATGGGCACTGTAATCGGGGCGGTAATCATAGGCGTTTTAAATAACGGCATGAACTTGTTGGGTATCAACACTTCGTGGCAATATGTTGTCCAAGGTGTCGTGATACTTATTGCTTTATACATCGATTATATCAGAAACAAAGGGGGACTTATTAAGTTTTTATGGAATAGACGCATAAAATAAAAATGCGCATGATTTGCAGATAGGACGTGTAGTTATGCCAAAGTTACAGTTAGCGCTTGATACTATTTCCTTGGAAGATGCTTTTAGGCTGGTCGAGCAGTTAGAATCTAAAATCGACATAGTTGAGGTTGGCACACCACTTATGCTGAAGTATGGACTTAGAGCAGTTTCGGAGCTTAAAAATAAATTTCCATCTATGGTGATTTTATGTGACGCAAAAATTATGGATGCCGGTGATTATGAATCGGAAATGATATTTGCAGCTGGTGCAGATTGGGTAACGGTAATGGCATTTACGGATAATGCCACTATTGAGCAATGTGTTGAAGCGTCAAAAAAAGCTAGAGGTAAAGTAATGGCAGATATGCTTTGCGTTACCGATGTGCCTGGACGGGTTTTGGTTCTGGAAGAGCTGGGTGTTGACTGCATTGCTGTACATATTGGAGTCGATCAACAGCGTCTTGGACATACAGCTCTCAATGGTTTGCAGGAGCTTAAAAGGTTCGTTAAAAAAAGTAAAATTGCTGTTGCTGCTGGCATTACCAAGGATACTTTAGATGATTATCTTAAACTTGCGCCAGATATTATTATTGTTGGTAATGGTATTACCGGACAACCTGATCCGATAGTAGCAGCGACAGCCATCCATAATAAAATTGTATCCTATTCTACTAATCTATAAACCTGCTTAAAAACTATAGAAGAGAGGTGGCATGTATGGACTGTTTCTTGGGAATAGATGTTGGTACTTCAAGCGTTAAATCGATGATAATGCGAGCAGATGGCATTATTGTTGGAGTAGAGCAGCAGAAGTATGATGTTCTCCGGCCACAAGTGGGTTATGCTGAACAGGATATTGAAGTATTATGGCAAGCAACATGCTCGACTTTAAAGGTGTTAAGTAGAAAATATCCTAAAGCTATTCGTGACCTGAAGTGTATTGGATATTCGGGACAGATGCATGGTTTGGTAATGTTAGATAAAAACAATCTCCCATTGCGAAACGCCATAATATGGCAAGATCAGCGATCAATTCGTGAGATTGATGAAATACATCTCAGAGTGCCCCCCAATAAGTTTAATGCTATTACGCTAAATACATTGAGCACTGGGTATTTGGTTAGTTCCCTGATGTGGGTACGTAATAATGAACCTGAGAACTTCGAGCGTTTACACAAGCTAATTTTGCCAAAAGACTACATTCGATTTAAAATGTGCGGTGAAATAGGAAGCGACATGTCAGATGCTTCTAGCTCTGTTGTTTTTGACACGGCTAATCGAGATTGGGCGTGGAACATAATTGATAAGCTTGGAATCGAAAGAAGCGTCTTTCCTGAATGTCATGAATCATACGAATGCGCAGGAAGGGTTACCACAACCGCTGCCAATCAGACTGGCATTTTGCCAGGGACACCTGTGGTTTTCGGTGGCGGTGATACACTTATGCACGAAGTGGGAACATGTTTGATAGACGAGGAAAGACCGTGGGTAGCTAATATTGGTACTTCTTGCCAGGTTACATGTGCAATGACTCATCCCCTCCATGATAAAGAATACCGTACAAACACTTTCTGCCATGTGAAAGAGGATTTGTGGATGCTCATGAGCTGTAACTTGTCTGGTGGATCTGCCATGAAATGGATTGGCGAGAAGATTTTCCATAAACAATCCTTTAATGAACTAAATCAAATGGCGGAAAAAGTATCGGCTGGAAGCGATGGTCTGATTTTTCTTCCCCATCTCAATGGTAGTCGGAGTCCGGATATTGATCCACGTGCAAAAGGTATGTTTATGGGACTAACTCTCAACCATACAGGCGAACACTTGGTGAGAAGTGCAATGGAGGGTATTGTCTATAGTTTAAATAATTGTATGGAAGTATTAAAAAGTATTGTTCATAGGGAGCCAGATAGAATTATTGCATCTGGTGGTGGTGCCCGTAGTAGACTTTTCTTACAGATGGAGGCAGATATATTTAACAAGCCAATATATACTACAGTTGAGGC
>DOID01000067.1:0-971 GCA_003511465.1 Bacillota bacterium | reverse complement strand
GAAAATGTGAAAACATATGCAGAATATTTCGCTATATACAAAGGACTTTATCAGCGCAACAAAGAGCTATTTGCGATGTACTAAATTCAGTAGGGAGGTTCGATCGTGGTTCTGAAGGGGAAAGAACAAGTATTATGTGAGTTATCAACTACACTTGATTCCATTGATAAGCAGGTAGTAGCTGAGCTGGAGCAACTCATCGTTGGTGCAAGGGAAGTTTTTTTTCATGGATTAGGTCGTAGCGGACTATGTTGTCGTGCTTTTGCTATGCGCTTAATGCAAATGGGCTTACAATGTAATATTGTTGGTGATATTTTAGCCCATCCTATACAAACCGGTGATTTACTAATTATAGTTAGCGCGTCTGGTGGTGAAAACGGCCTTCAAATAATTGCACAAAAAGCTAAAGATTTTGGTGCAAAATTCGCTCTCGTCACGAGTAATGCAAATTCCCCTCTATCAAAGCTGGCCGATATTATGGTTGCTATGAAGGCTCCAACAAAGGATGATATTGGAAGTGAAAGGGCTTCAGTCATGCCCATGGGCTCACTATTTGAGGAGACAACAGGTTTGTTGTTTGATTTAATCATAATTGACCTTATGGAACGTTTGAAAATATCAAACAATGATATGGTTTCTCATCATGCAAACTTGGAATAGTCGCTCGGTATAGGAGTTGGTGTCAACGTCAGACGAAAATTCCCCACTTTTGGCAGATGAATTTTGACTGTGTCCAGTATAGTTCGCAATTTCCCATCGGGAACCTAATAGATTAAGCTGCTTGACGTCTGTTTATGATTTGTTGAAGGATAATTTTCTTAATATAGCATCTAGAGGTTTGCCAATCTTCAGCGTATTCGATTAGATAACAACTAATAAGCCGGATATATGAATCCATTGTAGGGAAGATACCAACAACATTAGAACGACGGCGTATTTCTTTATTCAAACGTTCCAGGACGTTAGTTGAA
>DOID01000106.1:50784-52110 GCA_003511465.1 Bacillota bacterium | reverse complement strand
TGCTCAGAACGCGCGCTTTGATCTTCTGCCCAACAGAAACCACTTCAATGGGATGGCGGATATACTTCGTCGCCAATTGGGAAATATGGGCAAGTCCGTCCTGTTCCACCCCGATGTCGATAAAAGCGCCGAAGTCGACCACATTTCGGACCACACCGTTTACGATCATCCCGCTTTGCAAATCCTTGAGGGATTTAACATCACGACGAAAGACCGGTCCCGGTAATTCTTCCCGAGGATCCCGGCCCGGACGGCACAGACCGTCCACAATATCCTGCAGCGTGGGAAGACCTATCTCCAATTGAAGTGCCAGCGTTTCTAAGTTAAGTCCCTTTAATCTTGTTCTTAGTTCCTCGAGACGGGTCGGAACCTTCAGATCCTCACTGCTATAGCCTAAAGAGGTCAAAAGCGCTTCCGCCACATGATATGATTCGGGGTGAATTCCCGTATTATCTAAACTAAATTCGCCCTCGGGCAGACGGAGAAAACCGGCAGCTTGCGTAAAAGCATGGTTTCCTAACCTTTTTACCTTTAAAAGTTCATCTCGCCGCCGAAAGGGGCCCGTCGTTTCTCGGTACTCCACAATTGATCGGGCAAGCGTAGGTCCGATCCCCGCCACATTCTGCAGTAACGCCGCAGACGCCGTATTCAGGTCAACGCCAACATAGTTCACACATGATTCAACTACCCCTTTCAAAGTCTCGCCAAGATAGTTTTGATTCACATCATGTTGATATTCCCCAACACCAAGGGCTTTCGGTTCGATCTTGACCAACTCAGCCAGGGGATCCTGGAGTCGTCGGGCAATGGAAACAGCGCCCCGCATGGAAACATCATAATCAGGCAACTCTTCCCGGGCTAATTTTGACGCCGAATAAACGGAAGCCCCTGCTTCGCTAACGATCGTATAGTAAACCGGCCGCTCGATTCCGGACAGAGTCTCGGCAACCAGTTCCTCGGTCTCCCGTCCGGCCGTGCCGTTGCCACCGGCGATCAGATCTACTTGATACTCTTCGATCAAGGCGGTTAAAGTTGTTTTTGCCTTTTCCCACTCCTTCTGGGGCGGATGGGGAAAGATCGTCGTCGTCGCCTGAATCCGACCAATCCCATCGACCACCACCACTTTACAACCAGTACGAAACCCCGGGTCAATCCCGAGAATGGTCTTCCCACGAACCGGAGGTTGCAGTAATAGTTGGCGCAAGTTAAGCCCAAAAACTTTAACCCCTTGCTCTTCTGCCGTTTCAGTTAATGCCGCCCGAATCTCCCGTTCAATACTAGGTAAGATCAAACGATCTAGACTGTCTGCGACCGTTGCTTTCAGAT
>DOID01000106.1:49523-50593 GCA_003511465.1 Bacillota bacterium | reverse complement strand
AGTTGCAGTCTTACCTTCAAGTGGCCTTCCTTTTCCCCACGGTTTAGCGCCAAAACGCGGTGGGGCGGGATCCGCTTCACCTGTTCGGCATATTGATCATATTGCCGATAAACTTGGGCCTCCGGTTCCTCTGTTTTTAACTCTGCAGCAAGCATTGCGTTCTCCCATAAGAAGTCCCGGATGATCCGGCGCCACGTGGCTTGGTCAGCAATTTGTTCGGCAATAATATCCAGCGCTCCGGCCAACGCTTGTTCCGAATTCTCTACTCCTAAGTCGGGGCAAAGATAGGGGGCGGCCACTTCCTGGGGATCTCCCTCCGTTAGTTCCTGCGCCCAAATCAGCGCCGCGAGCGGTTCTAGTCCCTGTTCTTTTGCCTTTGTTGCCCTGGTCCGCCGTTTGGGACGGAATGGTCGGTAATAGTCCTCCACGTCCTGACGAACAGTAGCTGCTTGGATCGCCTGCGCCAACTCGGGAGTTAATTTCCCTTGTTCCTCAATACTACGAATTACTTCTTCTTTCCTCGCTTCCAAGTTACGCAAATAAGTTAAGCGTTCTTCCAAACGCCTAAGTTGCTCCTCATCCAACCCGCCGGTAACTTCTTTCCGGTAACGGGCGATAAACGGTAAAGTATTGCCTTCGTCAAATAACTTAATAGTCCGATTGAGCTGTTCAAGCCCAAATCCTAGTTCTGATGCCAATTGTTTAGTCAGATCCACGCTTCAAACCGCACCCTTTCTTTCTATGCTGTCCGCCACTGGTAGAGAGCTTAATCCTGATCTATTTCAAGCGCCGGAGTTGGGTCCGGCGTTTGTAAACGTGCTTCTAATTCTTCCAGGAATAACTTTTTTTCCTGCAAAAGGGCCTCCACTTCCCCTAAACGTCGGTTATAAATAAAAAGCTGATAAACGCCGCTGAGCAACTGATAGATCAAGGTGAAAAGCAGGATTAAGAAAAGAAGAGTGAGTCCGTTCGTCTTAAACCAGCCACGCCGTCTCTTCGATTTAGCCTGATCCGGAAAATCGATGACCTGATCCATCTGGTCTACTCCTTTCTCTCCAGCTTGTCCAACC
>DOID01000106.1:48902-49429 GCA_003511465.1 Bacillota bacterium | reverse complement strand
CTTGTCCAACCTAATAATAATTCGCTACCCGCCTTCCCAATCCTGCTGTAGAACCAAACTTAAGTAAAAAAGCCCCGTCGATGCCGGAGTTTCCGCTTCACTAGTTTTAGCGAGAGATAGACCGACGAATGAAAAACCCACCGGTAACAGGCCACCCCGATCAACAAACTGACTCCTAAAGAAACACGAAGTTCTCCTAAGTTCGTAAAGAGCAGGGCTGGGAAGATCAGCAGCACCGAAAGCACCCAGAAACAAAAATCACCGACTTGCCGTCGTTTGGTAAACAATAAAAGGAAACAATCATAAAGCAAGCCCCAAACCATTCCCGTTAAAAAAAGTAGCGTTAGCGAGCTTAATTGCCACTCGATCCCTTCCATTTCACGTTCGCCTTTCCATTCGTTCCTTTTTTCTTACTTCTATGCCCTCCTCCAGGATTTATGCCTCACGGAACAAAATCAGCGGATTTTCCGGAGATGTCGGTGGCCCCAAATCAATAAAATCACCCACAAAACCATTGTGAAAATGAA
>DOID01000106.1:45760-48702 GCA_003511465.1 Bacillota bacterium | reverse complement strand
GAGAGCAAGGTCCCGATGCGTTGGAGATAATTCCTAGTCTCCCGATACTTCGGGCGAAACTCCTCTAAATTCACATTGGTCAAGCCAGCGTTATAGGCTTCTAAAGCACGGCCGATTTCACCGTCATAGTGATCGATGAGTTTCCGCAGATATTGAACACCGGTAGTAATATTCGCGTCGCTGTTATAGATACAGTCCGCACCGTGGTCAACAGCGCCTGGTCGATGCCTTCCATTACAAGAAGAATCGGGATTATAGGCTTGCCACACCAAAGGAGTGATTTGCATCAAGCCACAAGCACCCTTCGGGGAGTAAGCCAATGGATCAAAGCCACTTTCCACTTGAATCACTGCCGTGATCAAATCCGGACTCACATCGGCCATGAGGGCGTTACGCTTAATAATCCCCTCTATTTCCGTACTGACCGGAATCGCCACCTCACAATCGGAAAAGTAACCTCCCAATACTCTTTCGAGCTGTGTTTCCTGCCCTTCGACCCAAAAATACAAAGTGGCGGTTAACAAAAATGTTCCCAACATAAACCAGAGGAAGGCGCTGAAAATCATCCGAGAAGGCCGCGGCCGAAAGGCGTCAATCAAGAGTAAGAAGGGACTGCAAAGAATCTGTAAAACTCGGAGCAGAAGCTTCTTTTTTACCGCCAGCGGATTTACGGTCTCCATAACAACCCCCCTCGTCCTCAATATGGTAAAAAATCCGGGTTTCCCCGGATTATATCGCCTTTAGCTGATCATTATTTATTCCGTTGGTTTAAAGCAGCCTCAAGAAAAGCCATTAGCAGCGGTTGGGGTTTATGGGGTCTTGATTTGAATTCCGGATGAAACTGGGTCGCCAAAAACCAGGGATGGTCAGGGATTTCGACAATCTCCGCCAGGTTTTTGTCCACCAACACCCCGCTGACTAACAGTCCTTTAGCTTTAAACTGATCATAATAGCGACTATTCACTTCGTAACGGTGCCGGTGCCGCTCCTGGATTACTTCTTGTCCATAGGCGGCATGGGCTTTGCTTTCAGGCCGGAGACGAATGGGCTTCAGCCCCAAACGCATGGTACCGCCCAGTTTTTCAATGTCTTTCTGATCTGGAAGGAGATCGATCACCGGATGCTTGGTATCCCGCTGAAACTCAGAGGAATTGGCGTCCGTCATCCCGCAGACATGACGGGCAAAATCAATGATTGCGCATTGCAGACCAAGGCAGATCCCTAAATAGGGTACTTTTTGTTCCCGAGCAAAGCCAGTAGCTGCGATCTTCCCTTCGACACCGCGGTAGCCGAAGCCGCCCGGGACCAAGATCCCATCCATCCCAGCAAACAGCTTTTCTGCTCCTTCCGCTTCGATCTGTTCCGCATCGACCCAATGAATCCGGACCCCCGTTCTTAGCGCCACACCGGCATGGTGCAAAGCTTCCGTCAGGCTCAAATAGGCATCAGGCAAGGTCACATATTTACCGACCAAAGCAATATCCACTTCATCCTGGGGATTTTTAATCTGTTCTACAAATTGACGCCAAGTAAGCAAATCTCGCTCGCCACAGTTTAAACCGAGACGTTTGATAATTAAATCGTCCAAACCGGCTTTTTCAAAACAAAGGGGCACTTCATAGATGGTATCCACATCCCGGTTGGAGATGACAGCCTCCTGATTAATATTGCAGAAAAGGGCAATTTTTGCTTTTACATCATCCGGGAGGATCTTCTCCGATCGGCAGACAATCACATCCGGTTGAATCCCGATCCCGCGCAGCTCTTTAACGCTATGTTGGGTCGGTTTGGTTTTCAGTTCCGCTGAAGTGGGAATATAAGGAACCAGCGTCACATGGAGATACATGACATCATCACGACCCACGTCGGATTTAAACTGTCGAATTGCTTCCAAAAAGGGGAGACTTTCAATGTCACCAACTGTACCCCCGATTTCCACGATGACTAAATCGGCCATACTTTCCTCCGCCACCAACCTGATCCGGTCCTTGATCTCGTTGGTAATGTGCGGAATTACCTGCACGGTCCCCCCCAGGAATTCACCGCGCCGTTCTTTAGAAAGCACCGACCAATAGATTTTACCGGTGGTCACATTATTATTTTTTGATAAGTTCTCATCGATAAAGCGTTCATAATGACCCAGATCTAAGTCGGTTTCTGCGCCGTCGTCGGTCACAAAAACCTCACCATGTTGGTAAGGGCTCATCGTTCCAGGGTCGACATTGATATAGGGATCAAGTTTTAAAATGGTAACTTTGACTCCTCTACTCTTCAAAAGGCAGCCAATCGATGCTGCCGTAATTCCTTTTCCCAAGGACGAGACGACGCCTCCCGTAATAAATAAAAATTTAGCCATTGTTCTCCCCCTAGTTATGAAAGTATATTGTGTCTGCCGGGTCTTTTTAGCATAACCTTTTCTTGAGCCCTAAACCTTCTTAGTACACCTTCTTATATCTGGAATTATTCTTCAAGAATAGTTTCCGGATCCGGATATTTATCCAGCAGGCCTCGGAATAAATGAATCATCACCACCTGTACAAAGCTTCCATATATGAAGATCATTAAGGGTGTAATTAAGAGAAACCCGATCCCAACCAGTACAAATAAGACAAACACCCCAATCGTAATTAAAACATTATCCAGGGTTAAAATCGCGGCCTTCTTAATTACCTTTTTCATCGTGTTTTCTTGCAAAACAATAAAACCCGGTAAATATAGGGTAGTCAACAACAGGAAACAAAAAAGATAAAACAGGAAAATCCCCAGAATCTTGAGGGCAAAATGATCCAGCGCTAGTAAACAAATCAACAGGTCAACCAAACAAAAGATGAGCATCCCCCCGTAAAGCCCATAAACCCGCGCCGACAACCAATAGTGTTTCCGTAGCCCCGTCCAGAATCCTTTGAATTCAGCGTCATTATCAACCACCTGATTCATCTGGT
>DOID01000106.1:42947-45538 GCA_003511465.1 Bacillota bacterium | reverse complement strand
ACCATAAGCATATCGAAAAATATGAAGGTAACAGGGATAGAAACCAGAAACCACAGTACGCTAACGAGGAGAGAATAACCGAGATGGTTGTAAATATCAATCACCGATTGCTTAAGAACCAAGAAGATGTTCCGTTTCTTTTTCGCATCCGACATTACAGCTTTGCCCCCTTACCTGGTATTTCGTTAAAAAACCGTCGTCATTAAAAGAAAGGTCACCTAAAATAGGGACCTTTCCTTAAGCTTATGAAACTTTTTGTCCACTAGTCGATGGGATATTGCCGCTCTCTGCCGGTTTACCCGCTTTCCGATTGTCGGTAACATAAAAGCCATCGCCTTTGAAGATAATCCCAACGTTATGGCTAATCTGGCGGTGAACTTCCCCACCACAATGGGGGCAAACAGCTAGGGGTTCCGCGGTAATCTTTTGAACCCACTCAAAGTGTCCACACTGTGAACACTCGTAGTCATAGGTCGGCATCTCCTCACCTCCATTAACTACAAAATTTTAAGCTACAATAGTTTCTGCAATGTTGCTCATATTTGTAACTTCCATCTTTATAATATAAGGTAATCCCTGTTTGTTGTCAAGATCACCTTCCCCGGGGGGCTTTTTACCATGAAAAAAGGCGCCGTTGGCGCCTTTTCCCGAATCATTATCATCCTCGTAGTTCCTTGGGGATCAGCAACTTCCGCCCAGAAACCAATTCTTGGTCGGGATTGGTTAAGTAGTTGGCCGCAGCAATCGTTGCCATGGTCGAATTATAGCGGCGAGCGATTTGCCACAAGGTATCTCCCGACTGCACCACGTAGAAGAGCATGCTTGGCTTTGGCCCTTCCTCCGGCAGAACCAGCGCACTGTCGGTAACCAGTGCAATTTCTCTGTTTTGGGTTACCCGAATCCGGGCTTTAAATTCCAAAGTAAGTTTAACCGTTCTCCCATCTACCTGCTCGCTTTTGATCTGCTGTAGATTAACAGTACACCGGGATTGCATTTCTGTTTCCACTCCGGGTAATTCCAGCGCGGTCCCGAAGCCTAGGGCTGCCGCGTCCCCCATCCCCCATGTGGCGGTTTGCAAGGTCGCGCTCTCCGCTTCCGCCCCGGCAGTCTGGTACAGAAGGAACCCGGCCATTTCTCCGGTCACCATCAATTGATCGGAGGAGAGCTGCCACTCTAATTTCGGTTCCAAAATGCTTACTTGCAAGACTTTTCCTAGATCAGGATAGCCCGCCGGAAGCGTAAGCATTTTTTCGACCGTGATTAACCGCTCGGCATCTTCCACTACTTCCACCCAGGCGACGCTTTCCCGCTTCAGATCGATAATCCCTTCCCCTGCCGGGCTAACATCAATAATGGCGTTAATTTGCTTGGTTTTACTTAAACAAACCTCCACCCCAAGCTGAGCCTGAACCCGAAAGCTTTCTGGATGGGTCGATGTAAACTGCACCCCTTCAACCCAGATTTCATAATCGACGGCAGGCTCCTGCAACACCGGTGTTTCGGCCGTGATTTGGAAAGGGATGGCCCCACCGTTTTCTGCCGTCCACTTTTGGGTCTCCACACCGCCTTCGTGCCCATCTTCGGCCAAGGTAACGTAGGCCAAATGCACTTCTAACTTGCCTTCGATGTTGACACGGTCCTTCGCGAAAGCCGCCGCTAAGCTTACGGGATAAACCTGGCAACTCAACAAACGCGCCAAGGGTGGTTTCGGGTAAGTGAGCGGGAATTGCTGATTGATGTCCCGTTTTACATAAGTTTTTAAAACCGGCTCGGCGATTACTAAATGCTCGACTTCGGTGTGAATCCCTGCTTCGGCCTTGATCTCATCGATAAAACCAACCTGAGCAGATTGGTTGGCATGTAACTGTACTTCCAGCTCCAACCGGTATTTTACCGCTCGCGCGGTCCCCGGTTCTAGTTTGATCTTGACTAACCGGGCGTGCCAATCCCAAGTTGCAGCAGCTAAATCCGGCAAACTAATTTCCCCATTGAAGACCGCTCCATTAATGCCGCTCAGAATTAGGCCGTACGCCGAAACTTGATCCAACTTTTCTTTACTCTGGTAAACCAGATGGGTCTCAACCGTTCCCGATAACAATAGTTTGTTACCATCAATTTCTCCAGCAACCTCCGTCAGATAACCATGGGCAGAAAGAACCGCTTCCAGCTCCGGATATTCTTCGGGTAAATAAAGCTCGCCTTCGATTTCCAAGGATCGACTGGCGGCATACAAGGTTCTTTCCATCGTGGCTTGCCCATGACGACAAGTTAACATACTACCCCCTCCTTGTCAAAATTTGCGTTTTAAAGCGCGCGGCCTTATCCTCCTTTCTAAGGCCGGATCTCCTTTCTCCAAATAATTATGCCAACACGCCATGCTTCATGACCAGAATCCGGGGGGTAGCTAGAAAATATTGACTCCCTTCCTTTTGCCATCCTTCCCACCAATTGTCCGACCCCGTCAGTAGAATCCCGCGTAAATTTAAGTTATCGATCTGGTGCAACATCCCCCTAATCGTTAGCCGGTCGGGAACAAGAATGGATCGTACTTCGCCTTTTAACCGATATTGGTAAAAAATCCACCCGTGGAC
>DOID01000106.1:42605-42779 GCA_003511465.1 Bacillota bacterium | reverse complement strand
AAGCCGCTGGGCACCGCTGGCGTCTTTCTCTTGTGCCCGGAGATCAAAATGGACAAGCAACCGAGTACATGGGTAATGGGTCAGGATCTTTTTAATTTCCCGCAACCAAACCCCGTGGGTATAGTGGTCAGAAACGAAAACCGGGACCGAAATGATCACAGCATCAGCTTCTTC
>DOID01000106.1:34513-42279 GCA_003511465.1 Bacillota bacterium | reverse complement strand
AACTTCACTGGCAACCCCTATAATTAATTCCCGTCTTTCCAACATTAGTGGTTGTCCGGTCGCAACCCGCCGCAAACGTCTTCTCGTTTCGGGGTCTTTAAACGCCTGGAAGCCAACACCATATTTGGCAGCCAGGCTGCTGATGGATTCGCCTGCTCCTGTTTTTGGCATAACCCGGTTGAAAATTCCAGCTTCCGTCAATAGTTTGCACGTATCCGGACCGCTCACGCCATCAGCGGCCAGACAGTAGGCCCTTTGGAAAGCTTTTACTGCTTCTCTCGTTAAAAGATCATATTCTCCTGTTCCTTCCCCATCATAAAGTCCTAAGCGAGTTAATAACTCCTGTAATTGTCGAACATCCTGTCCTCGATCCCCTAAAGATAACCACCGTTTACCAAGGGGTAATCCGGTCACCGGTAAAATCGCTAGACGGGGCATTACTCCCATCTCCTTAATCCTTAATTTCCCAAGTCCCCTTTTTTGGGGCGCCAAGCATTACATGATATGAAAGGATCAGAAAGATGGTACCGGACGCTCCCCTTCTGGGTCAGCAAAAAGCGGCTTGTTGAAGCCGCTTTTTACTCCTTGTTTTTTAGCTCTGCCAAAAAGGCCTGCGCCTCTTCGTTTTCGGGGTTGATCCTAAGCGCTATCTCCAGTTCTCTGATGGCTTCCGCAACCCGATTTTGCTGGTAATAGACCGCACCTAAGATATAATGGAACCCCTCAACATCATTGTTTAAAGCAATTCCCCTGATACAATCTTCCTCCGCACCGGCCAGGGCGCCGGCGTTAAAGCGGTAAAATCCGCGGTAGAGATAAGCGCGGACTAGTAAAGATTCTACTTCAGCTTCGCCCGGCTGCATCTGCCAGCATTGTTCAAGATTAACAACAGCATCCTCCCACTCCTCAGCCTCCAGCGCCTGCACACCTTTTTCTAAATAAACGGCCGCCAACATTTTTTTCGTCAGTCCGGATCGGGGATTTAGGCGATAGCTCTCGGCTAATAACGGAAGGGCTTTGTCTAAATCACCCTGTTCCAGTGCGATTCTTCCGGCTTCTAGTGGAAGATGCCAACTTGTCGGCGGCGGCATGATCGCTTTGATTGTCGAGAAGACCAAGATGAAAAGGAACAAAACCCGCCACAGCCACCGGCTGGACAATCGATCCTTTTTATTCAGGCCTAAAGCGTAGGCACAGAGTACCCCCCCAAGTAAGCCCCCCAGATGGCTTATATAATCGATTCCGGGGATGACAAAACCAAGGATCAGATTGATCCCTAACATTACCCAAAGGCTGCGGCCAAATAAGCCTTTAGCCGCCTGCGGTCGTCGGATACTGAAATAGACTAACGACCCCAAGAGACCGAAAATAGCCCCGGACGCACCTACCGCGATCGTATCCGGTCGGAAAAGCACACTGGCAATGGTCCCCAAGAGGCCCGCACTAAAATAAATCACCAAAAAGCGGCCTTGGCCAAAGAATTTCTCCACCAAGGTACCCAGCTGCAGCAGGGCAACGGAGTTAAAGAGGAAATGTTCCCAACCGGCATGTAAAAAAAGGGGCGTCAGTAAACGCCAGTATTCCCCCATCCACAGCCGGGGGTTATATTTCGCGCCCAGCTCAATAAGGACAGTCGTATTGGTACTCCCACCGCGGATAATTTCAATTAAAAATACGATGAAATTAATTACGAGCAAAAGATGGGTGAAGCTAAGTGGTGTCGGCTGCTTACCATCGCCGCCGTTAACAGCTTGTTCCGTCGGGGCAAACACAGTTGAATCAGTCGCCAACTGGAGAATCTTGTCCTCAACTTGCCAGCGAAAATGGGGGTTAACTTTATATAAATCCTGGTCCGCCTTGATCCAGATTGCTTCAACCCAAGGCATTTCCGCCAGGAAATCCAGGAGCTTCTTTTCTGTTTGGGGCCCACCCGCGGAGATAATCAAAACGGCTATTGCTAACGGGATCCGCCCATTGCCCTCCGTAACCACGGTCTGAATCAGAAAATCACGCCATTCCTCCGCTTGGTGCCAGCCTGTCCCCACCAACAATAGTTTTTGCCGGTTGTATTCTGCTTTGGCCAGCAGAAGAAACCCCTCTTTAGAGGGGGCCGACCGCCTTTCATAGCCTAAAGCGGTGAACCGGGAAATCATAACTCTCAGCTCGTCCAGGTTCATGGTGAACACCTTCCCTGCTTGGGCTTTTTGCGTTGTTATTTGATTTAAGTATTTCGATAACAACGCAAAAAGCTTTGCTTTGAGTTATTTCGTGATCGGGCGCATAAATCCTCTCCGCTTACTCTTTTCCGCCCTTTCAAGCACTAAAAAGAGCCGGCGAACCGACTCTTTCCGCTTTAATCAAAAGCAACCGTCTTTACTTGTAAATCACTAAAATCTTTTAACTCATCGGTCAAGCGATCCACCGCCGCCGCTTCATGCATCAAAAGGACAATCAACCCGCGGTCCTTGTCAAAACTGGGGATCCCGAAGCGGCCGACAATATCCCCACCATACTTGGTGATCACTGATTGCACTTCTGGCGCCAGATCCGCCCGGTGCGCAACCTGCATCCCCACCACAAAAGTTTGATCGTTCTGCCCGAAGACAGGCACCACCTTTCGACAAAATACATAGTCTAACAGTAAATAGGGGGCAAGGAGGAAACAAGATGTCCGATCATGAGGTGAAAAGTTTCCCGAAAAAACGGATCTACAAAAGGCGAAGCATAAGCCAGACCCAACCACCGACAGAACCACCCTCGTCAACACCGTCCAAGGGTTTACCCCCCGAAGATTTAGCTGCTTTACTAGAATTAGCGCCTAAACTCAGTCCGAAAGGGCAGGAAGTAATCGGCCTTCTCCTCAAGGTCTTTAATGAGAAAGGGGAACTCAATACTGATCAGCTACTACAACTAATCAGCAATTACAATGGTCAGGCGATAAATGCCCCGCCCAAGAACAACCCTAACCCTAATCTCTCTTCTGTAATCAGTATGTTACCGTTACTAACCTCCTCCCTTGGCAACCAAGGTATTAACCCAACCGTCCTCGCCAGCCTCGTTAGTATGCTGGCCGCCAACCGACCACGGGAATAGCGAACCCCGGGTGACACCCGGGGTAAATTTATTCTTTACTGCTCCATTTGTTTAGCGAGAAACCCCGCCGCCGTCTCTGCCACTTTGATTTCTAAATCGCCCATGGTCACCCCTGGTTCTTTCGAAGTTAAAATTACCGCCCCGATCGGATCCCCTTCAGCAATAATCGGCGCAATCACCTGCGCAGTATACTTACATTCCCCATCATCCTCCAAGGTCACACAGGCTTCACAGTATTTGTGTTCTCCTGGAGCCGAAATTAAAACAACCTTCCGTTCTTCAATGGCATTTTCCACTGCCTTTGAAATAGGTTTATCCATAAACTCCTTTTTCGGTGCCCCCGCCACCGCGATCAACAAATCCCGGTCAGCAATTAAGGAAATGTGTCCGGTCGACTCATATAAAGAATCAGCGTATTCCTTGGCAAAATCCCCCAGCTCACCAATGGGTGAATACTTCTTTAAGATCACCTCTCCCTCTCGATCCACAAAGATTTCAAGGGGATCTCCCTCCCTAATCCGGAGGGTTCTACGAATTTCTTTCGGAATGACCACTCGTCCAAGGTCATCAATTCGCCGAACGATTCCTGTTGCCTTCATGCCTTTTCCCTCCTTCTTCCAAGTCCTCCATCCACCACCATTGTTGCAAAGCATTCAATGTTTTCAGGAGCTAACCCCTCTTTCGTTGTCCTGGATTTATTACTATTTATTGATATTATATACTGTGCTGAGCTGGAATATTCACTTAGGGGAATCGGTGCCAATAGCCTCAGATGGAAGATGGTAAGAATAGATTTCCCTCTTTAAGCTGTGAATATACTTATTAAACAGACTTCTTCTCGCCGAGCAAATAGAGGAGAGAATTTTTAAGCAGTTGCCAAGTCTTCGCCGACCCAAGTCCAGTGGTCCGCCAACGCATGATCTGTTGTCGGCCTGGTTGGAAACGAACCTGCCCCTTGTAATTAACGAGTAAAGTCGCAATCCGGTCCGCATCTAAGGCTAAACCCGGTAAGAAACGGGCGACCAGATCTCCCCGTTCCGTGGTCACCCCACTGATGCCCAGCTTTTTGGCGAGCACTTTCAGGCGGGAAATTTCGAGTAAATTCCGCACCGCAGTCGGGAGGTCGCCAAAGCGGTCTTCAATCTCCGCTTCAACTTCGTCGGCTTCCGCCAAATCAGTAATCGCAGCGATTTTTTTATAGATTTCCACCTTTTGGGCTGGATCGTTGATGTAATCATCGCCAATATAAGCATCCACAACCACCTCGATGGTGGGATCTGGTGTGTCCGGTTTTTTCTTTCCGCGCCGTTCTTTCATGGCTTCTTCCAAAAGTCGACAGTAAAGATCAAAACCGATGGCCTCAATATGACCGTGCTGTTCCGCTCCTAACAGGTTTCCGGCCCCCCGGATCTCCAAATCCCGCTGGGCGATTTTTAGCCCGGAACCTAGATCGGTAAAATCGCGAATCGTAGCCAGTCTTTTCTCCGCCACTTCGGTCAGGAGTTTATCTTTCCGAAAAGTAAAATAAGCGTAGGCCACCCGGTTACTTCGTCCTACACGCCCACGGATTTGGTACAGTTGGGAAAGGCCTAGCCGGTCAGCATCATACACGATAATCGTGTTCACATTCGGAAGGTCAAGGCCATTCTCGATAATCGTCGTACAAACCAAAATGTCACTGGCCCCTTCATAAAAACTAAGCATCACTTCTTCCAATTGGTCCTCGGACATTTGTCCGTGGGCGATCTCAATCCGTGCTTCCGGGATCAACTGCTGCAGGTAACCGGCCATCCGGTCAATGGTCTTCACCCGGTTATAAACAAAGAAGACCTGTCCTCCGCGTTCCATTTCCCGCCGGATCGCTTCGCCGATCACTTCTTCGTTAAATTCAATGACATAGGTTTTAATCGGGAAACGGTCTTCCGGCGGCGTTTCAATCACACTAATATCCCTGATCCCGATTAAGGACATGTGCAGTGTCCGTGGAATCGGCGTCGCCGTTAAAGTCAACGCATCCACGTTTTTCTTCAGTTCTTTTAAGCGTTCTTTATGGACGACCCCAAACTTCTGTTCCTCATCAACAATTAATAGTCCCAGCTCTTTAAAGGTAACATCCTTGGATAACAAGCGATGGGTTCCGATCACCAGATCGATCGTCCCTTGCTTTAGCCCCTGCACAATCTTTTCCTGCTCCCCGGGGGACTGGAAACGGCTTAAAACACTGATATTCACCGGATAGCCACTGAAGCGCTGATTGAAGGTCTGAAAATGCTGCTGCGCCAAGATGGTTGTCGGAACAAGGACAGCCACTTGTTTTCCGTCGGTTACCGCCTTAAAGGCAGCCCGCATCGCCACTTCGGTCTTGCCGTAACCAACATCGCCGCAGAGCAACCGGTCCATTGGCCGCTCGGAACCCATATCTTTTTTGATTTCGTCAACAACCCGGAGTTGGTCAGGGGTTTCTTCATAGATAAAGGCTTCTTCAAACTCTTTCTGCCAAACCGTGTCCGGCGGATATATGTAGCCTTTCGCCATGAAACGATCGGCATAAAGCACCAGCAATTGATCGGCCATTTCTTTAATGGATTCTTGGACCCGCGTTTTTACCTTTTGCCAATCAGCGCCGCCCAAACGGTTAATCCGGGGCGGGTTTTCTTCAATCCCAACATATTTTTGGATTAAACCGATCTGATCTGTGGGGACAAACAGACGATCTTGATTTGCGTACTCAATCTCGAGATATTCGCGGCCGGCACCGTCAATCTCCAGCTTCTTAATCCCAAGATAGCGCCCGATCCCATGGTTGAGATGGACGACATAATCGCCAACGCTTAGCTCCCCCAAATCAGTAAGTTTAATCCCTTCTTTACTAAAACGGGCTCTGGTCTTTTTGGGACGCTGTCTGCGCCCGTAAATTTCGGCTTCCGTGAGGAGGAGGATCTGATCAGTGGGTAATTCCATCCCTTCGCTTAAAGGAAGCGGCGCCAGATAAATCTGCCCGGGATTTAGTCCGCCTTGGTTTGGCCAATCATTCGTCAAGAGTTCCTCCGCCTGCAATGCTTCCGCCAAACTGCGCCGCCGCTCCGTGCCGGAGACCCCAAGGACAATGGTCCACCGCTTCTCCACTCTACCCTTTAGATCTTGAACTAATTTCTTAAATTGACCGGCATAATCAGGAGCCATCCGCATGGGGAAACCTTGCATGGAACTGACCTTACTCCCTTTAAGTGACCGGTTTAAGCTGGCCAGTTGTATACTTCCCCGCTGGGCCAAGGCTGCTTGGATTTGATTAAAAGATAAATACAGTCCGGTCTCTTCTGGGAGAATCAAGCCCCGTTCGATAAAGCCCCCGAGGATCCGGGCATTTTCTTCCGCTAACGACCGCAGGTATTCACTGCCGCGCACCGGTTCATGAAGAACCACATGGGCAGCGGGTAGGTAAGTCCAGACGGGGGTTAAGTCAGCGCGCACTAAGGGTAGTAAGCGATCCATTCCGGGAAAAACCAGACCGTTTTCTACTTTCTCAACCAACTCAGCATATCGCTTCAGGAGAAGATCAGCAGCCTCCTGTGGCTTTTCTTCGTTTCCTACTTTTAGTAAACGTTGGCACTGACAGTCAACCGCCCTTTTCAATTGAGCGCGGGCAGCAGTAAATTGTTCTGCTGTCCATAACCCTTCGCGGGCCGGTAAAACTAGTGTAGACGCTAATTTATCAATGGATTTTTGGGTTTCCGGGTTAAAAGTGCGTAGCGAGTCCACTTCATCCCCGAAAAATTCAATCCGTAACGGATCCGGTCGCTCCAACGGGAAAAGATCAACAATATCCCCGCGCACACTAAATTCACCCGGGGTGTCCACCTTTTCTACGCGGTTGTAACCAAGCGTTACCAGCTGCCGGAGAAACCGGTCCCGTCCCAGCTCAACACCGACCTGAACTGGCACGACAAAAGCAGCCAGTTCTTCCGGAGGTAGTACTTTCCGCACCAGCGCCGGCCAAGACGTGATCACCATTACCTTTTCTGCGTTCAACAATTTGCCGAGGACAAAAAGCCGTTGTCCAGCCACTTCTTTTTCATAAGCTTCTTCATGGGCTAAGAGGTCATAAGCCGGAAAAAGCAGGCATTGATCGGCACCAACCAGTAAAGTAAGATCCGCCTTTAATTGTTCGGCTGACGACGGTGTACTCGTAACGATCAACATCTGCCCATCAAGCTCCCGCCGCAGCGCTGCCAAAAGCAGGGTGCTTTGGGCGCCTCTGATCCCTTGCCCTAAACTGCTTTTTCCCGTTTTAATTGTTTGCAACATTGTTCTGGTCTCCGCCCAATGGCGGACTGGTTCAATCAGTTGATCAAACAAGCCATTACCCCCTAAATTCAAACAAGAAAACACAACCAAGAGGGAGAACAAGGCTCTCTTCTCCGGTTGCTGAGAGGTTTTGCTCATAGACCATATGGTCACAGTTGATGTAATATTCTATGCGATTGGCACCGGGCCATTGTATTTACTCATTGTTTTTTCAATTCCTTCTTCAAACCAGGAGATTACAGCTTGGGCTGCCCACTGAGCGATCTCCGGGAGAGCCTTCTGTTCGGCGGCGGTAAATCGTTCTAAAACGAAATCTACGATCGCACTCTGATCCGCAGGAACACCGATTCCCACTCTTAAGCGGGGAA
>DOID01000106.1:28862-34423 GCA_003511465.1 Bacillota bacterium | reverse complement strand
GCCCGGTAACACCGATGATTGAAGCTAGGCCTTTATGCCCACCAGAACTGCCTCCCGGTTTCAAACGGATCCGCCCGAAGGGTAAAGCAAGATCGTCACTGATTATTATAACCCGGTCCAAGGGAAAGTGATACTTGGTTAAAAAAATCCGCACTGCTTCCCCACTACGATTCATATAGGTCAATGGTTTAACAAGATAAAGACGGTAGCCTTTTGGGGTGACCACCGTACTACTATACTTACCATGGGTCCGGAAGCGGACCTGGTAGTGCCGGGCTAAATGATCCAATACCAAAAACCCGGCATTGTGCCGGGTTAGTTGATATTCTGGGCCGGGATTTCCCAAGCCTACAATTAAAAATTCCTGCATGCTTTTACCCCAACAACTGTTTATTCTTCCTCCTGCTGCGACTCGGCTGCTACTCCCTCTTCTTGCTCTTCTTTCTCTTCCGGTTCTTCTTCCTCTATGCGCGGCACATGAGCAACGACTACCGGTTCAGTCGCCACCGTGACAAATTCCACTCCGGCCGGTGCCTGAAGTTCACTGACGGTAATGTTGTTATTCATCGTTAACTCGGAAATATCAACCTCGATCTTCGCCGGAATGTCCCCTGGTAAGCAGGAAACTTCCACTTCATAAAGGGCGAGGTCAATAATGGAACCATCATTGGTCCTTTGATCTTCGCCTACGAGCACGACCGGAACCTTAACCACGACCTTCTCTTTCATCGAAACCTGCAAAAGGTCCATATGCAACGGGTTCCCTTTGACCGGGTGAAACTGAACCTCTTTCACTAAAATCGGCAAATCCTCCGTCTTCCCGGCATTGTCGAGGCGAAGGGTAATCAATCGGCTAAACCCTTTAGCGCTATAGTATTTTCGCACTTCTCCGGCATTAAGACTGATGTTGGCCTGGGTTTCACCGTATAAGACCGCCGGAATCCGCCCCGCTTGGCGTAGACGATGGACGGCCCCTTTCCCTTTTTCCGTACGTATGGTCGCATTAAGTACTGAACTCATCAATATCTACCTCCATATTGCTATCATGTCGCACTTTTAAAAGCCATAAACATTAAAATATTATATCATTAGATCCACTTAGGAGCAAACTATTCCCCGATTTTTCGGTGCCCTGTTTTACTCGGCAGCCACCCCTCTTTAAAAGCTTTCGTTTTTAAGATCGTCCCTGCTTTGAGACGAAGCGGTTCTTGGTAAGCGGAGCCTGCTTCCGTCGGCTCCTGTCCGTCGGTGGAATAATAAACACAGACATCGGGAGTGGGACAGCTAATGGTTACCCGGTAGTACTGATCAGTCCCGTCCGCGGAGACCTGGATGGTGGGGGCTGCTACTTTAGTAGTTTGAGACGCCCGCGCTACGGTTATACTATGAGCAGGGACGTCCCTGGTAATGGTTGAACCAGCACCAACCAAAGCATGGTCACCAACGGTAACCGGGGCAACCAGATTAGTATTACTGCCAATGAAAGCCCCTTCCCCAATGATTGTTGGCCACTTCCGCGCACCGTCAAAATTACAGGTGATGGTCCCAGCTCCAACATTGACTCCGGCACCGATGGTCGCATCTCCAATGTAGCTTAGGTGGGGAACCTTACTTTCCACGCCGACCGTGACATTTTTCATTTCGACAAAACCGCCGATCTTCGCGTCATCCGCAATTTGGGTTCCGGGGCGCAAATTAGTATAAGGGCCAACTTCCACGCCCTGTCCTAGCTTGGCTGCATTCAGATGACTAAAGTAAACACGGGATCCGTCCCCGACCACAGAAGCGGAAATTTGGGTAAAAGGTCCAATCTGGCAGTCCGCCCCAATCACTGTTTCCCCGCTTAAAAGAACGCCCGGGTAGAGGGTGGTATCTTTCCCGATCTGCACGCGGGGATCAAGATACGTAGTCGCCGGATCAATCACCGTAACCCCGGCGTCCATGATCCGCGCCAAAATTCGCTGGCGCATGGTGGCTTCCGTCTGAGCCAACGCCTTCCGGTCATTGGGTCCCATAATCTCTTCCGGATGGTCGCTTTTTACGGTCGCCAAAGGTCGCCCGGCCGCGGCCAGCAAAGCGATGACGTCGGTTAAATAGTATTCCCCCTGGGCGTTTTGGGGTTTAAGCTCAGCCAGTACCGCATGTAATTCCGGGAGGGCAAAACAGTAAATCCCGGTATTAACCTCCCTCACCCTTTTTTCCTCAGCAGTGGCGTCTCGCTCCTCTACAATCCTTGTAAGTAAGCCAGCCTCGTCCCGGATGATCCGGCCGTACCCGGTGGGCTCTTGTAACTCCGCCGTCAGGACAGTAGCGGCCGCACTTTGGGCGCGATGCATGTCGACCATCATTTGCAAGGTTTGGGCGCTAATAAAGGGGGTATCACCGTAAAGGACCAGCAGATCGCCAGTGAAACTAGTAAGCTTGGTACAAGCTTGCTTCACTGCATCCCCGGTTCCTAACTGTTCTTTTTGCCAGACATATTCCGCCTGATCGCCAAGGGCGGCGGCGACCTCTTCTCCCTGGTATCCGATAACCACCAAGGGTTGTAACGGGGATAGCTTCACTGCTTCCCAGAGCACATATTGAACCATCGGGACGCCACAAAGCGGGAAAATTACTTTCGGCTTTTCTGAATTCATCCTTGTTCCTTTCCCGGCGGCCAAAATTAGAACTTTTAGTGCAGACAAGTTGTTTCCCCCTAAATATAAGCTAATTCTATGCAGTTAAAGATAAAAAACTCCGCCGCAGCAGAGTTGAGCAGGATCTTATAAAATGGCTGGGGCGGCTGGATTCGAACCAACGCATGCGGGAGTCAAAGTCCCGTGCCTTACCGCTTGGCTACGCCCCAATAAGCAAAGACTATTATAACAAATAGTGTCGGGTGCTGTCAATAGGCAAAGCTTCCCTTTTTCTCATTCGGCTTTTCCGTATTCTTCTAAGATTGCATTCTGAATCAATTGTCTGGCATCAGCATTAATCGGGTGGGCAATGTCTTTAAACTCTCCAGTCGGTGTCTTGCGGCTGGGCATGGCCACAAATAAACCGTTTTGCCCCTCGATTACCCTAATTTCACGTACAACAAACGCATCATCGAAGGTGATGGAAGCAATCGCTTTCATCTTACTACCATTGTCGATCTTCTTAAGTCGTATATCTGTGATGTTCATATTGTCACCTCTTTTTGGAAATAAATTCAGCGTTTAATTGTTCGACAAAAGTTCATAAATTCCTGCCAAACTTAAACATTTGGTAAAAAAGGTGAACATTTTCTTAAATCGACTGTGGTTTTTCTTCCTCTGTTAAAAGAGCCCGGGCTAAAGCTAAATCGCTAGGTTTATCCACATCAACCCCGATCTCCGGGTACAAGGATAGGACACCCGCTCCTTTCATCCCCAAGATCTCTTCGACCCGCGCCTCAATTTCGGCCACTTCCAACCGCCCGGCCAGCAATTTAATTAAGAATTTGAAGCCCAGTAACCGACTGAGCTGCAGGGGGTGTTTTCGGAGGGCAAAGGCTTGCTCGATCCGGTCACGATACTTAAGAATGACTTGGGGCCGGATTAAAAAGACATTTCCTCCGGTCACAGTCCCTTCTTGGAGACGGACATATGTTCTTTTCGTCGTTGGGTAACGCGCCAAAATTGCCGTTTTCGGGACAAAAGAGTAGTAGGCGTCTGCCGGTCTCCGTTGACAACTGGCCAAAAAATCCCGGAGTGCCTCTTGCTTGATCAAGGGAACGTCCGAGGCTACTACCAGCACATGGTCCTCATGCTGTACATGCTCAAAGGCCTGGATTAGACTATCCATCATTCTTTGGCCGGGGAGAACCGTTTTTACTTTCGACCATTTTTCAGGATCGATCACCCCAGGTGGGATCACCACTAGCACCGTTTCCACCTCTACCATTGCGGCGAGAACGTCAATAATATATTCAACCATCGGCCGGTTATTGATGGTAATCCCCGCTTCGTAAGAGGATGCTTCCGTTTTTTTCAACGGGCCGGTATTCCGCCCGCCACCAAGCACAATCGCTTTCACTTTATCCCTCCCTAGGAACCCTGATTCGTTGGATTCTCCCGGTCGGCCTTAGGTTTTTCCGTCCGGATTACTTGCATCATACTGTTCTCCGCGCTTTCAATGTGGTCTTGGGCTAATTTCCGGGCTAATTCCGGATCGCGGGCCGAAATTGCATCAACGATCTCCCGGTGTTCACTCAGGGCCATTCTCATTCTTCCTGGGTAGGAAAGGGAGGTCTGGCGAAACCTTTGAATTTGCTCTCTTAAATTGTTGATAATCTGCGCTAAGCGTTGGTTACGACTGGCTTGGTATAATATTTGATGGAAACCGGTGTCGACCTCTACCATTCCTTCCAAATCGGCAAGGTTAATTAATTCCGACGACTTCACCAAATGTCGTTCTAATTCCTCTAATTCTTGATCCGTGATCCGCTCCGCGGCTAGCGCTGCCGACAACCCCTCAAGGGCACCACGGATCTCAAAGACTTCAACCACATCTTTCATGGAGAAACTGGCCACGTAAGCTCCCTTCCGCGGAACCATCAAGACCAATCCTTCGAGCTCCAGTTTACGGATGGCTTCTCGAACCGGAGTTCTGCTGACCCCCAACTCTTCCGCCAACTGGATCTCCATCAATCTTTCCCCCGGCGCTAATTGTCCCTTTAGAATGGCTTCGCGTATGGCTTCAAACACCAGTTCCCGGAGGGGTTTATAGCTATCCAGTTTGATGGGAACCAAAGGTTCTCTTTCCATTAGCCTTCCCCCTTTTCTTTTCTTTTCTACTCTTCAATCTGGTTTCCGTTATCATTTACTTTGCTTACTTCAAGGCTATATGCTTGTAATGAACCATGATAGGTCCACCAGCAGCGGTTTCTCAGTTCAGCTTCCACTTCAGCCCAGCGGTGCTCGGGTTCGTTAACATCCAGCAGAAATAGGGTTGGTCCGCTCCCGGACATCCGAACCGGAAGACCCCTGTTGGTAAACCAAACCATGGCTTCTTTTAGCTCGGGATACAGCCTTAGCGTCACTTCTTCCAGGAGATTCCCTAAGAACTTAGGGGGCACCATTCCTTCCTGCTTAATTAAAGTAGCAACCAACTGCACGTTCGGATGACGCTCAACCGCCGCCAAAGCAAGGTTATTGTAAATTTTCGCCGTACTAACCTTAAACGGTGGCTTGGCCAGAAAAACCGGGAGAGAAGGCAGTGGCGGCAAATCAGTTAGCTGCTCCCCGATCCCGGTGGCGAGGACCGTTCCTCCACGTAAGCAGAAAGGGACGTCCGCCCCTAGGGTGACCGCGATCTTTTCCAGTTCAACGCGGGGCAAATTTAGCCCCCATAGTTGATTTAAACCCACCAACGTAGCGGCGGCATCAGCGCTGCCGCCTCCTAAACCAGCCCCGACGGGTATTCTTTTATCCAGCCAAATCCGGACACCGGCCTTAATACCCGCGTACGCCAATAGTTTCTTGGCGGCTTTGAGCACAATGTTCCGGTCATCACGGGGTAGACGGCAACCCCTTGTTTCCATGTGAATAGTCGACGCC
>DOID01000106.1:27955-28590 GCA_003511465.1 Bacillota bacterium | reverse complement strand
CCCTTCGATCCAATCACGAATTGACCCTTCAATCCTTGCGGTTCTCAAGATGCCGTTACTGAACACGATATGTAATAAGACCCGCCTCGCAAGGCGGGTAAATAATTTGACCGTGCACCGGCTTTTGACGAACTCCTCCCGATCGTACTATGATCGTTAGCTCCGTTCAGGTTGCCCCGCGGCACACGAAGAAATCGGCTTACCGTTGCTTCCTCCCGGATCTGGCGGGGTTCACCGGTCTCCGTTGCGCAGGACCTGATCTTCAACACCACTTGTCATAGCCGGTGTCACGAAAAGCCGCCTCCCACCGGAATTCAACCCTGCTGTAGCGGGTTGCAGGTTACAGGGCACCGCTACCTCCCCGTCTAGCACGGTCAAAGCGAAATGCTCTTCATATTATAGCACCTTTTGATCCTTCTTACAATAAACCAGAAACCACCAAAGGGCATTAAAAAAACCGGTTCCGACCGGTTGATTTTTTAGTGGCGGAGAGACTGGGATTTGAACCCAGGAGACGCGGTAACGTCTACACGCTCTCCAGGCGTGCGCCTTCGTCCACTCGGCCATCTCTCCGTAAAGTTTGAAGCTGTAGTGAATTTTAAATATGGTTTGAATGGCGGAGAGAGCGAGATTCG
>DOID01000106.1:24841-27871 GCA_003511465.1 Bacillota bacterium | reverse complement strand
AGCGAGATTCGAACTCGCGAGGGGCTTACACCCCTACCCGCTTTCGAGGCGGGCGCCTTCAACCGCTCAGCCATCTCTCCAGCTCAACCGCTAAACCTCAGATCGGAAGTATTCACTGTGCTTCTTTGTTATCTGGTGTAGAGGGGAATCACACTTACTTATTTTACACAGAATGATCCTAAAGGTCAAGACTATTTCGCTGGAAACTCCCTTTTCCGTCGGAAGAATTCCTTTAACAACCCGGCGGACGCATCGGCTAAAATCCCACTAGTCACTGCTAAACGGTGGTTCAGACGGTCATCATTGACCAAATTCATCAATGACCCGGCGGCACCAGCTTTCGGATCGAAAGCCCCGAAAACCAACCGGTTCAAGCGGGCATTAACCATAGCCCCGGCACACATTGGACATGGCTCCAGCGTCACATAAAGGGTCATGTCGTGCAATCGCCAACTCCCGCGCCGCGCCGCCGCCCGGCGGAGGGCAATAATTTCAGCATGGGCAGTCGGATCCCCCATCTGCTCCCGCAGGTTATACCCGCGGGCATAGATCGCCCCTTCGTAGACCACGACTGCCCCAATCGGTACTTCATCTAAGGCTAATGCTTTTTCCGCTTCGCTTAATGCTTCCTCCATGAATTGGCGATCCGTTGCAGACATCAAGTCCGGCCTCTTTTCTTCCAACTTTGCCTTTTAGTTTATACGGTCGTGGTCAATCTGTAAAGCTCGAGATATCTCTGGAATCGTTCCTGATATAAACTTCTGTTTTTGGAAGGTGGGGGCGTCGCCCTCCTTAATTCCGGAGTAAAATCAGCAATCTGTTTTAACCCACCGACAGCCGCAAGAGCGATGATCGCCGCTCCAACCGTGGAATCGTTGGTCACGCCGGTAGTCAATAACTCACGATCAAAGATATCGGCCGCCATTTGGAGCCAAAGCGGCGAATTCATAATTCCTCCGGAAATAACAATCTGCTTCGGTTCGCTAGCCAGCAACGTAAGTAGTTGATAACAGTGGTAAACATTAAAAAGAATTCCTTCTAAGATCGCGAAGTAAAGATCGGCTAAGCGATGGCTCGGCCGCAGTTCCAAAAACCCACCTAGCCGACGATCTTCCCACCCCGGACACCTTTCACCGAAGAGAAAAGGGAGAAAGAAAGGCGCTTGAGTGATATCAACTGTAGCCGCTTCTGCTTCGAAGTGATCGTAACTACGTAACTCGGTCGGGAGATTATTTAAAAACCAATCCAAACAGCTACAGGCACCTTGAGTAGAGGCGCCAATCAACCTCATCTGATTATATAGATAATAGCACCAGGTGGAAGGTGTATCCGGAATTTTCGGTTCCGAGCTGACCATCCTAATCGCGGCGCTTGTCCCAACAGAAAAGGACATTATTCCTGCTCGAGCCCCACCGATTCCCACCTGATTCATGGCTCCATCCGAGAAACCAACTGTCACCGGCAAATCAACCGGCAGACCGACTTCCTTCGCAATCTGGTCCTTTAAGCCAGCCCAATAGGGCGCCTCCCGCAGGGGACTGAATTGGTTGGGTTCTAAATTAACCATCGCCAGTAAATCTTGGTCCCAATCTAAAGTATGAATATTAAAAAATCCAGAAGCCGAAGCGATACACTTTGAAACACCCGCTTCTCCAGTTAGTCCTTCAAAAACGTATTCGACCTGAGTGGAGATGTACCGTACTTTTCGAATCAATCCCGGTGCGGTTTTCTGAAGATGATAATACTTCCAATAAGGGTACATGGCATGGACCATATGACCAGTTTTTTGATAATATTCCCTACTGAAATTCAAGTCCGTTTTAAACGGGTCCACCGTGGGTCCAGCGCTAACATCAGCCCAAGTGTAGATGGGACTAATCGGAGTACGATTTGCATCCAATAAAAGCAGACTATGCCAGGCACTGCCTAAACCAATAGCCGAGATTTCCCGGTCTGTTCTATGGACTACCTTTTTTAGCGCCCCAAGGGCTGCTGTCCAGACTCGCTCTGGGTCTATGCAAAGCGTATCCGTCACTTCCTGGCTATATCTTAAGGAAACCTCATCAATAACACCCTCGGTGGGGGAGAACAAAATCGCTTTTGCCGCTGATGTACTAATCTCAAGTCCAACTACATTCATGCTCTTATCCGCCAATTTAGTTCTTAACCCTCTCGATAAACTGGCCTGCTAAAGCGGATAATTCATCCCACTTTTTCTCCGCAATTAGCTCTTTCTTCACTAAAGAACCGCCGACACCGACAAAGCTAGCTCCAGCTTTAATAAATTCAGCAGCATTATCCAAATTAATACCCCCGGTCGGAGTCAACCGAACTTGTGGTAATGGTCCTTTAACATCTTTAATAAATGACGGGCCCAATTTCGTTGCTGGGAAGATCTTCACAAAATCGGCACCCGCATCCCAAGCCTGTAATATTTCCGTCGGCGTAAACGCACCGGGCACACAAGGAATACTGTAACGTTGACACATCTTAATCAGATCTAGGTTCAAGACTGGTCCCACGACAAATTTAGCCCCTGCTAAAATTGCCGCCCGTGCTGTTTCCGGATCCAACACACTACCGACACCAATCACCACATCAGAATCTAACTTTTCGTTGGCTTCCTTAATCGCTTCCAAAGCCCCAGGGGAAGTCATTGTTATTTCCAACGCTCTAACTCCACCTTTATGTAAGGCCGCGGCCGCCTCTAAAAGATGAGCTGAACTGTCTACCCTAATCACCGCAACCACTTTCGTTTCCAGCAACGTTCGACATACTTCCTCTTTATGCATTTCGATCCCCTCTTCCTCCTACTTTATAGTCTAAACCGCTAGTTTCAACATTCACCGTAAATTCTGGTCGCCTCCCCGCAAGACCGGCGATGAGGTTTTCCACCGCTAGCCTCCCCATGGCGCCGATCGCTTCCCGGGTGTGCGCCCCCATATGGGAAGTCATTACCACATTATCCAAACTACGTAGTGGCGAGTCGGCAGGAGGTTCCTGCTCATAGACATCTAAGGCAGCACCCGC
>DOID01000106.1:16238-24684 GCA_003511465.1 Bacillota bacterium | reverse complement strand
CCCCGGGCGGTATTGATCAAAATCGCTGTCGGTTTCATGATGTTCAGTTCTTCCCTAGAAAGCAGATGGTATGTATCATCGCCCAGTGGAAGGTGTAAGCTAATCACATCTGCCGCTGCTAACAACTGCTCAAACTTCAGGTAAGTTGCGCCAACCTTCCGAGCCCATTCTTGATCTGGTTTCAGATCATAACAAATAATCTTCATCCCAAACCCCTTTGCCAAAAGCGCAACCTCTTTCCCAATTTGACCGGAGCCGATTAACCCCAAGCTTTTTCCCTTTAATTCAAAGCCTTGATACTTTCCCCACTGGCCTTCACGGATTTTTCGGTCGGAACAACAAATATGTCTGGCCACGTTTAGAATCAACCCCATCGTCAATTCAGCCACTGCTAAGCTGTTCGTTCCAGGTGTATTAGTAACAATAATCTTCCGCCTAGAGGCCTCCGCCATGTCAATATTATCCACCCCGACTCCGTATTTGGAGATGACTTTCAAATTAGGCGCTGACTCTAACACCTTTATCCCTAGTGGATCCAAGCCGACGATAATTCCTTCAACACCACCGATTAGGTTAATCATCTCTTCTTCAGTCAACAGACGACCATAAGGGTTAAAAATCAGTTTATAGCCTAATTCTTCCAATTTCCCGGCCTGCTCTGCATTGGCCAGCCGAAAAGTCCGGGGAGTAATCAATATTTCCCTTCCCATTAGCCTTTACCCCCTTTGCAAACTCCTAACAGAACTTATTCTTAGGGATTTTCTTTATTCATTGCTGCTTATAACACACCTTACAACCCTGTGTGACACAATGCAGCCGGAATTAAATATTCCTAGGATTATCTTAGAAACGTTTGGGTGCGATTGCTTCCCTGGTTGCCAAAATATTACGCACCGCAAACTCTGGATTCCGAAGGCAAACTCCAATGAAGAGCGTATCGATAATCGCCAGTTGCGCAATGCGTGAAGAAGTACTCTCCATTCGGTATAAAGTCTCATATGAGGAAGTACTTAACTTGATATCAATCACCTTATCTATGGGCGAACGGGCATAATGGGTAATCCCAATGGTGGTTGCTCCTCGTTCCCTAGCCAAAGCCGCTGCATCAACAATATCACGGCTGCTCCCTGAATGGGAGATCACAACCACTACATCAGCTGGGGAGACCAGTGAAGCAGCCATCGCTTGCATGTGACTGTCCGTATAAGCCGTAATCGGCTTCCCAATCTTCATAAACTTATGAGCCGCATCTAGGGCTACCGGTCCAGAACCCCCCAGTCCGTAAAATTGGATGGAGCGTGCTTCGGTTAGGCTATCAACGGCGCGCTGAAGCTCCGCCTTTGATAATACATCTACCGTCGATTGTAGCGTCCTATTCACTGCAGCCATTACTTTCCCAAGAACAACATCAATTTCATCGTTTTCGGAGATCTCTTCGTGAACAGCTTGGATTGGCTTAACCGTTTCAATTGCTAGATTAATCTTAAGTTCGTGAAAACCGCGAAAGCCGATTTTCTTGCACATACGGACGATAGTTGCCTCGCTTACGCCAATTCTTTCCGCTAGCTCAGTAATAGGTAGATTAACGGCATCGCTGGCTTGGGCTAAGATATAGTCGGCTACTTTTTCCTCGGATTTCCGTAAAGTCTTTTTAGCATCCTGAATACGTTCGAAAACCGGCGTTGACACTTGATCACTTCCTTTCGTTTAACCTAAGGCTTTTAAGCCTACTATGTTACGGACACAAAATAATCTTAAATGCTTTCTTGGCTTCGACAAGTTCGCAAGCCTCATTAACCTCTGATAAGGGCAATATAGCGCTAATCAAAGGGTCAAACTGCATTTTACCGGCTTCATATAGGTCCATAAGCAACAAATAATCTGCCCAAGCAAAACCTTGCAAACCCTTAAGCATCTTTTCATCGCGTACCACATTCCATGGTTTAAATTTGACTTCACCGCCGCCAAAACCACTGCCCCCCATCAGGATTAAGCCGCCACCAGCCGCCACTTCCATGGCTTGGGTTACCGCTTTTACATTTCCGGTCGCTTCCACGACGACATCAGCTCCTTGGCCTTTCGTCATTTCCGCAATCTTTTCCAGCGGATCTTCGACATCAGCCTCTATTACATCAGTTGCCCCCAATTTCAAGGCCAATTGCAGGCGCTCATGGTCAGAGCTTAATCCCACCATCACCAAGCGTTTCGGCGAAGTTGTCAACATTGCTTGCATGATAAAAAGACCGAATGGGCCAGGGCCGAACATCACAATAAAGCTACCTGGGGTAATTTTATTCGTGCGAATCGCCCGACAAGCGGTGGTGGCTGGTTCCAAGATCGCAGCGTGTTCATCCGAGACAAAATCGGGCACATGAAAGAGAATATCTTGATCCACAGCTAGATATTCGGCGAAACAACCCGGTTCATCAATCCCCACGTGAATCCATTTCCGGCACCGGTTAAGGATTCCGGTTCGGCAAGCATAACACTCCCCACAACCCCGAATACAGCTGGTGGTTACCCTTTCGCCGACTTTAACCTTCCGCACTTGCGACCCAACGGCAACCACTTCGCCACAAAACTCGTGCCCAGGAATGACCGGAAGTTGCACCCTTCCGTGACGACCCATAAATGTGTTATTCTTAATCGCCACATCTGAACCGCACAAGCCGGCAGTCTTGACTTTAACTAAGGCTTCTGAAGTCCCGGGTTCGGGCATTGGTACATCCATCAAAACCAATTCTTTACGGTCATCAACCTTTACGGCAGCCTTCATCTCGATTCCTCCTCCTTGTTACGATCAATATCGGCATCCAGCTCTGCCAAGTCAATGCGTTTTCCTTGTTCCGCGCTAAGATATGCGGCATATGTAGCCTGTACAACTTGGCGCCCAAGTTCCCCATCGGAGATCGGCTCCCGGCCAAAATAAACAGCTTCGACAAAGTCTTGCATTTCTTGGGGATAACCCCGCATCCAATCTTCATCTGGAGACGGGAAAGTCCAACCAGCTTTGGTTTCAATCTTCTCAGAAATATATTCATCTCCAAAAATCTCATTGGCCGGGGCATAAGCTTTTATGGCATCATTAGCAGCCATATCGCATTTGATTACACTATTGGTGGTATAAACATCAAGGGTGTTTACAATCCCACCCAAGGTGGTGTCATTGGAATTAATCAACGCTTTGGTTCCATCTTCAAAAGTAAGGACCACAGTCGCCCAATCTTCAACGTCATCCCACTTATCTACCATCCAAGCCTTACCTGAATTCTTAAAGGCCTGGGTATGGGTGAGGGTGGCAACATCAGCGATCACCGACTTGATGTTCATCGGTTTTCCGTATTTCAACTTGCCTTCAAAATGTTTCAGATGGATTGCCAATCCTAAAGGATGGGAGCCAAGCCGAAGTAGGGATCCACCGCCCGCTAAATTCCAGTGACGCGAATAGGCCGCATGGGAACCGCTATGACTCTCTTCCGATCTAATCTCCAGAATAGAACCGCCGCTCTGTTTCAATAATCGTTTGGTCTTCACTACCACAGGCGCATAAATAAAGTCTTCTGCGTAACAGACCTTTACCTTATTCCGTTGGGCAGCAGCAAGAATCGCATCGGCATTTTTCATCGCCTCTTTATAAAGATCCAACCTGGAAAAATCCCCTGCCTCTTGGTTGGTGATATTTTCCCCAAAGGCCCCCGTTAAGGGCTTTTCACAAATAATGTGTTTACCAGCTTCCGCAGCTTGAATACAAACTTCCCGATGGACAATATTGGGAACACAAATATCAACCATGTCTATATCAGGATCTTCCAGCATTTGCTGATAACTTTCATACACCCGAGGAATTCCATACTTTTGAGCAAACTCTTCACCCCGACTCCGCGTATAAATTCCTGCCACTTCCACCGGAATCCCGATCACCTGTCGAAATGCATTGATATGGATGTGAGAAACAAAACCCGCCCCAACTAAACCTATCCTCACTTTCTTCTTCAAGAAGTCTTTCCCCCTTCTCTTTCTTTATTACCGCCGCCTAAATAGGCTTCGAGCATTGTTCGATCTTTCGCTACTGTTTCGGAATCTCCATAAAGCACAACTTCTCCTACACTTAACACATAGGCATAATGGGACACCGCCAAAGCCAGTTCCGCATTCTGCTCAATAAGCAAAACGGTCGTACCCTGTTCGTTGATTTCACGGATCTTATCAATAATCGAATCAATAATTACCGGCGCTAAGCCCAACGAAGGCTCATCCAACATCAGGAGTTTGGGATTAGACATCATAGCGCGAGCGATGGCCAACATTTGCTGCTCCCCGCCGGACATTGTTCCTGCTAACTGCATCAACCGCTCCGCTAACCGCGGAAATAATTCGCAAACTTTTTCTAAATTCACCTTAAGCTCGGCTTTAGAAAGCCGTTGGGTGTAAGAACCAATTTTCAAGTTTTCCAGAACGGTTAAGCCAGGGAAAACTAAGCGTCCCTCAGGGACATGGGCGATCCCAAGCTTCACAATTTCATTGGGCCGCTTATCTAAAAGGTCTTGCCCTTCAAATTCAATCTGTCCGGAAAGGGCTTTAAGCAAACCAGAAATCGTCTTCAAAGTCGTAGACTTTCCTGCACCGTTGGCACCAAGCAAAGTGACAATTTTGGCTTCCGGAACCTCTAAGTTGATTCCGTTCAGAACTGGAGCAACGGAATAGGCCACAGTTAAATCATGAATTTTCAGCAAGTTTAGCGCCCTCCCTCCCAAGATAAGCCTGGATGACGTCAGGGTCCACCTTGATCTGGTCAAAGGTCCCTTCCGCAATTTTGCTACCGTGATTGAGGACAAAAACCCAGTCGGCCAAAGTGCCAACAAATTCCATCCGATGTTCGATCAAAAGCACCGAGATTCCCTGTTGGTTAATCTTCGCCACCAGCTCCATTAATGAATAAATTTCCTTCGAGTTCAGGCCTGCGGCCGGCTCGTCCAGGAGTAACAATTTTGGTTTCGTAATTAACGCCCTCGCGATCTCCAAGATCCGTTGTTTTCCATAGGGGAGGTTACGAGCCTTTTCGTTACGGAGGTCGGCTAAGCCGACATAAGCCAAAACCTCATTAACCTCATCGGTATTTGCCGCTCTTTCTTTGCGGTAGCGCGCTGTATTCAAAACCGTATGGATTATACCGGCTCCTTTGTTACCATAACCCTTACCCAGCAAAGCATTTTCAAACACCGTATGCGACCCCAGGATCCGAATATTTTGAAAGGTACGGCCAATTCCACGCCAACAAATCACATGCGGTGCCAGTCCAGCCATCTCTTCTCCAAAAAATTGGATGCTGCCTTCATCACAACGATAGATTCCGGTAATTAAATTTAAGGCCGTTGTCTTTCCCGATCCATTGGGCCCGATCAGCGCACAAATCTGACCCTCCCGCACGTTTAGCGCTAAATTATCAACGGCTACCAACCCGCCAAAACGCTTGGTCAAACCTTTAATATTCAATACAATCCGTTCACTACTCTCACTACTCTGTTGTCCGGCCATGGCGCTCTCCTCCTCCCGTACCGGCTTTCCCATTCCTTCCGAAATTCAACATATGCCGAATTCCCACAAAAGAAACACGGCTTGATTTAACGTACTCCATTCTGAGATAAATTAGGAGGACTAATGAATAGACGAGTAAACGACTGCTGGAGAGGAAGCGCAAAACTTCGGGCAAACAGGTAACCACGATCGAAGAAATAATTACACCAACCACATTTCGCATGCCTCCCATAACCACCATCAATAGATAAGTAGTACTTTCCGCCGAGGTGAAGGAGTCAGGGCTCATGTAACCGGTGAGGTTCGCCAGGAAGACCCCAGACAAGCCGGCCAGCATCGCCGATAAAGCAAAAGCTACTGTTTTTGCCCGCCGTACATTAACTCCCATCACTTCCGCAGCCACCTCATCTTCGCGTAGTGACTTAAGGGCCAGTCCCAGCCGGGACTTACCAATCCTTTGCGTTCCAACTGCCACCAGAAGAAGAGTAACAACCATCAGATAATAAATCCACCGGTCATTAGGGAGTAGGCTATCAAAACCAGACAAGCCATATGCTCCACCGGTCAACGGTTCCAAATTAAGCAATAAAATCCGGACAATCTCGCCGAATCCAATGGTCGTAACCACAAGAAAAGGTCCAGCAAGGCGAAAAGCGGGCAAGGCCAGACACGTCCCAAGCAGTGTCGTAAAGGCTACCGAAACCCCCGCTCCTAACCAAGGAGAAACACCGAATTTAACCAAAAGAATACCGTAGGTATAAGCTCCGGTCGCGAGTAATGCCGCGCTTCCTAATGATAGTAAACCGCTGTAGCCAATGAGAATTAGCAACCCAAGAACGTGAATTGCATTTTGTACGCCCCGCTCCAACACATAAAATTCATACTGTGTGGTAATGTACGGAACGATGAAGAGAAGGATCCCAATTATTAACAGTGCATACTTACGTAATAGCGCGATCAGCTTCGCCATTCCTTAACCTCCTATACCTTCTCTGAAACTTGCGCCTTAAAAATCCCACCCGGTCGGAAGAGTAGGAATAACACAAGCACACCGAAGATGAAGATATCTTTATATGCCGGATTAACCAGCGTCGCAAAGATCGTTTCCGCTATACCCACGGCTATACCCCCAATCAGGGCACCGCTAAAGCTGCCCAGGCCTCCGATCAGCACCGCTGCCTGAGCCTTCACGGCAATCATCCCCCCCATTGACGGTGTCAACGGAAAGATCGGCGAGATCAAAATCCCTCCTACGGCCGCGATTGCCGTACTCAACAGAAAAGTAAGCGCGATCATATGGTCATTTCGTATCCCCATTAACCATGAAGCTATCGGCCGCTGAGCAACAGCCCGCATAGCAATCCCCACCATCGTTCCTCGTAAAAAATATTGTAATAGCGACAGAAGAACGGTAACTATACCCACAATCCAAATTACGTGGGGCATTAGATATAACTGTCCAATTTGCAATACTTGCGAACCAAAGGGATTCGCATAGGTCTGGGGTGTTGACCCCCAAATGACCAATACTAAGTTACGAATGAAAACAGAAAAGGCAACGGTACCGATCAGGATAATCTGAGGATTCACTCTATCTTTTAACATCGGATAGAAATAAACCCGGCTCAGAGCGTAGCCTAGGATTCCCATAACTACTAAAGTAATAATAAAGGCCGGGATATAGGGTATCTTGAGTAAATGGAAGAGCGTAAGCATAATATAACCGCCTAAAGTAAGCAAATCCCCCTGGGCAAAGTTAAAAACACCCGCCGCATTCCAAATCAACGATATCCCCAAGGCCGGAAGCGCGTAAATAACACCCATCGCCAATCCATTCAAAATAAGTTGGAGCCAAATCATTATTGTCATGGTATCACCTTCTTTACCGTTCTAGGTGAGCGTATAGGGCTGGCGTGATTTTCAATCACACCAGCCGCTACTTACCAACCTTCAGTGTAAATTAACGTGTTACTGGATAGTCCTCTTGTAAGAGCAATTTCCATTGCCCATCTTGGAAGACTTGGGTGTAGATCGTATGGACCAGGTTTCCTTCCTTATCAGCTTGGTAACGGGCAAGGGCGCCTTGGTAATCCAATTTAGCCAGTTCGTTCCGGACTTTCTCGTGATTTGTGCCGACCCGTCCGATGATATCCGCTAAAATATAGATGGAATCATAGTGGTTAACATGGGTTGGAGAGAGTCCTTCTTTAAAAGAGCCGGTATATTTCTTAATAAATTCCTGCCGTTTCGGATCCGGATCCCCTTGGGAAAGAGTAGTACTGCAGACTAATCCTTCGATGTTTGCTGTTCCGGCAATTTGTTCGATCGCCGGCGAGCTGCAACCACGCTCACCAAAGACCAACAGATCTTTCATGCCAAGCTCAACGCGTTGTCTTAAGATCATCCCAATCTCGGCTTCGTAGCCATAGCAGAATAGGGCATCAGCACCTGCTGCTTTGATTTTAAGAAGTTGGGCGGTAAAGTCACGATCACCGTCATTATACGTCTGCACTGTCACGGCCTTAAGCCCATACTGAGTAAGGGCTGGCTCAGTCGCATCCCACAACCCCTTGGAATACTCGTTGGTTCCGTAAATAACAGCCGGTTTTTGCACGTTATAATATTCTTTAGCCGTTCGCGCCAAAATCGGAATCCAGTAGGTAGAGGCGATCTGAATCCGGAACGTATAGGGATTACTCTTTTTGGTGGTGTCCGCATTCGTTCCGTCGGTAATGAACGGAATCTTCGCGCGTTTCCAGAGATTCTCAGCCGCTAAAATCGTCCCGGACCGGTTAGGTCCAATTACCGCAACCGGATTCAAGGCGATCGCCTTACGCACAGCTTCAATCCCCGAGGTGGTGCTGGATGTTTCATCAACTGGTATGTACTCAATGGGAACACCATTGATCCC
>DOID01000106.1:15812-16093 GCA_003511465.1 Bacillota bacterium | reverse complement strand
AGGAGCCAAGTGGGCAATTTTATAGCTCTTCGGAGCTGCCGTCAACGTAAAGGAACAAACCAGTAATAATAGGGCCACAACTAGTAAACAACCTTTTTTCATCTTTTAATAGCCTCCTTAAACTCATGTTTTGCATCTTTCCCCCGACGCAACGGTTAACAACTTTTATTTACCACCTCCCGCTACAAATATTAGGTTTTTTAATTCGTCCTTGAAAAGGATCAGGGACAAACATGAATCAGTAGTAAAATATTTTTTATACGCAACATAAAGTAACATCG
>DOID01000106.1:0-15734 GCA_003511465.1 Bacillota bacterium | reverse complement strand
GAGGGTTATTCTCTCTGTAAAAGAAGATTCCTCCTTTTTTATGAAAAATATTTTCACCATCTATCGCTTACGGAAATTTCATTAGCGAAGTTGTTGGTATTATGTGGCCGTCTCTTTTCACGATCTTGACTTTATACTTTTTTTATGTTATTATTTTTAATGTTCTAAGTGCGCTCGTAGCTCAGTTGGATAGAGTGTTTGACTACGAATCAAAAGGTCGCAGGTTCGAATCCTGCCGGGCGCACCATTTAGATCATTCATTCAAACAAAAACTAAACAATTTGCCCCCCTAACCTATACAGATATATTTTAAGCCCTGCTTTAGCAGGGCTTAGTTTTTTTAATAACCTTCTTTAGCCGCTCGTTAACCTTAGTCAGTCCTGGCCCAGGTAATTGGGCCGTACGTAACAAATCGGCGTACCAACTGACTATGTCGCCTATGCGGGAGAGATCGCTTTGCTGACTCACGCCGCGCCACAGTCGCCCGTACAAAAGGTACCAATTTTCCAATTCGGTGGCCAAGGCCCCTTCCTCCCGCGTCTCCCTTTGGTTGGCCACAAAAGCCGAAACATAAGCTCCCACCCGATTCCAAAGCCGGATCGCTTCCGCCGCAATACTCCAGGCCTGCAACATACCACGCTGCCGCGTATCCATCTGCCGGATACATTGGTAAAGCTCCTGCAGCGTTCTATCGAGCGCAGCATGTTGTACCGATACGCTTACGGTGGACCGTGCAGACCGCCAGATCTCACGTGCTCCCACCTCGTCGCCTAGAAGAACCAGTTCCCGAAAGCGGACAATTACTTCCCATGGATAAATTACTGCCTCGGACAGCTTTCCTAACAACCCGACTACACGGCCTGTTCGGTCATGATAAAGCAAGCGTGCGATCTCCTCGTTAATCTGCTCAAAGCCGATCTCACCTTCGCTCCAACTGAACGCCGCTCCATAAATTAACCCAGGTAGGGAGAAAGGAGGGTGATTAATGTGTCCATAATCGCCCCAATCTGTGGTCAAGACACCGATCGCACCATTTTCCCGCCCGTAACGGCACATGCGTGTGATATTATCGTAGCTTGAACGAAGCTGGTTCAGCCAGCGATTCCAACCACAGACACCAGGACAGACGTATTGCACGGCTCCGGCAGCTGCTAGTTGGCGGATGCTTTTGTCCGTCTGACGAGGATCATAACCCCAATTAAGACAAATGACGCCTGCAGGCAGTTCCTTCACCATTTCCGGCCTTCGCGCAATGATATCACCCCAAAACATCGGCTTTTTGCCACGCTCAAGTAAAAAGCCGCACAACTCCTTCAAAAAATCAATATAGAGCCTGTCCACGCCGACTTCTTGAGCACGCTTTCCGCTTTTTCCTTTACCCAAATCAAAGGTCTCGTCAGCACAGATATTAAAATGTTCGGAGCGAAAAAGGGGCATGTACTCCTCGAGCATACCGAAAACAAACGGCAGCGCACGTTCGTCCGTTACATTGATCGTGTGATGCTCCATCCGGTTTGAATAGGTAGACGACATCATCTCCCCGTCCTCAAGCTCACAGAGTTCGCCGAAACTTTTGGTGCGCAGGACTTCAAACATATGCCCAAAGCAGGCCAGCGACGGGATCAATTCGATCCCGCGGTCATCGCAATACCCATCCAGCTCCAGGATATCCTCGGCGGTAAGCGGAGTATCCCCGCGCCAGACTTCGGAAAAGTTCCGAAACAAATAGGTATGCTCTACATAAAGTTGGAGTTGATTCAGCTTATAAGCGCCCATCGTATCCACGAGCTTTTTCAGGCTGTCCAGCGTCGGCACACGCCCACGGGTCACATCATGATAGAAGCCTCGATACCGAAACGTCGGCCAGTCTTCAATCTCGACCGCTGGAAGAACCGCACCGTTCTCGCTTATAATCTGCCGAAGGGTCTGCACGCCGTAGACGGCCCCTTGACGGTCCCCGCCACGAATCTCCACCCCATCAGGGGAAATACGGAGTTTATATCCTTGGGCAGTAATGCCATCCCCGTATGTCAATACAATGTCACCCTGCGCGGGCTTTCCACGGCGGATCGAAAGTCCGAGGCCAGCATAGAGCTTAATATCGTCCTGTAATTGTTTTGCGGTAACAAGTTCTTGCCGGGAGGCCGCCCCCCACAGGACGATGGCGGTATGCCCGTTCAGCATAAAGTAGCTTTCTCCTTGGCTGAGTTGGCGGGGATGCGGAAGAAGGATCATGACATTCCCTCCTGTTTGAGAATTTTAGTTAGGGCTTTTCCAGGCGTAGCGGCATTTCCCTACCGGTTAACACAAGGGCCCCGCTCCAAAGTAGCCGATCCGAATCCATCAGATAGAGCATTGCCTCGCCGGGCTCCGCGACAAATTCCATCCGGGGGTTCCACCCTCCAAAGGACTCCACTCCTAGGCTGAGCTGGCCGTTAACGCATTCACCGCTAGGCACCAAGAGCCGCACGAAGGCTTTCAGCTCTCGCGTACGACGCACTGTACTACCGCGCAGGAGCCTCACATAAAGCTGGGGAACGGCGATATCATCCCGGGCACCTACGTTATGAACCCGGAACCGGATCGTCAGCGGTGTATGGGCCAAATCCTCAAGGGAAATCGTCCGCGCGGAAAGGACGAAGTCTTGGTAATGCAATTCTCCATAACCGAAGCCCGCGCCAAAGCAGAAAAGGGGACTGTCCGGCAGGTCACTGTAATGTCTCGATCGATAAGAATTCTTGGTATTGTAGTACACGGGGAGTTGTGCGGGGCTACGGGGAAGCGAGACCGGAAGTCGTCCCGAAGGGGAAACGATCCCATAAAGGATCTCCGCAACCGCCTGTCCACCCATGGGACCAGGATAAAAGCAATAGAGCAAACCATCGCTTTGCTCAGCAATTCGCGGAATGGCATAGGGCCTCCCCGCAATCACCACCGTCGTTAACGGCTTACCCGTCCGCAGCACCGCCTCGAATACAGCGGTTTGTCCGTTCGGTAGTGTAAGGCCGGCCAAATCAACCCCTTCCCCGCAATCCATCAAAACGGAACCACCGGTCTCAATGGCAGCAGCGCCATTAGCCGCAAAGCGCGCGCCTTCTTCAAAACGGCTGGAGGAGCCCCCTAGCACTAACACAACCACATCACTTTGCTGCGCTAAGCCCACTGCCGCCTCCAGTAATTCGTTAGCATCCTCTTGACCCTGGGCGCACCCCTGTGCGTACTCCACTTCCACCCAGGGCGGCGCGAGCCTCTGCATACTCTTCCAGATCGTGACTCCCTCGTTCGGTGCCAGCGGCGGGGGATAGTCCCCGAGCTGACGATAAAGATCATCTGCGGCTGGTCCGATCACTGCTATGTGGATAGGATCGCCTTTTCGCGGCGCTAATGGAAGTATCCGCTTTTCGTTTTTAAGCAGCACCGCGCTTTCACGCGCCAACTGCAGACTTTGGGGAAAACGGGTATAAGAGTAATCGCTTTGTGCGCGGTCTTCCGGCAGGAAGGGACGCTCAAACAGTCCCTGCGCAAATTTCAGCGTAAGCACGCGTAATACAGCTTGGTCGATTGCTTCCTCGCGCACAAGTCCACGCTCAACCGCATGCTCCAACCTGCTGAAGGCTTCATCCCACAGACTAATGTCCAACCCAGCATGGAGCGCTACCGCTGCCGCCTGCTCTAGATCGCCCGTCATCACCATGAGTTCGTCAATGGCGCAACCATCTGCCATCACCACGCCGCGGAAGCCATATTCGCCACGTAAAAGATCCGTGAGCAACGCACGGTTGGCATGGCAAAAAATTCCGTCCACTTCGTTATAGGCCGCCATTACTCCCGTAACGCCTACTTGGCAGCAAGCTTCGACCACTGGAAGGTGGATTTCCCGCAGCTCACGTTCACCGATGCGTGCGGCGCTCGCGTTTAAACCGCCCGTAGTCTCCCCTTGTGCGCAAAAATGTTTTGCCACTACCCCCACGCCCTGACTCTGAATGGCCATCACCAACTCCTTGGCAAAGGCGGAAGCATGATACGGATCCTCCCCGAAGCACTCCTCGCTCCGCCCCCACCGCGGGTCGCGTAAAATATCCAGCATGGAGACCAGCGCCAGATTCACCCCCGCCTCTCTGAGCTGAAGACCACAGATCGCGGCTGCTTTCCCCAGTAATTTAGGATGAAAAGTCGCACCGACCGCCAGATTCACGGGGAGAAGATAACCGCCCAGCGCTAGATGGCCATGGGGACATTCACTACTGAGCAACATGGGAATGCCAAAACGGGAGTGGTCCAGCACAATCCCCTGGAGCATGTTATATGCTTGGCGTGCCAGCGTTCCTACCAACCCATTGGTAAAATCCCGCTGCGACCATGGATCGGCTCGAAACAAGCCATATAGCACGCCCAGTCCGCCGCAACGTTTGACCTCTTCCACAAAATCCGGGCTGGGCAAGAGCGCATCTCCTGTCCGCATGTAGCTGTGAAAGCCATACAACCGTTGGTTGAGCTGACCCACCTTTTCTCCCATGGTAAGCTTGGGCAGCAACAACTTGGCCCGTTCTCCGGGGGCCAGGGCAGGATCCATATAATCGATTACAGCCATCCCCCTCTCCCTCAGCGGATCCGGATCGTTTTGATCTCGTATGGCTGCATGGTGAGACTGATACGATTTTCCGTGATAGCTAGCGTCCGCTCCTCCCGTTCCAGCAAATCGCATTCGTCTGCGCGCGTAAAGACTCCGTTCCACGTAAGCTCCGCTTCCGTAAGCGCGTTCTCACATTCATACAGACGCACAATAACCCCGTCCCCGTCCTCAGCTTGCTTGATCGTTTCGAGCACCACGTTTCCCACGTCAATGGCTGCGAGCGAAAAGACGTTACCCAGCCTACCCCCTTCCACTACGTAAGCAGGTTGATTAAGGTTATAGGCCTCGCTTACCGTCCCCGCACCACGCCAGGTCCCAGCATGCGGATATAGCGCGTAGGCGAACACATGTTTTTCCTGATCAGTCACAGGGTTCGGTTCGATCCCGGATTTAATCAGGGTGAGCGCCAAATCCCCATCGCGAATCGAATATCCATATTTACAATCATTCAGGAGGCTGACCCCATAATGCCCTTCCGAAACATCAACCCACTTTTGCCCGCAACTCTCAAAACGGGCCAGATCCCAGCTGGTGTTATGGTGCGTTTTACGCGTCAGATTACCAAACTGGATATCAAAGGTTGCCTCGTCACTATGGACCTGCACGGGAAAATGCACCTTGAGTAAATGCTGTCGCTCCTTCCAATCCACCTCTGTGACAAAATCAATCCGGCGGCTCTTGGCGTAAAAATGGATCTTCTGTCGGATGAGGGATTTACTGGCCCTTCGTTCAAGCGCCAGCGTCGCCCGGACCGGTCCCTGCTCAATCCATTCGTAGCGTTGGAGATCGGTGACATCCCAGTACTTCTCGGTGTAGTAAACATCGATATCCCAGTTATCGTAATAAATCGGCTTATCCTCATACATCCGGAAAAGATTTGCCGGTTTCTGCCGTTGCAGCACTTCCCGGCGGTTCTCCTTATCGAAGAGGCTGGACAAGAGTCCCTGTTCATCAAAGGCTACGCGATAAAAGGGCGTTTCCAGGATGTTCCCTTCAAGCGAGAATACATCACATGGGGGTGACGCCGCTCCTTTAGCAAACGTCTTCCAGCCTTTGGCTGGTAGCCCCGGAAGATACGCCACGGCCCCTTCCTCCGTCTGTTGTACAGGGTGAACAGCGCCCTCTGCATCAATGAGCGCGCCCGCGTCGCAATCTCCAAGGGCAACGATGTCTCCACGCTGAAAGCCAGTGGTATTAAACACCGTAACGCCGTCCCCGGGAGGCGTCACCGCCGCCAGACGTTCACAGGTCAGCATATCCAGCATGCGTTCGATCTGCGCATATTCGCCTTTGGTAACCTCGTAGACCTCGTGAATCGAAGTCCCGGGCAGGATGTCATGAAACTGATTAAGCAGCACCGTACGCCACATTTCCTCCAGTTCACGCTGGGGATATGGAAGCGCTTTCGCCGCCAAGACACCGAGGAATTCTGCATCCATGAGTCCAAATTCGCTGCGGCGGTTCGCACGCTTGTTCCGCGCCATGGAGGTATAAGTGCCTCGATGATACTCGAAGTAAAGTTCTCCTTCCCAAGTCGGAAGTCTCTTGTGCTCCTTCACACGGGCGTATAACTCATCAAAATAGGTCCGGGCGAACACCTGTCGTACCTTCGGAATTCCTTTAACTCCCTTTTTCAGGCGCGAAGCCGTCTCAAGCATCTCGCGGGTGGGACCACCACCACCATCACCGTACCCAAAAGCGATCAGGAGATCGTTATTCATTTCTTTATTTTGATACCGCTCCCATCCGCCCATAATGGCATCGGGATGCAGCATACCGTTATAGGTAGTGAAGAAGTTCTTAGCCTCCTGCCCGATACCGAGCGTGGTGATGAAATGGACAAACACCTCCGAGCCATCAATGCCTCGCCACCTGAAAGTGTCATAAGGAATTTTGTTAAATTGGTTCCATGAGAGCTTCGTCGTCATGAAGTATTCAATACCGGCTTTACGCATAATCTGCGGCAGCGCGCCAGAATAGCCGAAGACATCCGGCAGCCACAAGATTTTACAGTCCACGCCAAATTCCTCCTGGAAGAAACGCTTACCGTAAACAAACTGACGCACGAGACTTTCGCCGGAGGTGACATTACAGTCGGCTTCTACCCACATCCCCCCTTCCGGTTCCCAGCGCCCTTCTGCCACGCGCGCTTTTAACCGGGTATAGAGCTCAGGATAGCGCTCCTTCAGAAACTGGTACAGTTGGGGCTGACTGGACATGAAGCAGTAATCCGGGTATTCCTCCATTAGCTTGAGCACCGTCGCGAAGCTGCGGGCTACCTTTTCCCGGGTCTGTTCCACCGTCCACCACCATGCCACGTCGATATGGGTATGACCGATACAACTGGCAATGACCCCATCGTCGCCTGCCATCTCCGTATACAAAGCCTGCTGCAAATAGGCGTCAGCGGCTTCAACGCTTTTTACGAACGGGTCAGAATGGGCGTCCCGTAAGTCTAGTAGATTCACCGCATTGTTAAGCACTGTTTCAAGCTCTAACCGCGTTTTATCCTCTTCCTCCATCCGCGCAAAGGCGCTCAACGGAACCCATAAGTCATAGTAGAGGTTCTCGATCAATGGATCAACCTCACGCATTTCGATAATCAGACGAAATTCCGAATGAAGCGTCCCAGTGTAAGCCTGTAAATCCAAGCAAAGCCGCTCCCCTTCCGACGCCTTTTCGAACAGCAGAACATCACGGTGGTTCATATCAATACCTTGCACGGCAGCGTCATTCAGAAAAAGTAGAAATTGTGGATTCTTACCGTCATCCCACTCGTCGATCTGGGTACGCACATGCAGCCATAAGGATTTACCAGCCAAGTTTTGCGGAACCGTAAACCACATGCGGAACCAATAATGCTGATCTGGCCCGTACCAGTGCATAGTCGTACTATCAAAGGGAAGCCACTCTCCCGACGCGGCGTCGGCCTCGGCGGGCGTGATAAAATTCCCCTTTTTAAACACCAGCGTGGTCACTGGCATGGTCTGTTTAACACTTAAACGCCTGAGCTCGTTGCAGATCACCGCAATCCGCTTATCTATAAGTCGCATCGATTCTCCCCCATATTTCTTCTTAATTAATGATGCTAGTCGAAAGCCGGGTACTGGTCTAGGTACCCTATAGCCCAAGGACACAAGCTTTGGCTTGTGTCCCTTTCTTAGCGGTTATTTAAGTGGCCGCTCGCCCATGACCTGCATCAGCTCATCGACGGTGGTTAAGGCCAGGCCTGTAACCGTATCCGCACAACCGTAATAGATGGCAATCCGTCCCGTCGCGGCATCCGCCAGCGCCGCACAAGGGAACACCACATTGGGTACATCGCCCACACATTCATACAATTCATGCGGGGCCAGAATGTAATCGCGCGAACGGGCGCGTACTTTCCACGGTTGCTCCAAATCTAGCAACGCCACACCCATTCGGTAAACATAACCATTACAGGTAGTGATCACGCCGTGATAGATCAACAGCCAACCCTCGTCTGTTTCAATCGGCGTCGGCCCCGGTCCGATCTTCGTGGACTGCCAGGCCGAGAGATCTCCCTTCACCGCGCCCATTACATAACGGTGCTTTCCCCAATAAATCAGGTCGGGACTTTGACTAATAAATATATCCCCGAAGGGTGTATGCCCCGTATCGCTAGGCCTACTCAGCATCATATACCGTCCTCCAATTTTACGGGGGAACAGCACCCCATTACGATTGTAGGGCAGAAAAGCATTTTCGAGCTGGGTAAAACTTTGAAAGTCAAAGGTATAAGCGATCCCGATCGTCGGACCGTGATATCCGTTACACCAAGTAATGTAGTACCGATCTTCCAGATAGCACACCCGGGCGTCATAACGGTATTCGCGCCGCCCAATCTCCTCATCCCCACAATCAAACTGAATTGGCGTGTCACTGATGCGCCACTGAATACCGTCTTTACTGAAACCAACGAATAGATCCATGCTTACCGAGCGGCTGTCGCAGCGAAACACGCCGGCAAAGTTATCCTTAAACGGAACAACCGCACTGTTAAACACACTGTTCGAGTACTTAGTAGCTCGTCGACCGATGATCGGGTTTTCGGAATATCGCCAAACAGGCAGGTCCTCACCGGGCGGCTTACTCTGCCAAGGAAGGTTGGGCAAAGTCCGCCCAATAATGTTGCTCATGAATGTGCTCCTTTTTCCTTGCTTTTTGCAAAGGAGGGGGACAGCGCGTACCCCCTCCCCTGTATCAAAAGAGATTAGGATCTTTAGAAATGTTCGTTAATTTGGGCTTGCGCAGCAGCAACAAGCTCGTCAAAGCCAGCCGCCCGCATCTGCGCCATCATCTCTCCTACGCAGCGGGTGGGTTCCACCGCGCCGGTGAGGAGCTCACTCTTGTAGCGATTGTAAATTTCGACACAGTTTGCTACCTGATCCGTAAAGTTACTGTAGTCGAAGTTGAAACCAAGGAGAACCGAAGGTTTCGCGTTTTCGTTCAGTCTCTTTACCTCGTCCCATTGATTGAACGCCACATTATCGGTCTGGGAAACATTAAAGAAAGTCCCCTGGGTATAACCAGCCATAGACCAGTCTGTATTAATCCGGTGTACCTTACCGTCCGCCGTGTACTTAAAGTTTTCGCCCTCAAGTCCATAATACAGAGCGTCACGTACATAGGAATCGGTATTAACCAACTCAAGCAGTTTCAGCGCCTTTTCCGGGTTTTTGCTGCTTGAAGAGATACAGCTCATTGAACCCTGAACCGTTTCGTTGGAAATTACCGTGTCACCCCATTGCACAGCAATAGCCTCGACGCCCATATTAGGTCCCCAAGTGGTGACAGCAGCGCCGCTCCAGCCCTGCGCGACTTGGCAAAAACGGTACTTTGGCTCTTCCGCAAGGGTGGCGGCGTCGGCATTAATGATGCCACTCTTGTACCAAGAATGCAACGTTTTTAGGTATCCCATCACATCTTCTTGCTCAAACACGGCGACAACCTGTCGCTCCTGATCGTCATAACGCACACCAAAGGCAGGCAAACCAACACCCATCCGATCATACCAGCTGTAAACAGCACTTAGGCCATTGGTCCCGGCGAGAATGAACGGCGTGATCCCCTCGCCTTCCTTTACTTTTGTAAAAGGTTGGGTCAGTTCGGTTAGATTATGTATATTGGTATAATCGATGTTATACTTGTCCGCAAGCATTTTATCGAAGACAAAATACTGGGTAGCAGAGCTATCTTTATAGGTGGGAACCGCATAAATCTTCCCATCAATCTGTGCGGCGCTCCAATAAGCGGCCGGAACATAACTATACAAATCGGGCGCGGCAGTTTTGATTAAATTGCTAATGTCTGCAAACGCCCCTAAGGCAACATCCCCGGAGAAGGTAGACATATCTGTGAAGAGAATGTCGTAATCCTCATTGGTGTTCACAATGATACTGCGACGGTTTGACCAGTCGCCCCAAGATACAACCTCAACATCTAAATGAACCCCGATCTTCTCTTCCAAATATTTGTCCAGATTCGCCTTCCAGGCGTCATAGTTCGCAGGCATACCATTGCCTACCTGGACCCATTTTAGCGTGACGACGTCATCCCCGCTCCTTCCCCAGCAGCCCGTCAGCGTCAGACTGACCACTACAACCAACACGAATACAAGCACCTTTTTCATTTTACCTTTCCTCCTTTTCATTTTTATAAATACCATTGGCAAAGCTTACGCTTTTGCTTTCCACCGCATTAACCCTTAATAGCCCCTACCGTCAATCCTGATATGAAGTGCTTTTGTAGGAAAGGGTAGACACAGGCGATTGGAACCGCGATGACAATCGCGATCGCCATCCGCACACTTTCCGACGGCATTTGGTTTTTATACTGAACCAACGACAGTCCCGCCGAGGGATTGTTGGCCAGGTACTGAATGTTCATCAGAATATTGTTTAACAGCGCTTGCAGCGAAATAAGGTTACGGTCACTAATGTACAGAGAGGACTGGAACCAATCGTTCCAGTAATTAAAGGCCAAAAACAACCCGATCGTTGCCACCACCGGTTTAGAAATGGGCAAGACAATCTGGGCGAAGATCCGTAGTTGCGACGCGCCGTCGATCTTAGCGGATTCGATTAACGCATCCGGGATCGTCGTCTTGAAGAAGGTTTTACAAATGATTACATTGAATGAATTCACGGCCAGGGGGAGGATCAAGGCAAGAATATTGTTACGAAAACCCAACACATTGGCCACGATTACATAATTTGCTGCCATCCCACCGTTGAAAATCATCGGTATAAACACCACATAGCTAAAAAATGTCTTAAGACGATACCCCGGTCTACTCAGCACGTAACCCATGGTCGTGGTGAGAAATACCCCAAGCATCGTTCCGACAAATGTTACAAACACGGATACCTTTAGCGCATTGAAGAGCATACTGCGCTCATTCCATAGAAATTTATAGGCTAAAAGCGAAAAGGTTTCCGGAATTAAACGGTATCCATTGACAGCCAGTGACGCTTCCGACGAAATTGAAATCATGAAGACAAAGACAATAGGAAGAAGACAAAGCAAAGAAATAATCAAAAAAAGCAAATTAAAAATATGATTGGTCACCGGTTTAACCTGATTAAAGTGCACTACTTTCTTTTTTTTCGGTTTAGGCATCATCATTTCGTTCACACTTTTTCCCCCTTAAATGATTGCACTATCCTTATCCAGCTTTGAGACGATGTAATTCACTAACAGAATTGTTATGCAGCAAGCCACCGCCTGGAATAGTGCTGCCGCTGCCGTTTGCCCGATCGGTGTGTTCGATTGGAGCGCGGCAAAAATATATGTATCGAAGGTGGATACCGTATTGTACAATGAATTGGGTATCCGCTGCGTTACCTGATAGAACAAGCCGAAGTCGGAATAGAAGATTTTACCCACATTCAGAATAAACATCATGATTACAAGGGGCTTGATACTTGGTAGCGTAATGTAGCGGGCCTGCTGCCGTTTACTGGCTCCATCAATCACCGCGGCTTCGTATAATGAACGGTCAATACTGGTGATACCAGCAAGATAGACGACCATGCTGTAACCCACCGTTTTCCATACCTGTGTGATGACGAGAATAAAGGGCCAATACTGCGGGGAGGAGTACCATTGGATCGACTCCCGTCCTAGGGCCTGAAGGACAATGTTGGCCAACCCTTTGTCCGGACGAAGAAAGGCGTATACAAAATAGCTGGCAACGACCCACGAGAGGAAATGGGGTAAAACCATCATCGTCTGGTAAGCCTTTTTGGAGAAGCGATTGTAAATCTGACTAATCATGATGGCGAGGGTAACCGGAATGAGCATCCCAAGGATAATAAAAACCAGATTATACAGGACTGTATTGCGTAAAAGCATACTAAAGGCATTGGATTTTACGAAAAAGCTGAAATTCCTGAATCCAACCCAATCACTTTTAAAGAGACTATACAAAAAACCGTGTCCGGGGGAGATCTTGTAGGACTTAAACGCAATAAGCAAACCAAACATGGGCAAGTAACTAAAGATGATATACCATATAAAGCACGGCAACCCGACCAGGGTCAACTCCGTATCATCACGGGACCACTTTTTTTTACCTTTGTGCCCGGAAGGCATGTTAACATGATTAACCAAAGAGTTCTTCTTCATGCCTCTTCCTCCTATTACTCTTTGTAAACAATTGTATACTTTTGTATACAAACAGTATAGTCTATGTAAAAAAATATGTCAATAAATAATAATCCTTTATTTACCCTATGCAGATAGCGCCCTCATTTATCAGTCTTTTGTTCACTTATTACATTTAGTGTTCCCAAAATACAAGGTTAACATTTGTTAACAACAGCGTCCTTTTATTTTCATTTCATCCGTGTTAAGATTGAAGAGACTTGTTAATAAAAAAAGGCCGAAACCAGTCCACCTTTGTTGTCTGCAGAAATTCAAGTTTGTACAAAAGGATAGGATATATTATTATTATAAAGAAGTTTAAATTTGTGTTTACCACAAACAGCTCGGAGTGATTGATATGGGGAAGAAAACCACGATGCAAGACATTGCGGACGCAGTGGGTGTTTCTAGGGTAACCGTCTGGAAGGCATTAAAAAACCACCAGGGTGTTTCAGAGCGCGTTCGCTTACAAGTGCGGAAAGCAGCCCAGGAAATGGGATACATCTCATCTGGACAAGAACTTCCCGCTGTGCAAGGATCAAGCGGAAGAACGGTTAGCGTTATTGTATCCCGCCCTGAATCCAGTGTCTTTTGGACTAGCATCATTCACCGGGCGGCAAAGGAACTAGCCAAACAGCAGATCAACCTCCTGTATACTTACGTTCCTTTCTCATACAAAGACGAATACCGTTTCCCGGCCCTTTTAACCGACGGGACGGTAAGCGGCGCGATTATCCTTAATGTTTACGACAAAGAAATGCTGCACCTGATTGATACATTGGATATACCCAAAGTTTACCTTGACACCGTAACGGCGATCTCTCCTTTCGAGCTACACGGGGATGTTTTCCTGCTTGAAGGATACGAGAGCGTCAAGAGACTTACCGGCTCAATCCTGGATAGTGGCCGTACCCAACTAGGTTTTATCGGAGACATTGGTTATGCTCGTACCAACCATGACCGCTACGCCGGTTTTCTGGCGGCCTTTTCTGAACGCAAGCTACCGATCAAACAAGAGTATTGTCTAACTAGCAGTCTCGGTGTGCATGATTATTATGGACGCATCGCCGATTTTATGGAAAAGTGCCAAAAAATGCCACAGGGGTTTGTTTGTGCCAGCGACGATGTGGCCTTCTTCCTATGCCAATACCTGAAAGAAAAGGGCATCCGGGTTCCGGAGGATATCGTCATCAGTGGTTATGATGGATTCCCTGAATATGAGAACTCCACAGATTTTTTAACGACTGTCGTTGTGCAAACCTCTCAGCTCGGCAAACGCCTTGCGAGGCAGCTACAATACCGCATCGAAAATTCAGATGCTGCATACGAACTGACCTATATCAATTCTCCTATTCGCTACGGGGCATCCACCAAAGGCTAGCTTATAAGCACCTATCTTGTCCATGGGTCTACAAGAATAAGCTACCGTGGAAGGACGGAACGGCCAAATAACTCCTTACTCTCTTCATAATAATTATCCGCTAAGTTTTTAAGGCGGCAGGTGAGCATCATAAATAACTCCATCAATGATCTGCCGTTTCCTGTAACTCCTTCCCTATTCCATTCCTCTAGGATCTTTTGCCAACAACCCGTAACCGGATTTCGATAATAGTACTGATCTTTTTCATTGTAAACGCCTGTTACTTTGATTTTGACCAGCGGATCTCTTTTTACCACGGATATTGAGTATTTTATCGCCACCCTAATTCGCCACCTTTCCTCTTTTCTTTATTCTATGTTACAACAGACGAATTGTTTCTATTCGTCCAACTTAAATGGAACAATTGTTCTAAAGTTTCTTTAACCCGTTCTTTCCTTGCATCAGTTTGGCAATTTTGTTATAATAATAAGGCTAAGGAGAAAGGCCCCGTAGCTCAGTGGATAGAGCAGCGGTTTCCTAAACCGCGTGTCGGACGTTCGACTCGTCTCGGGGCCGCCACTTAATATACAAGCCAAATCCCAATACTCTTGTTTAGACAGGAGTATTTTTTTATCTAGCAACTGCCTCTACTTCAGCTCCATTTATGCGTTTTAATCTTGACAGCCAAGTCATGGTACAGTATGATGTTTCTAAACACTGTTATTATACTGAACACTGTTATGTGGCGTTAGGGAGGGGTACTAGTGGTTAAAAATGCGCAACAAAAACGCAGCGAAAAGCTGAGGCAAGAGATTTTGGACAACGCTTTGGAGATCGGTCTCCAAGAGGGTTTCGAAGAACTTTCAATCAGGAAAATTACCAAGAAAATGCAGTATTCAACAGGCATCATCTATCACCATTTCAAAAATAAACAAGAAATCATCGATGCGATCGTAACGACGGAGACCCTGTTGCTTTATTCCCAGATCAGCGAATTACTCGATGACACAAAAGATGTCATCGCTAATTTAGAAACCGTATTCCACCACATCATTAAACTAGCCTTTAAGGAACCGGAAAAATACAATCTGGTTGTTTCACAGAAATATAGTAGGCCTAAATTGGAACGGACTAAATGGATCGATCAACTGAGTAAAGCTCTGAAAAAGGGGATGCAAGATGGCTTACTCCGCGAAGTAGATCCGGATAAAGCCGCCTTCTCCATTTGGAGCTCTTTTATCGGCTTTAACCTGATGATTTCTAGGAGTAATGGTTTAACCTTAGAAGAAGTGGAGGCGATGTTTAGGGTTCAATTTGATCTTATTATGAAAGGGATTCTGGATTATCAATAATCGCCGTATTATTTCTGCGATCAAACAAATTCATTTAAAAAAGGTGGGATCATTAGATGAATAAACTCGGTATTTTAGCCATCGTTCTCGCGGTCTCTTTCATCTGGATGAGCAACGGTGCACAAAAAGAAATTGCCTCGGTAGTATATGATGACATTAATATGGATTTGGTAGCAAACGGTACCTACTCTGGAGAAAGTGAGTTGGGACCGGTTTTTGTCCAAGTTGAAGTAACCGTGCAAGACAACATGATTAATAATATCGAAATTATCGAACACCGAAACGGTTTAGGTCGTAAAGCCGAACCCATAATTGAAGATATTATCGCCAAAAACAGCTATGAGGTGGACGCCATAAATGGTGCCACCGTTTCCAGTGAGGCCATTAAAAGTGCGGTAAATAAAGCATTAAAAGAAGGTTATCAGTAAAAACTTATCTCCTCCTTTTTATTCTTTTGGCAATTTCCTCGAGATGAGTATTGTCTGTGCCGCAACAACCCCCCAGTATTTTAGGGGTAATATACTTATATAACTCCATCATTTCACCAGCAAGACTACTACTATCCGATGATTTCAAATCACTACTATGATCTAATTCTCCTGGCGCTAACGGCGAAGCGTTAGCTTGAATTCCACAAAAACGCGTTTTCACCAGTTTTGTCCCATTAAACGAGTAAGATAACGCCTTGCTGAGGACTAATGGATGAACACAGTTGGTCATA
>DOID01000127.1:28841-28993 GCA_003511465.1 Bacillota bacterium | reverse complement strand
AGCTTTTTCCACTGTAAGACGCGAGGCGAGGATTTCACCTGCCCAAAACGATACTCGGCCCCAGTATTGCTCATCTCAACGGCAGAATGAACCGGGAAAGCCAAGGTAATCCCCAGTACGCATAGACTGAAGACCAGCGCATAATAACGAAG
>DOID01000127.1:18567-28623 GCA_003511465.1 Bacillota bacterium | reverse complement strand
TGTACGGAATCTTCTTTAATGGATACAACGCAAAAAGCTTTGTTCGAAGGTTTCCGTAATTTCCTGCTTACTTTGGTTGAACTTATATGAATTTCCATAAACCAGTAGCAATTCCTGCCGGTAATTTAAAGTAAAAAAAAAGAGGTAGTTTCCTCTTTTGGCAAAGTACTCACTTGAAAATCTTACCGAGAAATCCTTTACTCCTTTGGGTTAGTGACTCGTTACTGTAAGTTAAGGCATTGATTACTCCTGTCAACCCAATCTTTCCCTGGTCCAGATTCAACTGGGTCAAGTGGAGATTATCACCCTTAATCGAAAGGACCCCGCCTACCGTTTCCAGGAGAAGTTCAGTCTGGTCGTAACTGCCCACGTTTACGACCCCGTCAAGGGTCAACTTTTCCCGGTTTACTAAGGATAGCTGATGATTATTATTGGTTACCCGCTGCTCCATCCCTACCACCTCAAATCGTTTGTTTTCTTATATCATATGAGCAAGGATAGGCAATTGGAACAAAAAAACGTGGCATCCGCTGTTACCACAGCTTCATAACCTTTACTTGCGGATAGTAGTGTTTAATAATTTCCTTTGGCTTTTTTCCCGCTTTCGCCAGGGCATGGGCCCCCCACTGGCATAAGCCGACCCCATGGCCGAAACCGCGTCCTTCTAAGGTAATCCCGTCGGCCTCATGATTGATCTCAGTCAGCCAGATGGAACGCATTTTTTGGGGGTCAATGGCAATCCGAAAATCCGCCCCCGGTACGGTGGCTTCACCGTCGGCACCGGTAAATTTTAGCCTAGTCGCCCGGTGGGACTCTTTACTACGCTCCGCAACAGCAATCCGTGAGACGGCGCCGATCGCTTTTCCCAGTTTCGACAGGGCCTGCCCAATCTCCTGATGGGAAAATCTTTCCGTCCAGAACAGCTCACTTTCGGGAATCACTTCTGCCTCCGGACAGGAGACGGAACGCATATAGGCCGGCTCTCTCTCTTTATAAGCTAAACCATCTTTCGCCAACGCGGTTTGCCCGCCGCAACTGGCCGAGAACCATCCTTTTACATACCGCCCCCGATAAGTCATTACTTCTCCCTTGGTTTCCCGTACCGCGCGCCGGATCTCCGGCGTAATCGCGTCTGCGTTGTAGGCCTGGGCTTCTGTTTCGTCAGTTGAGATGTCGGTGTTGTGTTCCTCTTTCGTTCCCCCGGTCGCAATAAAGTCCATCGTAAAGGTCCGGGCCACAATCGCTTGGGCGGCGTAGGCCTCAACCGGCCAGTCCGGACGCATCTCGCCCGCTACTACCCCCAGGAGATATTCTTCAATCGACATCCTTTCCGTCTTTTTCGTCTCATGGAAGTAGACGGAGATTTCTGGCTCGGTATTCAGCTTTTTCGCCACATTTCCTTCCGCCCCGGGACAGCCCATCAGCAAGGGGATGAAAAGCAAAAGACAAAAGAGTACCAAAACCAAACTCGGCATCAACCGGCGCTGTCGCATCATGACCCCTCCTCATTCTCTGCTTCTTAAATGCTCTGCTTCTAGATTTTGCCGAAAAGGAAGGGATTATACAATACCAGCGGGTTTTTAAAGGCGTTTCTTCTCTTCCTCCCAGATCGCATCCATCTCTTCCAGCGTCAGACTGGATAGCTCCTGTCCTTCAAGCGCCACTCGTTCTTCCAGACGCCGAAAACGACGGGTAAACTTTTCCGTGCTGCGCCGGAGGGCTAATTCTGGCCGAATTTTAAGAAAACGCGCCAGATTAACTAGGGAGAAGAGGAGATCGCCGTATTCCTCTTCCAGCTTCCGCCGACCTTCTTCATCCTGAGCCCCAGCTTCCCAAGCTTCGACCAGTTCAGCAGCTTCCTCTTGGACCTTAGCCAACGGACCTTCAATCCCCGGCCAGTCAAAACCAACACGGGCCGCTTTTGCTTGTGTCTTTTCCGCATGCATTAAAGCCGGAAGGGTCGTCGGCACCCCAGAGAGTGCCGATGACCGCGCACTCCCCTTTTCCTTCGCTTTGATCTGTTCCCAGGTGGCAACCACGCCTTCGGCATTGGTTGCTTCCCCCTCAGCAAAGACATGGGGATGACGTCGAATCAGTTTGGTATTGATTTCTTGCAAAACTTCGGTCAAGTTAAACTGCTCCGCCTCCGCCGCCAGCTGGGCATGGAAGACCGTCTGCAGGAGAAGGTCACCCAGCTCTTCACGGAGATGGGCCGGGGAGCCCTCCTCAATTGCTTCCAAAACTTCATAAGCCTCCTCCAGCAAATACGGCCGTAAGGTCCAGTGGCTTTGTTCTCGGTCCCAGGGACAGCCGTGTTCACTCCGGAGGGTACGCATGATTTCTTCTAAACGCTCTAACTCCTGTCCACAACCCACTTTCTTCTCTCCTTTAAAAAGCTTTAGTCCTTAGTATCCCCCGATGACCAAAAAATGGCCCAGCGGGACACGTATTGGTTTGTTACGTTTCTGCTTGGCCCCATATTAGTCAGCACTTGGAAAAACCATGTATACCCTCCCCCAAAACTACATAAGATACTATGTGTTAATTTTAAGCGGAAAGGTGGAGGGGTAAATTTGTGGTTCTCCCTGTCACGCAAGGCCTCTTCTTTGCAACCTTTACTTCCATATCGCGTTGACACCAAAAGTGCAGAGGCCACCAAGCTATGCAGCAAGCGCCTTTATCGTTCGTTCAACCACTTATGCACAGACGACGCTTCCCTTGTCCTTTTATGTATTGGCACCGACCGTTCAACCGGGGATAGTTTAGGTCCTTTGGTTGGCAGTAGAGTCCAGGATCAGCTACCCTCCCAAGTCGCAGTCTATGGTACGTTAGACCAGCCCGTCCATGCGGTCAACCTGGAAAAAACCATTACTGAAATTAAGGATCGGTTCGCCAATCCTTTTATTATCGCTGTAGACGCCTGCTTGGGACGGACAGAAAGCATTGGTTATATCAGCATCAAACCCGGCGCTCTACGCCCGGGAACAGGCGTAAATAAGCATCTGCCTGAAGTAGGGCAGATGCATATCATCGGCATTGTCAATGTCGGCGGTTTCATGGAATACCTTGTCCTGCAAAACACCCGCTTAAGCCTGGTCATGCGGATGGCGGAAGTGATTAGCACGGGACTAATCTACAGTTGTCGAGAGTTTTACCGCTCCATCGAAAGGACCTGGCCGGAGCAGGGAGATTTACTCCCGCTCCGGACCGAATAGACTAACTAGGGCGCGCTGCTCCGGAGCGAAGCCAAGCAGCGCCGCACCGACAATCCCTGCCTCATTACCGAGCACCGCCAGTTTTAACTTGGCAGGTGGAACTCCTTCCAGACCATAATGCTCCCCCATCACCTTCTCCTCAAGGGGCGTAAGGAGTGCCATCCCTTGCTTAGAGACCCCTCCCCCAAGCACAATTACTTCAGGTTGAAAGATATTAATGATGTTACCGATCCCGACTGCTAAATACTCCAGGTATTCGTCAACCACAGCGGCAGCCACTTGGTCGCCTGCTTGGGCTGCGTCAAAAGGCGTGCGTGCGGTAATCTTACTTAAATCTCCATCCACCAATTTAAAGAGCAAAGAAGCAGGTGCTTTTTCCGCCGCCGCCTGCGCCGCCTCGATCAAACCCCGGGCGGAAGCATAAGCCTCCCAGCACCCTTTACGGCCACAGGTGCATAATTTCCCCCCAGCGGCAATCACCATATGTCCCAACTCGGCTCCGGCATTATTAAACCCGCTGTAGATGTTATAATCAATAATGACACCACCGCCGATCCCGGTCCCCAGCGTTACGGTGACGGAATAACGCACCCCGCCAGCGGCGCCAAGTAACCCTTCCGCCAACGCGGCACAGTTGGCATCGTTGTCCACATAGATCGGTAAAGGCAGATGTTTTTGCAGTTCAGCCCGGACCGGCACGTTACGGAACCCCAAGTTGTTATTGTAAATAATCACTCCGTTTTGAACATCCGGCGCGCCGGGGGAACCCACACCCACGCTGTGAATCTGGTCTAAACCAATTCCGGCCTCCTTGGCCACCTCCAGCGCCAACAAGGCCATTTCCTCTAAAATCACCGTAGCGCTTCGCTCTCGCCCCGTTGGAATATTGCCCTGGTGAACAATGTGTCCTTGTTCATCCACCAGTCCGATGGCAATATTAGTGCCCCCTAAATCAATCCCTAGATAATACATGGTCACTCTCCTTTGCCGGGCATAATGAAAATAATCCCTCACCAAGCACGATGAGGGATTATCGACGTTAGGATCTTCCCTTTAGGGAATGGCTTTCTCCGTTTCTTTATCAAAGAGATGGATTTTCTGGGTGTTAAAGACCAGTTGGTGCTCTTCTCCGTCTACCGCTTTCGTATGGGCATCGACCCGGGCGGTAAAGCTATGCACACCATTGGAGACCCAAAGGTAAGTTTCGGAACCGATCAGCTCGCTGACATCAACCGTTGCCTTAATGGTATCCTTTTCCTGAGCATCCGGAGTATCATCCAGCTCGGTGATGTTTTCGGGGCGGATCCCGAAAATGACTTCCTTATCAACATACATATTAGCGGTCTTAAATTTCCCTTCGGGAACATAGATTTTGAAGCTACCAAAATCAACGTATAATGAACTGTTCTCCTTCCGCAAGGTTCCTTCCATAAAGTTCATGGGCGGGGTCCCGATAAAGCCGGAGACAAAAACATTATTCGGGTTGTCGTAAATATCAAGCGGACGGCCTACTTGTTGAATGACTCCGTCTTTCATGACCACGATCCGGTCACCCATCGTCATTGCTTCGATCTGATCGTGAGTAACGTAAATAATAGTGGTCTGTAACCGGTTATGGAGTTTCTGCAACTCGGCCCTCATCTGTACCCGTAGTTTGGCGTCAAGGTTGGAAAGGGGCTCATCCATTAGGAAGACTTTCGGTTCCCGGACGATGGCCCGACCCAGCGCTACCCTTTGGCGCTGACCACCGGAAAGAGCTTTCGGTTTACGGTCGAGTAGACTTTCAATCCCAAGGGTTTTAGCTGCTTCCTTCACCCGGCGGTCAATTTCCGCCTTCGGGAATTTTCGTAGCTTTAGTCCAAATGCCATGTTATTATAAACATCCATATGGGGATAAAGGGCGTAATTCTGGAAGACCATGGCAATATCACGGTCTTTCGGTGCCACATCGTTGACCAGTGTATCACCGATGTATATATTTCCGGAGCTAGCTTCCTCAAGACCGGCCACACACCGTAAGGAAGTGGTCTTGCCACACCCGGATGGTCCGACTAGGACGACAAATTCCTTATCTTTAATCTCTAAGTTAAAATCATTAACGGCGACAACACCGTTGGGAAAATTTTTATAAACATGCTCAAAGACTACCTTTGCCACAGTTGTTTACCTCCCACTAATAAATATTTGGAATTATATTTATTTACTATCAGACAATTTGCCCTTTGGTAGGTAGGGCAGTCACCCCCCTCTGTGACCAGTGGTCGCTTTTTAAGATAGTATGTTATTGTAGCATCAGACATGCTGGTCATGGCCAACTTTTCGCTCGAGCTGTGTTTTCTTAATGTTTTATATTCGACATAAATCTCGATTTTCCTGCTGCGAAATTCCGCGTTCCCCGGCACCCTTTACCCATCAAGCTTATGGGGGGATCAAAATAATCGAACGAAATCAGCCTAAACGGACAAAGCCCGGATTACTCCGGGCTTTGTCTATTCTCTTTAAGGTTAGATCGCTTTTTAGAATTGCAGTTCTAAACCAGCAGAGGCTTTCGGTTGTTTTTCCATGAAGTCGTAACCAACACTGAGTTCCAATCCGTTCGGGGCATTGTAACCCACACTGGCTTCGAGTTCGGTTGCTTCCGAATTTTCAACATTGAAATCCCCAGCTAATTCCGCATTGAAATCCATTCCCGCTACATTCAAGGTACGAGCCACCGAATAGTCGATGGTCTTGTGATAATCGGCATAGTCAGCGGCTACTTCAAAACCGTACTGGTTAGCCGTCGCGCCGACGGTGAAGCCGGTCCCATCCTCAAGTATATCTTCATCGGTATTCATATGACTTGGGCTGAATTCTGCCGGAACGTCTTGATAACCGGCGCGGACTTGAAGCCCTTCGAGTACTTCGTATTTACCGTCAACACGGTAGGCCTGCTCGCCCTCGTGGATCGCGGCGTAGGTTCCTGATACTTCGGCCTGCTCAATCGGTTGGACTGCGGTAGAAACAGCATAAGACAGCTCTTCATCAGCTTTCACCACGGTAGCCTGGGCTTCGATCCCTTCAACCAGGTTTGCTTTCACATAAGCGCCCCGGTCCGGGTTACCAGCGCTGTCCAGCGAATAGTAACCGCCAAGAGTGACCGGGCCCATTGCCAGTTGGTCCATGCTGATCCCAGTGGTTTTAATTCCACTGGCGATAAAGTCAGAGTAGTTCGCATTCAAAGAACCAATTCTGGTGGTGAACTCAGGGGTTCCCGGAATTAAAGCGCCGTTGGTTTCCAGCCATAGACCTTTAACCTCTAAATTCCAAGGGGTCCACGGAAAAGCGTTCTCCTGATTGCCAAAGCTCAAACCAGCTTTCAGATTGTCGCCAATATTCGCGGCGAGTTCAATCTCAGAGGTTCCGCCAAAATCCTCGACTTGAGTCGCTTCAGTGGTAATCTTACCGCTAAAATCCATATTAGCAGCCATCACAACGGGAGTCACGGTAACAAGCATTAAGAGTGCTAGTAAAGATGCAATGATACGTTTCATCAATTAGTTCCTCCTTAGGTTCTGCGATATTTTCTTCGATTTTTGCTGGAATCTTTTATTCAGATTAGTGCTGCGATAGGAAAAGAATCAAATTGAGTGGTCATGTTTCCTCAATTCTCGCTCTTTTCCGGCGACGAATGGTAGTGCGATGAATTACTACCCCTGTCGATCCGGTCGGACCTAAGTCGTTTTCACCTCCTCTACACCGATCGGTTGTGTCAGGTGTAGTAAACTTTAAACTTAGATGTTACTACGGAAGTGGCATGAAATTTTCATGATCAGTTGCTATGCACTACTAATTCGCTTTTTTGAACATAAGTCCTGCTAAACCCCATAATGTATATATTGACTCCCCTGGCAGAATTACGTAACCTACTCCGTTTCCTGCAGTCCTTCTAAAACTGCACGCGCTGCCGTGGCGGTCATCCCCTCCACCGTTAAAAGCTCTTCCAAAGAAGCGGCACGGATTTTCTGGAGGGAACCGAATTTATGCAGCAAGGCCTTTTTTCGTTTGGGACCAATCCCCTTAATCTGGTCTAAACCCGAAGTTAAGCTCTGCTTTTTTCGACGGGCACGATGGAAGGTTAAAGCAAAACGATGGGCTTCATCCCGGAGCTGTTGCAGCAGATGCAAAACATGGTCGTCCCGGTCGAGGCGTATAACTACCGCCTCATAAGGCCGGAAGATCTCCTCTTCCTTCTCGGCCAGACTAATCACCGGTTGGTCGGCACGGCCAAGTTCTGCCAAGACGGCAGAGATCGCACTTAGTTGCCCTCTACCCCCATCGATTACCAGTAAATCAGGGAAGGGAAGAAAACTGGAACCGGCGCCCCCTGTTTCCTCTTCTTTTTGTCCCCGTAAGAATCTTCTTTTCACCGCTTCTTGCAACGAGGCATAGTCGTCAATCCCGGTCACGCCCCGGATGCGGAATCGGCGGTAGGCTTCCGGTGCCGGATGGCCGTCCTGAAACACCACCATCGAAGCGACCGTTTCTTCCCCCTGCCAGTGGGAGATGTCGAAACATTCCATCCGCTGCGGAATTCGTTCAAGGTCCAACAAATCACGCAAGCGTTCCAAAGTCTCTTGACTTTTAGCCGCCGCCAATTTCCGCCGATTAATCTCCCGTTCCAGCAGGAAATGGGCGTTATCTTCTGCCATCCGCAATAACTGAAATTTTTCCCCCCGTTGCGGGCGAATCAGTGCTACCTTCTGTTGCTTTTTATTTCGCAGCCAGGTCGCAACGGGCTTTTCGTCGGGCAAGGTCAGCGGGAGAATGATTTCCTTCGGGATATAATCCTGTTCGTCATAGTACTGGAGGAGAAAACTACGGAGGAATTCCTCCGGTTCTCCCAAGAAATCAGTGAAATAAAAGCCTTCTTTCCCAATGAGTTTCCCACGGCGAATCTGGAGAAGCTGGATAAAGCTAGCTTCTTCCGTGACTGCTAACCCAAAGACATCCCGGTCCGTAGGAACACTGGAGACCACCGTCTGGCGTTCTACAATCTTTTGTAGCGCGCGGAGTTTATCCCGGCAGAGCGCCGCCGCTTCGTACTCCTGGCGCGCCGCGGCAGTAGCCATTTCTTCTTGCAGTTTCGTTTCCAACTGCTCGGTATGGCCTTCTAAGATCCGGCAAAACTCCTGAATCATCTGGCGATAGTCTTCTACTTGGACTTCTCCGGCACAAGGCCCCATACAGCGTCCGATATGATAATTAAGACAAGGGCGATGCTGTTCGTCGGGGGCTAATGCTTTTTTACAGGATCGAATCGGGAAGATCTTCCGCAAAAGGCGGAGGATCTCCCGGAGGGGGCCTGCTTCGGTAAAGGGCCCAAAATAACGGGCACCATCCCGTTGCGGGCGGCGGGCAATAAATACCCGTGGATATTGCTCCTGCCAAGTTACTTTCAACCAGGGATACTGTTTGTCATCACGGAGGCGGACATTATATTTGGGGCGATGCTCTTTGATTAAATTACATTCCAAAGCCAATGCTTCCAGCTCGGAGCTTGTGGTGATCAAGTCGATCCGCTCCACTTGCTCCACCATGCGGGCAATCCGGGGCGAGTGTTTAGTTGAAGGTTGGAAATAGGAGCGAACCCGCTGGCGGAGGGAGATTGCTTTTCCAACATAGATAATTTGATCCGCTTTATTTTTCATCAAATAAACCCCTGGTGTCGTAGGGAGCAAACGTAGTTCTTCTTCGTTCATCAAGGAAAGCTCCTTTCTCGTGGCTCATCACTCGTCGCTGGTCGCTCATATCCTCGTCTAAAAGAAATCCTATGTCACCAACATTATTTCCATTAAAAAATAGTGGTCTTCATGACCACTACGCCTCTTTTCTATTCCGCAACTTTATCCTAAACAATCTCTGTATAGTTAGAAACACCGTCATAGAATAAACGAATTCTGCAGCGGTCTCCATCATAGGAAACGAATTGATAAACACGAAGGTTACAACCGGCTTCCACTAAACGGAGTTGTCCTTTCCCCTTTAAAAAAGCAATATTCATCCGCCAATCGCCGGTTCTGTTCTGTTCCAGAAAACCGATAATCTCTTCCAGAATAATTACTCCTTCCCCGACCGAGCTTTTTACGTTGTCCTTTGCTTTCGTAAACACTATATAATTGAATCGAAATTAACATAACGGATACAAAGCAAAAAGCTTTGATCGTAAACTTAAACAAAGACTGATTCTTCGCTATTATATTGGACAAAGGCGAGCCTTGTCAAGATGTTTTATGTCAATTTGTAAACTCCCTAGAAAATAGCTCGTGTTGTTCACTAAGCAAGGAAGAGTAGTCGGCGTGAGCGACTACCTAAGAAAGCCGCCGTACGATTTTTAATAAAGCATTCGGCGCTAAAGCAACTATTTGGCCTTTTGCCTCGCCGGTAAGAAATTCGATCTTGATGTCGGCACGGTTAACATCAGTAACCAGCCCCACTTCTAGGTTGTTTAATAAAACAACGCTACCTATCGGATATAACGCAACCGACTGGGCGAGAAGGGTAATAATTTCCGGGTCATACTTCTCCGGTACATCGGCGGCCAGTTGCGCCAATGCTTCATGGCTCCATAAGGTCCGACTATACCTCCGCCCCGAAGTCATCGCATCATAGGAATCAGCTGCCATTACGATTTTTGCGTAGAGGTGGATCTGGTCCTCAGCCAGACCACGGGGATAACCGGAACCATCTTCCCTTTCATGGTGCTGATACGCCACATGGGCGGAGAGGAGACTCACCCCAGGAGCGCTGCGTAAGAGTTCAAAACCATACTTTGGATGAAAACACATCTGTTCATACTCTT
>DOID01000127.1:14048-18413 GCA_003511465.1 Bacillota bacterium | reverse complement strand
ATATCGTGCAACAAAGCGCCTGCCGCCAACTCTTTTAAGTCGCTCCGGCCCAGTCCCCAATTTTTTCCCATAATGGTCGCGATCGTTCCCACACTCACCGAATGCAGGTAAGTATAGTTATCGTGGTTTCTAAGGTCAAAGATATTATATAAAAGATCCTCATCCATTACTTCGTCGACCATAAAGTCGACAACATCGAGGACGGTTTTGAACTCAAGCGTTTGCTGTTTCGCGGCGTCTAAAAATATTTCCCGCACAGCACCAATCGCCTGACTATAGATTTGTTCGTTGATTGGGTCTTTAAAATCCAGATCTTCCTTTCGGTCTCCGATGAAAAGATGTGTATAATTCAGCACTTGTAGTTTCTGTAGATAACCCTTGGTCAGCTTCGCCCCCTTCGCCAACAAAGTGCGGCCATCCTCGCCAAAAATACTACGCGCTAAGAACATCCCTTCTTTTATCTCATCCAAAGGCAAATAACGCACTCTAATGTCCCCCGTCCGTTCCTAATCATTAATATTTTTCAGTAGTTAGGTCAGTATAATATAAAAAGCTATTAATATGTTATCGACAACTTTAGAACCTAGCTCCAGAGCAGGGTAGTACTTCCAGTATAAAACAAAATCTTCCCATTTTCCATAAAGATTGGTTAAAGAGTTAATTTTAATGTTATAATTCTTGCATTAGGAATTGTCCACTTTAACCATTTCCTAACCGGCAATTCCCTTAAAATAACGGTGAGAAGGGACGTTTACATGATTACCAATCTCTTTTCCTTTAAAGATCTGTTTACAGATTACACGGAGTTACGCTGTCAAGAAAACAATAGCTTAGTAATGGTTTTTTTAAAAGGCAACAATACGACCAACACCCGCCTATCCACCAGCGGGATCTCCGCCCGCGTCTATAAGAAAGGGGCTTGGGGCTTTGCTTCCTATCCGGAAACAACCGCCGACGGCGTCAAGTTTGTCATCTCCGCCGCCAGCCACAACGCGAATTTCCTGGCGGCCAAAGAACCGCAGCAAAACAAGGCCCTCCCAGTCAGCACTCCCACCAGCCATCGGGATCTCGTACCACCAAAGTCCCCGCTCCACCCCAAACAGCTTGTATCCTTTCTCAAGGAGATCGATCACTATATTGCGGAGCGCTATCCTCAGCTGGCCAGCAGAACAGTAGTGCTTCACCGGTCCGAACTGAAAAAGGAGCTTCTTACTTCCGACGGCGCTTCCGTCCTTTCCTTTCTGCCCCGCTCCCTAATCCAGATCAGCTTAACTATTGAACAAGAAGGTGCCCCGGTTAGCCTACAGGAAAGCTACGGCGGACGGGGACAATTTGAAGCCCTTTTTACCAGCCCGTCCCACCTTTTTCCCAAAATAGACTGGTTATATGAACATTTAATGCGAAAACGCGAAGGGATTTTTGCCGACGCCGGCCTAAAAAATTGCGTCCTGGCCCCCGAAATGACCGGAATCCTCGCGCACGAAGCCATCGGCCACACTTGCGAAGCCGATCTGGTCCTGGGTGGTTCGGTGGCCGGTCCCCATCTCCACCAGGAGGTTGCCAGCCCCCTTGTGTCCTTGATTGACTTCGCCCACACCGCCTTCGGTGCGACCTGCCCGGTTCCGATCTTCGTCGACGACGAAGGCACAAAGGCGGAGGACGTGGCTTTAATCGACCATGGCAAACTTAACGGGTTTCTCCACAATAAGGAAAGCGCCGGCCACTTTGGGGTTCCGCCGACCGGCAATGCCCGGGCCTACCGTTTTTCTGATGAACCCTTGATTCGGATGCGAAACACCGCGATCTTACCGGGCACCGCGAAATTAGAAGAGATGATCGCTTCCCTGGAGGATGGCTATTATCTGATGCGGCCCAGTAACGGCCAGGCTGATTCCACCAGTGAATTTATGTTTGGCGTAACCTTGGGCTATGAAGTGAAAAACGGTAAACTGGGGCGAGCCATTAAGGATACGACCATCTCTGGTTTGGCTTTTCAGGTTTTAAAGACCGTGAGTCAAGTTTCGCAGGAATTCAAATGGCTCAGCGGTGGAATGTGTGGCAAAAAACAATTACTCCCGGTGGGATTGGGCGGCCCGGCCTTAAAATGCCAGGTCATGATCGGAGGTCGCTAAGAATGAGTTGGAAAGAACTGAATATTTACGCCCTGGGGGCCTTGGCACAAGCTGGAGCTGAACATGGCGAAACCATGCTAAGCATCGGAGAAAAAACCGAAATGAATCTGGAAAACGGCCAATTGACACTGGTCAGGACGACCGTCGATCATCAGCTACGTTTAACTGCCTTACAAGAACAGCGTCGTGGTAGTATCCTCCTGAACAAAATTAACCGCCCGGCGATCGCACCGGCTGTGGAGGAAGTCCTTGGGATCGCCGCTGCTGCGGTTCCGGATCCGGCCCACCGGATCGCTGACTTTCAACCGCCACAGGAATTTCGGAAAGGAGATTTAAAACCTGACCTTGATCTCATGTATCAAAGATTTAACACCTTTATTAAGGAAGTTACCGCCGACTTTCCCCGGATCATCTTGCTTAATGCATATTTGGCTTTTACAAGCCATACTAGCTATTTTCAGAACTCGAACCGGGTCGACTTTACCGTTCAGCAAGGAGTATATACTTTTACGGTCACCTTTTCTGCCAACGATGGGGCCAATTCCTCTTCGTTTAATTATTCCGGTTTCTCCGTCTTAAACCTGGAGCAGGAATTGATCAACGGCGGTTCCCTCCGTACCTTGCTAACCCAAGCCGCGCAGGGAATTCCTCCCCGTAAAGCACCCGATAAATTTGACGGTGAAGTGATCATCGCCCCGGATTGTCTGGAAGGGTTTCTCCATTCTTTACTCGGGATCACAATCACCGACAGTCCCTTAATCTCCGGGACCAGTCTTTTTAAGGGTAAATTAGGCCAACCAGTTACCAGTAACCTGTTGACTTTAGCCTCAAAACCAGTAGCGCCGGAAATTGCCAATGGCTACTTTATCACCGGGGATGGTTACGCCGCTAAAAACGCCACCATTATCGAAGAAGGTATCCTTAAAACCTATTTGTTAAGCCAGTACGGCGCAGAAAAGACCGGCCTCCAACGGGCAGCCAATGACGGCGGGGCTTTTGTTGTTGCTCCAGGAAACCAACCATTGGCCGAGCTGGTAAAAGGCGTCAAAAGAGGCCTCCTCCTGGCCCGCTTTTCCGGCGGCGCTCCCAGTCCGAACGGAGATTTCTCCGGAGTGGCAAAAAACAGTTTTTATATTGAAGACGGTGCCATCAAGTATCCCCTCAGTGAGACGATGATCACCGGTAACCTGATCGCCCTCTTTCGAGAGCTGACAGCCGTTTCTGCAGAACGGGTCGATTTTGGCGATGCGGTTTTACCCTGGATTGCCGCCCAAGGTGTAACCATTTCCTAATTAAAAGAAACAACTCCCCCTTTCCTGCCATAAACTATAGTGTGTAAGTGAAGCTATAGAAAGCAAAAAGCCCAAACAGGGGGGATAATTATGAAACGCGCCTTGGTATTGTCTGGCGGGGGAAGCAAAGGGGCTTTTGAAGCTGGTGCCATTAGCTACCTACTGAAAGAGGAGAACCTTGACTTTCATGTCCTGACCGGAACAAGCGTCGGAGCACTTAATGGGGCTTATCTCGGCCAAGCCCGTAGCCATCATGAACTGCGGGAACTAGGGCAAGAATTAAAGGAGACTTGGCTTAAGATCAAAGGGAACAGCGATATTTACCAAGGCGGAATCTTGGGTAACATCTGGCGGTTACTTTTCCATAGTGCCCTTTATAATCCTATTGGTCTTAAACGTTTAATCTATGACAACATCGAACCCGCCCGGCTTTTTCACCCACGAATCGCGGTCAAAGTAACAGTCGTCTCCTATGAGACCGGAAAATTACTCTGCGCTGACAGTCGTCGACCAGAGTTTCAACCAGATTTTCTCTCCTATGTCTTGGCCAGCGCCAGTATGCCTTTTTTCTTTCCCCCTGTACAGATCGCCGGCCAACATTGGTATGACGGAGGCTTACGCGACCTGACTCCACTGGCAACCGCCATTAAGGAAAACCCCACCGAAATTGTGGTGATTACCACTTTTCCGATTGATCCCTCTTTAAAAGCAACGCTACCCCTAGCCGAACCGGGCAGCGCCCTGAAAGCCGTCCTCCGCACGGTGGAAATCCTCCTTAGTGAAATCTCCGTCAATGACCTACAATTAGCCCAAGCGATCAATAAAGCTTGGTGGCGCTATCCGGGGAAAAAACCAATACCAATCCGGATTATTGCACCCTCCAAGCCTTTATCAGGGGATACCCTGGATTTTGGGGCCAAGCAGATCCATACCAATCTAGC
>DOID01000127.1:13066-13809 GCA_003511465.1 Bacillota bacterium | reverse complement strand
TATGCGTTAAATTTCGGAGCCGGCAAACCATTAACCTCAGGTCGAAAGCGGAAAACTCCTCCGGCTTGCGGTTGCCGCGCCTGTTCCTTTGGGTTAAGAGGATAACGGGCGGTGGTGATATATAACTCTTCAAGCTCGGGCCCGCCGAATTGACAGGAGGAAACCAAAGTCACCGGAAGACTAACCGTGGCTAACAATTCTCCGGTCGTCGGATCCCAACGGGACACCCGCCCCCCTTGCCAATGGGCAACCCACAGTTTACCTTCGGCATCAACAGTCATCCCCGCCGGTTGACCTACACCATCGGGGAATTTCACGACGGTTCGTCGGTTATTTAGGGCTCCGGTGTCAGCCGTGAAATCAAAAGCAACAATCTCTAGCGTCGGCGTATCAATAAAATACATCACCTGGTAATCTGGACTCCAACCCAGTCCCCAGGGGAGGGTAGCATTGACTAGCACCGGCCGGACAGTAAGAGCTTGTTCCATGCAATAAAGCGTCCCCCAGGGCTTTTGGCTCAATAGATCGGAAGTACCGGCCCAGAACCGTCCCGTCCGGTCACATTTACCGCTGATGAATCTATTCTCAGCTAGGGAAGGGTCGAAAGTATAAACCGAAGCCACTTCTTTGGTTTGCGGATCAAGAAGATAGAGTCCGCTCTGGAGCGCAATGACTGCCCCGCCGTTCCGCCGCGGGACATACGCCCCGACATGCTGGTTTACTTCCAGCCAGTGCCGGTTCCC
>DOID01000127.1:9194-12743 GCA_003511465.1 Bacillota bacterium | reverse complement strand
CGCCCGTTCAAAGCCAAGACCAAAACCGGCGTGTTTCGTCCCGCCATATTTCCGTAAATCCAGATACCACCAGTAATCTTCATGCTTTAACCCGTTTTCTTTGAGCCTTGCTTCCAAAAGGGGGAGTCGTTCTTCCCTTTGGCTACCGCCGATAATCTCACCGACACCAGGAACCAAAAGATCCATAGCAGCCACTGTCCGTTCATCGTCGTTCAGTCGCATATAAAAGGCTTTGATCGCTTTGGGATAATCGGTCACAAAGACCGGTTTCTTAAAGATCTGTTCCGTCAGGTAACGTTCGTGTTCGGTTTGGAGGTCAACCCCCCATTCCACCGGGTAAGTAAAGTTGTGCCCGGATTTTTGGAGCAAAGCAATGGCTTCGGTGTAGGTAATCACGCCAAAGTCGGAATTAATCACATTATCCAATCGAGACATGAGTCCCGGATCAATAAAGCGGCTAAAAAACTCCATCTCTTCGGGGGCTTGTTCCAAACAGTAGCCCAGGATATACTTGAACATTGCTTCGGCTAGGGCCATATCGTCTTTGAGGTCGGCAAAGGCAATTTCCGGTTCCACCATCCAAAACTCGGCCGCATGCCGCGGAGTATTAGAGTTCTCGGCGCGGAAAGTCGGTCCAAAGGTATAAACATTGCGGAAAGCCATACAAAAGGTTTCTGCTTCCAATTGTCCGCTAACCGTTAAATTCGTTTCTTTCCCGAAGAAATCGTGGCTAAAATCAACCTGTCCTGCTTCGTCTCGGGGGAGATCAGCCAAATCAAGGGTGGAAACCCGAAACATCTCACCGGCTCCTTCACAGTCGCTCCCGGTAATGATCGGGGTATGAACATAGACAAAATCCCGTTCGTTAAAAAAACGGTGGATGGCATAGGCGGCAATCGAGCGCAGACGGAAGACCGCCGCAAAAGTATTAGCCCGCGGCCGTAAGTGGGCAATGGTCCGTAAATACTCCAGCGAATGCCTTTTTTTCTGTAACGGGTAATCAGGCTGGGATAAGCCTTCGATCTCAATCTGGGCGGCTTTTAACTCCCAAGGTTGTTTCGCGCCCGGACTTTCCACCAACTCCCCCTCGATCCGTAGCGCTGTCGCAATGGGGAGTTTAGCGATCTCTTGAAAATTGAGAAGCTGATCGTCAAAGACGACTTGTAAATTTCGAAAAAAGGAGCCATCGTTAAGTTCAATAAAGCCAAAGGTTTTTGAGACCCGTAAGGTCCGCACCCAACCGTTGACTTTGATCTGGTGACCCCGATAATGCTCGGGATCCCGAAAAAGCTGTTTCACTAATACTTCATCCATGTTCATGCCCCCCAAATCAGTATCCTTATGATCTTTTATCTTCATAACAGGAAGATCTCAGCCTCCCGGCAGGCGTTAATCATCCCTTCAGGCCATGCCGAGGCTTGGACTTCCCCAATATGTGCCTTCTGTAAAAAATACATACATAAGCGGGACTGGCCAATCCCGCCACCAATGGTGTAAGGTAGTTTCCCGGCTAGTAAATCCCGGTGATAGGTAAGGGCCAGCCGATCGGTACAGCCTAAATCATCCACCTGCTGCCGGAGACTCACCGCGTCAACTCTAATTCCCATCGAAGACATCTCGACGGCTTTCTCCAGTAAACCATACCATAAAATGAGATCCCCGTTCAGGCTCCAGTCGTCGTAATCGGGTGCGCGTCCATCGTGGCGCTGGCCTGACCGCATAATTCCTCCGATGTTCATAATAAATACCGCGCCCCACTCCCGGGCGATGAGCTCTTCACGCTCCTTCGGCGAAGCCTCCGGGTAGCGGTCCTCCAATTCTTGGGCGGTAATAAATTTCAGTTCCGCCGGCAATTGCACTGGAAGGACAGGAAAGAACCGCCGAATATAGGCCTCCGTCTTTTGCAGTACTTTGTAAATGGCACCCACCGTCTCCTGCAACGTAGCAACCGTTCGTTCTTCCTGCCTAATTACTTTTTCCCAGTCCCACTGATCAACATAGATCGAATGCAAGTTATCCAATTCCTCGTCCCGGCGGATCGCATTCATATCAGTATATAAACCCTCTCCGGGGCGGAAACCATAACTTTCAAGCGCCATCCTTTTCCATTTTGCGAGGGAATGAACAATTTCGCAGGTGCCACCGCTTAACCCTTTCACATCAAAGCTGACCGGTCGCTCCGTACCGGTCAGATTATCATTCAACCCCGATTCCGGCCGGACAAATAAGGGTGCCGAGACCCTAACTAGACCCAATTCCTGGGCTAACGCCTGCTCAAAATAGTCTTTCAGTTGTTTAATGGCAATTTGGGTATCCTTAACCCCCAACAGCGATCGGTAGAATTGGGGGAAACAAACAGAGTAAGGTAGTTCTATCATCAAGCTTCCTCCTACAGAACCCTTTTTTCAATGCGGGTGAAATCATCAGTCGGTAATTCCAGAAGATCAGACAGTTGGCCCGTTTTTTGCAGGATGAGACGGGTCTTAGTAGCCGCAACCACCACTCTTTGTTCGCCATCAGTTAGCTGCACCACACTACCGATGGGGAAGAGCGCCACCGATCGGCGGAGGGCAGCAACGACTGTCGGATCATATTTGGTTGGGCTTTCTTGCTCTAGCTCCTCAAGGGCTTGTTCATTCCATTGGGGATTCTCGTACACCCGGCGGGAGACCATGGCGTCAAAAGAATCAGCAATGGCAACAATCTTGGAATAGACAGGAATATCGATCCCGATTAAACCAAGGGGGTAACCGGAACCATCTTCCCGTTCATGATGCTGGTAGGCAATTTGAGCAACCCGCGACGAAAAATTTGGCCGCAGAATATCAAATCCCCTTTTCGCATGTTGTTTAATCTGTACCGTATCTAAAAGCGAAAGCTCCTGGAGCTTCTTAACCGCAGATTTAATATATGCTTTCCCTAAGTCATGGAGGAAAGCGCCAAGGGCAATCTCCTTTAACCCATCCCGGTCAAAATCGAGCTCCTTCCCCATTAAGATGGAGATTACACAAACGTTAAGCGAATGATTGTAAAGGTAGTTATCAGCGGTTTTTAGATCGATTATATCATACAAGCAATCTTCGTTTCGTAGGACATCCTTTAAAACCCCCTCGATTACAAAAGACATTTGCTGGTCGTTAAGGGGTTTCCGCTCAACCACTCGAATCAGGGATTGCCATAATACTTGCATCGCTTCGGCACGAATCCGATCGCTGACCGGACCGGTGCAATCCCATGTTTCATCTGGTGCTTCATAGACGTATAGATCGGAAAAATCCATCTTTTCCAAGCGGCTTAGATAAGAAGAAGTTAACCTCGTCCCCTTCTTTAGCAAGACCCGTCCGTCATTGCCAAAGACCGAGTGCGCAAGAAACATTTTCTCCGTAATCTTGCTTAAAGGTAAATACCTCATTATCCCCCTCCGTCCCCCGATCTAATCATTCTAACTCCGACTACCTATAAAATAGCCCTAGTATGTGAGTGACTACTAGAAAATAGCCCATGTTGTTCACAAAGTTGTAAATGTAGTTGGCGTGAACAACTCAATAA
>DOID01000127.1:7508-9062 GCA_003511465.1 Bacillota bacterium | reverse complement strand
TTTTCATCCTTTCAGGTGTCCTGATGGTTGCCAGGGTGAATGACTTCCTAGGGAAAATTCTCCATCAAAATATTTTCCCCTCTATAAGCGTTGTTGCTAATTTGTTTACTTTAGCCGAAAGTCAAGTGGGGCTTAACCCCAAATCAATTGGAAAATATCGTTAAAAAGTACAAAGACGGCCAAAGCCATCAAAAGGGCAAACCCCACCATGGAAATACTAGCCTCTTTCTCCGGCGACAGCGGCTTCCCTCTTAACGCCTCTACGAGGTAAATTAAAAGCTTCCCCCCGTCCAATACCGGCAAAGGCAAAAGATTGGTCGCGCCAATGGCAATACTAATCAAGGCCGAAATATTCAGGAGATTCAGCACAACCAAGGATACAGTCGGACTAATTCTTACGGCCTGGCTCATCATACTGACAATTCGCACTGGTCCGGCCAGTTGCGTAAGGGATACTTTTCCCGTCAACAGCCAAACAAAACTATAAGCCACGCTACGGATCGCGGAGTAGATGTAAATAATGGATTGATGGAGAATTTTTCCGATCCCGCCGCGCATAGTTTGAAAGGTCATCCCCGTGTCATAGTAGGTGGTTCCTTTCTCCAAATGGGGCGTAATCCGCAGGGTTTCTTCGTGGCTTCCCCTTAGGACGGTAACCGTCACCGGTTGGCCCCCCGTTTGCTGTAAATAAGCGCTAATCTCGTTTTTGCTCGTTACCGTCTCCCCATTAAGGCCGATAATCTGGTCGCCCGGTAACAATCCCCCCTCCGCCGCAGGTGAATCCGGGACAATATAATCCACCACCGTAGATTTTTCACCATAGGGTTCCTGAGCGCCAAAGCCCAAAATGTAACGTTCGGCAGGGATGATTTCCGGAGTAAAGAGAAGCTGTTTTTTTTCCGCTCCACGTTGAATCCGGACAATGCTTGGTTCTCCGTTGTTAATGGTCATAAAAGAGTAAACGTCAGAGGGCTGATAAGCCCGTCGCCCGTCATAACTCAAGATCCGATCACCAGCCTTTAGCCCTGCTTCTGCCGCCGGTGAACCCGGTGGAACGGTACCAATGAGCATCGAGTTATACCCGACAGCCGTAAAAACAATACAGAGAAAAAGGAGAGCGATGAGGAAATTCATGACGGGTCCCCCCGCCACTACCGCCATGCGTACCCCCAACGGCTTCTTACTAAAAGACCGTTCGCTTTCGGAAGCTTCTTCTTCCCCTTCCAAGAGCACATAGGCACCAACCGGAAAAAGGCGCAGGGAAAAAAAGGTCTCACCCCTTTTTTTACTGTACAATTTCGGCCCAAAAAAAAGCGAGAATTCCAGTACCTTGATGCCCGCCGATTTTGCCACTAAATAATGGCCTAATTCATGCATGATCACAATTAAGTTCAAAGCCAGAATGGCGAGGATAATATTCAAGCTCCATCCCCCTTTTTACTTCTTATTTATAGTTTAGATAGGGCTTTTTGCGTTGTCACTTGATTCAACTATTCCGGTACAATATATTGATAGCCCACTAGGAATTGTCCAGACAATTCCCTTGAACTCAAG
>DOID01000127.1:240-7364 GCA_003511465.1 Bacillota bacterium | reverse complement strand
GGATACAACGCAAAAAGCTTAGATAGTATCATTATGCTCTAAAAAAAGGGTCCTTAGCCAGGTCCCTTTTTAGTGTTCGCGACTTAAGAAAATACTAGTCTGTTGATGCAAGATGGTGTTCTCCCCACCATTTTACCCCGCTTAATAAGTAACGCCTAAGCCCATTTGAAAACTGATATTTTTACTTTCTTGGTCGGTTTCGGCGAGCAATCCACCCCGAAGGTCCAAGTTTTCGATCAAATCAAAAACCATTCCCAGTTCGAAAAGGGCATTCAACCGATTACTGGCCAAGGAAAGACTAAGTTCGCCGACGACGTCCATGTACTCATCGATTGGCATGGAAACATTCACTCCCAAAAATGGAGCATTATTGATGGCACCTAACATTAAAGCGAGGTTCGAATCAATCTCATACTTGGCTCCAACTTTGGTTGAATCGTTCCTCATCTCCACGGCGAATCCGAGCTGGGAGGTGATCCCGTATTCAGTACCAAGTTGTAATCCTTTGTCCCCGACAAACATCAGCGTGGTCTCTCCACCTTGCGCTTGCACATCAGCCGTCATCAGACCAAAGGCGGCTTGGGGGATGCAGAGCAAACAAATAACTAACAAACCGACGGAAAAGGATCTTCTCATGCTTGTTACCTCCTTTTACAATCTAATGCTGTTTCCTTTCGTCGCTATATACGATTTTCGTGTTCAAGACGGTTTTCCCTCTTTTAGCGGATATGGTAATTTTTACGTATTTCGCCAGTTTACCAGTACTTAGTTGTGAGGGCGCAAATACTGATCCAAAGGCTCGCGTACCATATAGTAACGGTTGGAGTTGTTCCATAACGTAAAACCAGCCGCTGGTGAAGCTAGGGTCCCGGTAACCTGCTTGAGCAGGTACTCGGTGTAAACAGGAGCTGTCATCCGTAATTCCTGCCCGGTTAAAAGGAACGCCTGTAAGTATGGGCGAATAATGCTTTCTCCTCCCGTCAAAACATCCGCCCGGAAGGAACCCTCCTCATAGATAAAGGCCGCCCGTTCCAGGTAATCTCCGGGGTAAAAGGAAGTAGGAAAATGGGAGGGGTAATACATGGGACAGATCACATCCACATAATGGGCTAAGGCACGAATGTTCTGTCCGGTTAGACCTTCCCATTGGTACCAACAGTGGAAACCGTAGAGATCGGTACTGATCGGAACCTTAAGCCCTGCTCTAGCCTGCGCCAAGAACCCTTCCAGCGCGTCCACCCGCTGGGCCCCCGTTGGCTGATAGCGGTAGGAACAACGGCTGAGATCGCCATCCGTCGGAAACCGGATGTAGTCAAATTGAATCTCATCAACCCCCAGCGCTTCCAGTTCGGCCGCAATGGCCAGATTGTACTCCCAAACCGTGGAAGCAAACGGATCAACCCAGTGTTCTCTTTGGACATAAGTACTGCCGCCATCGGCCTTTTTCTCCGCCACCAAGTACCGCCAGGGTCCGGTGGCGGATTGGTCCCAGATTGCATATTGATAATTATTATACTGGTACAAACGACTATCTTTGAAGACCACCACCCGCCCGATTAAATAAATGCCATTTTCCTTCGCCTTTTTAATCAGCGCTTTGATGTCAAAACGTCGTTGAACAGCGTTAATTTTATGGGCCAGCGGAACCTGGGTGTCATAGGTAACAAATCCTAGGTCATCTTTGAAATCGACAACCATCGAATTTAAACCGTTTTGTTTCATAAACCGGAGATGGTTGTCCAACCTTTGGCCGGAGGCATAATCAGACCGGACATAAATTCCATATTTATCGGCGGCTTGCGCCATTCTGGCTGCTTTCGCCGGATCCACCGTCGGTTGCTGCGGCTCCGTAATCACCGCCAACAGTTCAAAGGCAGGCCAAGCATAAACATGCGTTTCCGTATCGTAAGTAATCTGGAGCCACCAGGCTTGCGCTTGGGGGGAGTCGGCGGCGGGCACAGTAGTCGGCTGGAAATAAAGGTTTTTCACCAGTTTCCGACTGGTCTGTCCCGTCTCCAGCTGCTCCCAGATGTTAAGCGCTTTATTGTACAGATATAAACCATTCCCAAAACCGCAGGCGAGGACCAGCTTATCCGGATTTTCGGGGTGGTAGGCCAACGCGGCAATCTCTTCCTCGTAAGGTGGTTGCTGTAAAAAACTTAAATTCCGGGAAAGCTTGGTCCAATTCTGACCAGCATTGACGGTTTCATAAAAACCGGCAAAGGACGTCCCTACTAGCATCTGTTCATTATTACCCGGCGCGAGCGCAATCGCCGTTAAGACACTGCCATTGTTAAAAGGAATCCGTTGCCAGGTTGCGCCGGAGTCACCGGAAAGGTAAATCCGATCCGCAGTCGTCACCGCCACCCGTTCCGGGTTTGCTGTGTCTACACCAATCGCGGTAAGCGTTCGGATTTGTTCCTCCCCACCAAGATTCCTCCGGGGCAGACCTTCATTGCGAGCTTCCCAAGTTTCACCCCCATCAAAGGAAACCAGGAATCCTTCCTCCCGCGAACTACCATACCAGAGGCTGGAACCGGTCTCGACAATCTGCTCCGGTCGAAACCAGGTAGTGCTTTCCTCCGGGGAGAATGGTAAGTCCAGCGGCTCCTGGGCCGTTGTTATTGTGGTAAAGGTCACTGACAGCGTAAGCACAATGATAATCAGATAATTGTTTAAGAAAAATCGACGACTGTTCATCTTCCGGGGAACTCCTTTGCTTCAGGATTTTTGGCATAATTTGCTTTAACTTATCTTAATTCTGTACTAAATCAAGAATTCCTTTTTTAGCCCCCGTTTACCAACAACTATTTCAAGTTTTCGGGATTTAGGCCCGTAAGTTCCGGGAGAACAAAAACGCCGTCTTTTCGCACCAGCCGTTCATCAAAGTAAATTTCCCCACCACCGTATTCGGGTCGTTGGATCAAAACCAAATCCCAATGCACCGCGGATTTATTACCATTACTGCATTCATCATACGTCGCTCCGGGCGTGAAATGAATACTCCCGGCGATCTTCTCGTCAAACAAAATATCTTTCATCGGGGTTAGGATATGGGGGTTGACACCAAGGGCGAATTCCCCGATGAACCTTGCCCCTTCATCAGTGTTAAGCACGGCTTCCAATCTTTCGCTGTCGTTCGCAGTTGCCTTAATAATCTTTCCGTCCCTAAATTCCAGAACCACCTGTTCAAAGGTGAAACCTTCATAAATCGAAGGAGTGTTATAACTGATTTTCCCGTTGACCGACTCCCGAACCGGAGCAGTAAAGATCTCGCCATCAGGAATATTGCAATGACCATCGCACTTAACCGCTGGCAATCCTTTAATGGAAAAGCTTAGATCCGTCCCCGGACCGACAATCCGGACGCTGTCGGTAACGTTCATTAAGTCAACCAAAGGGTCCATTGCCCCAGACATTTTGGCATAATCCAAATTACAAACAGCAAAGTAAAATTCCTCAAATTGCTCTACACTAGTCGAGGCCAGCTGTGCCATGGAAGCGTTCGGATAACGCAGAACACACCAGCGGGTATGGGGCACCCTTTCTTCGGAATGGACCGGCTTCTGATAGTAGTTTTTGTAGATTTGCAGCTGCACCGCTGGGAGATCCGCCCACTCGTTCACATTATCGCCAGCCCTAATCCCAAGATAGGCATCCATCTCCTTCATCCGGGCTCTGTCCCACCGCCCCATCGCTTCCACCTGGTCTACTTGGGCGTTTTTGAGTAATTCGCGCCAAAGCGAAGGATCGGCCAAAGATAAAAAAGGCACCCCGCCGCTTTGGTAGGTCTCCCGGATTAATGCCTGTGTAAACTCGGGTACCAGGCCAGTAGTTTCAATTAATATTTTATCCCCTGGTTTTACAGCAACGGAATAATTAATTAAAGAACCTGCTAATTGCGTTAAACGTGGATCAATCACTAGAATCATCCTATCCTATTTTTTTGTTTCGCGGTCGCCGACCGGAAGGGTAAAAAAGAAGGTGCTTCCGATCCCCGGTGTGCTTTCAACCCAAACCTTGCCTCCGTGTGCTTCCACTAAGTTCTTGGCGATGTAAAGGCCTAAACCAATTCCTTCCTCCCCAAGACTACGCACCCGAAAAAAGCGGTCGAAAACATGGGGCAAATCGCTGGCTTTGATCCCTTTCCCCTGATCGCGGATGGCCACGACCATCCACTCGCCCTCCGCCCGAAAACTAACCTCGACCGCTGTCCCTTTCGGGGAGTACTTTAAAGCATTGGAGATAAAGTTGGCGATGATCCGTTCCAACCGATCCAGATCAGCAATCACAGGAGGCAGCGAACGCCCACCGCTGATCTGAATCCGTTCGATTTCCATTACCCCCTGCATCCGGAGTAAATAGTCCCGGATAAACCACTCCAAATCCAAGCAAGTGGTTTTCAGCACCATCTGCCCGGACTCCAGTCGTGTTGAATCCACCAAATCGGCAATCATATTGCTCATCCGCAGCGAAGATGTGGCAATCGCCTGCGCACTGTTGCAAATTCTACTATCACGGGCAATCAGTCCCAGCAATTGGGCATGGGATAAGATCACCGCCAATGGAGAACGGAGATCATGGGACACCATCTGTAAATAGTCATTCTTTGTCTGTTCCAAGCGGCGTAATTCGGTGACATCGCGAAGGGTAACAAGAACCATAAAGACTTGTCCCGTCCGGTCTTTAACCTCATTAACACTGATCAGGAGATGCCGCTGGCTGCCGTCGGCCCTCTCTAGCAGATACTCCTCTTCGGTAAAGAAGACTCCGCCCTTTAGCCACGTCGTCGGTACTTCGGACTGCGCAAGCGCCTTCCCGTCTTTGTTCTGGAGGGCATCAGAAGGAAGCAAGCCTTCAAGGGTCTCTGGCTGCTCTTGAACACCGGTTAGCTCCAACGCCACCTTGTTGGTTAAAAGTAAATGGCCATCAGGCATCACCAGGGCAACTCCTTCACCGATATGGTCAAGGAGCACCTGTTTCTGTAACGCCTGTCTTTCCACGTCCAATCTGGCCTGTCGTTCACTGGCCAGTAATTTCTCCCGTTCCTGTTCGGCTTGTTTCGCCTTGGTAATATCACGAATCGCAACTACGCCAAAGATCAGTTCTTCCTGCCGATTACGGACCGGTGTACCGCTAAAGCTTCCAATCCAGGAACGCTCTTCTTTTAAATCATCAACAATTAGTTCTAAATCAAGAAAGGTCTCTCCTCGTAACGCTCGAATCAACGGCCAGTCATTGGTGGGGAGCGGTCGTGCGGAAAGATCTTTTAATAGAAACCTAGCCTGATATACGGCGATTGAACGTAACGCTTCATCGCTGGTGCGAAAACCGATGATCTCAAGACCGGCTGGGTTTGTATACACAATCTGACGCTGGAGGTTGATAATAATAATCCCTTCCGTTAAACTATTCATTACTGCTTCCATTTGGGCCAAGCCGGTTTCGGCAATTCCCGCCCGTACTTCGGTTTGCTTTTTGGTTTTGAACTCATCGGTCCGGTCAATGATAATAAATAAAAACAACGGTTCCTCATGGTCATGGGATTCCAACCGGATAATGGCTAAATGACAGTAGACAACCCCACGTTTAAAGCCGTCGATCCGAAAGTCAGACGCCAAATAAGGCTCCCCGGTCTCTGCCACCTGATGGAAATACTCCGTTAAACCGCTGGCCTCGGCTCCTGGGATCAGTTCACTCAAGACATGACCCAGTGCATTAGCTTCGCTCAGCTCCTCCTCTTCCATGAACTCCCGACACACCGGATTTGCCCACTCAAGCCGTAAAGAAGCACCCTTAAAAACAGCGGTTCCGACCGGTGTGTTTTGGAGTGCTACTGCCGAGAGAAACTGCTCAAAGTGGCGTTTACGATGGGGGGTGGATAAAAAGAATCGTCCGTTTCCAGTTCCCCGTAGCACAAACATCCAACCGATAAAAGTACGCTCTGACCCAAAGACCGGCACAATCTTCATCTTTCGATCAATAAAGGGTTCTCTGCTCTCCCGTACTTGGGCGCAGATCCAAACGAGCACAGGCTCCCAATCCGGAAAGATCGTATCGATCTTCGCCCCTAGAATCTCCTGCTGGGGGGCAACATACTGCTGGGCAAAACTGGGATTGTACTTTCTAACCGTATAATCCGGCCCGATCAGGACCATCCCTTCCGCCGCCTGCTGAAATAAACTCTCCAGTACAGCAGTCTCTTCCGGTGAAGATAACGGAGCATTAGACTGTTCCATCCCAAAATCCACCCCTTCTTCTTACGGAAGCATCCTTCTCTATACTTCTAAACCCAAATCATTTCTCCTGTTCGGTCGTGGCGTACACCTGCGAGATAAAGTAAAAAAAGCCCTTTAGCAAGAGCTCGTTTTCGTCGAAGGCAAAGACCTCCGGTTCTTTTTATATAATAATGTCTTTCAGAGGTTATTTATCTTTGTCTCCTTGTTGCCTTTTGTCACAAAAGGTCAGCTTGCTCTGAAAACATTAAGTAAACTGGTGCGCCATCGGGGACTCGAACCCAGGGCCCGCTGATTAAGAGTCAGCTGCTCTACCAACTGAGCTAATGGCGCATATATGGTGGCGGTGACTGGAGTCGAACCAGTGACGCTACGGGTATGAACCGTATGCTCTGACCAACTGAGCTACACCGCCAACGACAACTGCAAACTTGATTATAATACATTATGCCTGTTTAAGCAAGATCATTTTATTAGAAATTATTTGCTTAAAAATGGGATAGACGCCCTCCGCCCCTACCTCCGCGTTTTGAGTCCTGACTTTTTTTCAAGTCGGATTGGCGTTCATCAGAATCCTTCATAAACTTCGCTAACTTATCCTCAAACGACTGTAGGTTTTGCCGGCTTGGCTTCGGTTGGGCTTGTCGGATCGAAAGACCAATCTTCCCGTTTTGCATCGACAAAATCTTTACTTTAACTTGATCATTAAGTTGCACGAAATCTTTAATATCTTTAACATAAACATCCGCCACTTCGGAAATGTGCACCAATCCGGTTGTTCCTGGCGTCAGCTCCACAAACGCACCAAAATTAGTGATCCCGGTGACCTTCCCTTCCACAACCTGGCCCACCGCAAAAGACATATTCAGTTTTTTCCTCCCCTTTAAA
>DOID01000127.1:0-125 GCA_003511465.1 Bacillota bacterium | reverse complement strand
ATTATATCCTAGTAAAAAAAGTGTTGTCAAGTTTGTACCATTAAATATTACGCTAATCCACATCTTTCAATGAAAGGGCAATACGCTTACGTTCCGTATCAATGCTCAGAACGCGCGCTTTGATC
>DOID01000114.1:12256-14298 GCA_003511465.1 Bacillota bacterium | reverse complement strand
CCTGGCGCGGAAGGATTAAGAACCCCTCCCCGGTCCGTTCTCCACTAAAGTGGGGGGCAAAGTCCTCCGGAACCGCGACCACAAAATCCGGATGGGCCCCTAGGAAGTGGCGGATCTGGGCTTCATTTTCTTCAAATTCCAGCGCACAGGTGCTGTAGACCATCCGTCCGCCAGGTTTGAGGAGTGAAGCAGCGTGGTTAAGTAAAGCTTGCTGCAGGTTAACCAGTTCCCGTAGATCCGTCGGTTGCCGCCGCCAACGTATGTCGGGACGGCGGCGCAAAACGCCCGTTCCCGTACAGGGCGCATCCAGCAGAATGCCGTCTAAGGGTTCCGGGGGACGCCAGCTCCGGGCATCGGCCGTAATCGTTTCAATGATCTTTATCTGCAGTCGTTGCGCATTTTCCGCAATCAGATCGGTCTTATGGGGATATTGGTCTAAGGCGTAAATCCCTCCGGTATTCTGCATTAACTGTGCCAAATGGGTAGTTTTCCCCCCTGGTGCCGCACATAAATCAGCAATGATTTCTCCCGCCTCCGGTGCCAATAAGTGGGCAACCAGCATGGAAGCCTCATCTTGGATGTAATAATGGCCCTCTGCCCATAGGGGGATCGTCGTTAACTCTTGGCCGGTCTTGAGGCGCAATGCTTCGGGTACAGTCGAAACCGGCGCGGTTTCTATCCCAGCCTGTCCTAGAGCGTCCGCCAGCGCCTCACGGCTGGTAAGGAGGGTATTTGTTCTGATACTGAGGGGAGCCGGGGCATTATTGGCTTCCACCAATTGGTGGGTCCTGTCTGCTCCCCAGCGCCTAACCCACCGTTCCACCAGCCAGCGGGGGTGGGAATGGGCGATGGTCAGATGACCGATGGGATCCTGGAGAAAGTCGGGCCAAGCAAGGTCCGTTTCCTGTTGCCGCCGGAGATAATTGCGTAACACGCCGTTGACCAGACGGGATAAACCCCGGTATTTACTGTGTTTAATTAAATCCACCGCTTCATTAACCACCGCATAGGCCGGATGCGTGGTAAAGATCAATTGATAAAGCGATAAACGAAGAACTCCCCGCACGGTTGGTGGTAGTGCGGAAAGTTCTTTGGAGAGCAATCGGTTGAGGAGATAATCAAGCAGGTTTAATTGGCGGAGGGTCCCAAAGACTAATTCGGTCGCCAGCCGTTTCTCCTGCGCCTCCGCTTGCCTTTGGGTAAACAAGGAGTTCAAAATCCGATTGGCATAAGCTCCTTGTTCTTCAATGGCGGTCAAAGCGTCAAGGGCAATCGCCCGACCGGAACCTTCTTTAGTCATTACGGCGATGACCACGGAGTACGATTAACCTGAGTAATTGAAGCAAGGCCATGGCTGTTGCCGCCAAATACGTTAAAGCCGCCGCGTTTAAAACTTTTCGAGCCCCGGTGATTTCCCCGCCCCGCATTAAATAACCTTCGCCCTCCAACATTTGTAAGGCCCGTTTACTGGCGTTGAATTCCACCGGTAAAGTAATCACTTGAAAGAGGACGGCAAAGGAAAAGAGGATGATTCCCAAATCCATTAAAAATGACCCGCCTTCTCCGAACAATAAACCGATAAAGAACAAGGGAAAGGCTAAATTCGAACCAAAACGCGCCACCGGGAAAATTGAATTACGCAAATTTAAGGGAATATACTCCTGGGCGTGTTGCGCGGCATGGCCGGTCTCATGAGCCGCCACTCCCAATGCGGCGAGGGAATTTCCGTGGTAAATCTCGGAGGAGAGGCGTAACTTCTTTGTCCGCGGATCGTAATGGTCCGTCAAATGTCCGGGTGTAATCTCCACCGATACGTGGGAAAGGTGGTTTTTATCCAGTAAACTCCGCGCCACCTGGGCACCGGTCACTCCGGAACTGGCCCGTACCCTTGAGTACCGTTGAAAAGTAGACTGTACTTTAGCCTGGGCATAAAGGGCAAGGATAATCGCTGGAATAAGCAGCATGTACGTGGGATCAATGTAAAAGGGGAAAAACATCATGAAAGCCTCCTTCGCTTAGTTTCTCCACAAAGTAACTATCTA
>DOID01000114.1:3543-12086 GCA_003511465.1 Bacillota bacterium | reverse complement strand
AGCATCGTTCCGGCGGTCAAGGGATTGCCGGCCATAAACTGCAAGATCGGTAGGCGTTTCTTCCCTGGACTCTGGATCTGGGTAAGGAGAAGAACTCCGTCCCCGCTGCGGACCGGAAGGCCTCCGCCCTCCTCCTTCGTGACGACACCGATGGTTCCGGGTTTGGCCTCTTTCAGGCCGAACCAGCCCATGCCCGGACTTGCCGCCCAGATTTTAAGCGTTTCTCCGTTTAAATAGGTGCGGGCACCGGGAAAGGGGGAGAAGGCCCGAATCCGGTTATGTAAGGAAAGGGTCGACTCCTCCCACGGCAAAAGAAAATCCTTTTCCGTCAACTTCGGAACATAATTTGCTTCCTGATGGTTCTGGGGCACCGGCTCAATGGTTCCGGCAGCAATCCCGTCCAGGGTTTCCAATAAGACTTCCCCCCCAATCGCAGCCAGGCGGTCATGGAGCTGACCAAAATTTTCATCAGGATCAATGGGTACCCGTCGCGTGAGGAAGAGATCGCCGGTATCCCAACCTTTATCCATCCGCATAGTGGTGATTCCGGTGGTCGTTTCCCCGTTTAAAAGCGCGGCTTGGATCGGAGCGGCACCCCGGTATTTAGGGAGCAACGAAGCATGGACATTAACGCAGCCATGGGCAGGTAAAGATAGCAGAACCGGTGGAATCAGGAGCCCGTATGCGACAACCACGATCACCTCCGGGCGGGTTGTGGTTAAAAACTCCATCAAAATATCCTCGGGGAGGCGTTCCGGTTGAAAAACCGGAAGCCGGTGCGCCAAAGCAACTGTTTTGACCGGTGAGGGAGTCAATTTCAGTCCCCGCCCCCGCGGCCGGTCTGGTTGGGTAACAACCCCTAACACCTGATGTTTGGCGTCGAGCAAACGGCAGAGGGAGACCGCAGCGAAATCAGGTGTTCCCATAAAAACCAGTCTCAATCTGCTTCCCCTCCTGCTCTATCTAAGTAGTCAATGAATAAAATCCCTTCCAGATGGTCAATTTCGTGTTGCAAAGCGCGGGCCAAAAAGCCTTCACTTTCCAGCTCAATCCGGCGGCCGTCCAGATTAACCCCGGTAACCTTAACTTTAGCCGCTCTGGTCACATAACCGTTGCGGCCGGGGATACTCAAACAACCTTCCACATCTCGCTCCTGCCCCATATTACTAATGATCTCCGGATTAATCAGCGTAAGCGGACCGTTCCCCACATCAACCACAATAATGCGCTCACCCACTCCAACCTGAGGACCGGCGAGACCGACCCCATCGGCAGCATACATGGTTTCCAGCATATTCTGGGCCAATTTTCTGATCCGTTTCGATATTTTCTTCAACGGTTGGGCTTTTTGGCGAAGAAGCGGATTCGGCTCAGTCACAATTGGTAAAATCATCAAACAGCCCTCCCTTTCCTTCAAAATACGTCAGTACAGCTTTTATTATAACACGGAATAAGGATTTTCGTCGATGATGATCCGGACGCCCTTATTCCGGCTCCGAAAAGCGCCGGTAATTTTGGGTAATAACCGTTGAGCGATGGTGAGATCCTGGGTTTTGATTAAGGTATGCCACCTGAATTGATTCTTAATCTTTTCAATAATTGCCGGTTGCGGCCCCAGTACTTCCATGGTCGCTGGGGTAATGTTAAGCTTTGTTAAAGCTTTTTCTAAAACAGTAGTCACCTTCTGGGCGCTGTCCATCACTACCCGTTGGTCGGCTCCGGAAAAAACCAACCGGATCAAGTAATTAAAAGGAGGATAAGACCCCGCTGACCGATAGGCCAGTTCTTGCTGGTAAAAAGCGCTTTCTTCCTGCTCGGCTAGGGCTTTAATACTGTAGTGTTCTGGATTGAAGGTCTGGATCACCACTAAACCGGCCTTTTCTCCCCGTCCGGCCCGACCGGCGGCTTGCGTTAAGATCTGGTATGTCCGTTCCGCTGCGCGGAAATCGGGCAGGTTTAAGCCGGAATCAGCGGCCAGAATCCCTACTAAAGTAACATTCGGTAAGTCTAAGCCTTTAGCCACCATTTGCGTTCCTAATAGAATATCGATCTCCTGCCGGACTAATTGGCGGTAAATCCGTTCATGGCTTCCTTTCCGACCGGTGGTATCCAGATCCATCCGCGCAATCCGCGCCTGTGGAAATAGGTCAGTTAATTCTTCTTCCAGCCGTTGAGTCCCATGACCAAAGTAACGTAGATAATGACTTTTGCAGTGGGGACACCTTTCGGGGGGGTCCGCTTGATAGTTACAATAATGGCACCGCAGCACAGCCGGATTCCGGTGAAAAGTCAGCGTTACGTCGCAAGCAGGACACTTCAGCACATGACCGCATTCGCGGCAAATAATAAAAGTAGCAAACCCCCGCCGGTTCAGGAGGATGATCACCTGCTCCCCCTGGACGAGGCGCTCGGCGATCTCTTGGTTTAAGCGGGGCGATAACACTGTAAAACGCCGGGCTTTAAACTCCTCCCTTAAATCAACCAGTTCAATGGCTGGCATGGCGCGGCCCAAAATACGCTGGGAGAGGGTAAGCTTTTGGATTTCCCCTTTTTGCACCGCGTAAATGCTTTCCAGAGAAGGTGTAGCACTGCCCAGAACCAAGACGCCGTTAACGCGGCGGCATAGTTCTTGCGCCACCTCTTTGGCGTGGTAGCGGGGAACCTCTTCCTGTTTATAAGTAAACTCGTGTTCTTCGTCGATGATAATTAAACCCAAGTTCGGTAAAGGAGCAAAGACGGCTGAACGGGCACCAACCACCACCTTTACTTCGCCGTTTTTAATCTTCCACCATTGATCAAAGCGCTCCCCATCGGATAAACTACTGTGTAAAACCGCCACTGCTTCGCCAAATCTGGAACGGACGCGTTCGACGGTCTGTGGGGTCAGGGCAATCTCCGGGACCAGGAGAATGGCTTCCTTTCCGCGCTTCATTGCGGCGGCAATGGCCTGTAAGTAGACTTCCGTTTTCCCGCTGCCAGTTACACCATGTAAAAGAAAAAATCCCGGTAGCTCGTGGTCTATGGCCGCTTCGATCTGGTCAAAGGCTTCTGCTTGTTCATCGTTTAGCACAGGTGCCGGTTGGGAGAGCGCTGGCTGCAGAAAGGGATTCCTTTCTACGACTAAAGATCCTTTGGTTAAAAGCCCTTTCCGGGCTAGCGCTTCAACAACACTAGCCGTCACACCCGTTGCCGCCAGAATTTCTTTCGTCGCGACCAGCTCCTGTTGGCCGCCTAAGAAAGACCAGACTTTCTCCTGTTTCGCGGTTAAACCGTCAGGTTCTTCCTGAACACATGCTGGGTCAATCCCATAGGCCTGCACCGTCTTAAAGGTGACGACCGGTTTTTGTGGCCGCCAGCTTACTTTAATCAAACCGGCACTGACCATTTTTACTAAAGAGGGTTTCAGTTCGGGTTGGACCGTTGGATACGGCGTATATTCCGCCGTCAATTCCTCCAGCACCGCCTGGAGCTTCCTACGTAAGTCGTCTGTGAGCAGCAGTCCGTTCACATACTCCACCACTTTTTCCCGGGTTCCAGCTTGCCGCCAACATTTTTCGGTTTTACCCTTCATACCGGGCGGAAAAAACAGACGAAACAGATCCTGTCGCCGGCAAAAAAACCGCTGCGCCAACCATTCAATCAAAGACATTTGTTCGACCGTAAGGATCGGCGTCTCATCCAAGACCCCATGGACATCTTTGATCTTCTCCGCATAAGTCGGTTCTTGATTGCCCCAAACGATTCCCTCTACCCGGCGTCCAGCAAACGGAACCAAGACCCGGCTGCCCAAAGGCGGAATCAGCTTCCAATCCTCCGGGATATGGTAATCAAAGTTTCGTTCGGCAGGTAGTTCCGGTAAGTTAACAACGACTTGAATGTAGCGACAGGCTTCCATCTTCATCCTCCAAGCGATTAGGGCTTTTTGCGTTGTCCCGATATTCAACTGTCCCAGCACAATATATTGATAGCCGATGCAAAAAGCTTGATTAAAGGTTGTTGCCGATCCATGACAACGCGTAAAACCCGATTTAAAAGGCCAAAAAACAAAATACCCGGCGCTGATGCGCCGGGGTTAAAGTTTACCCTTTACTGATTACTATAGGGTTCCTGAACGGGAAAGGTATCCCCCTTCAGAATTTCATCTAAAGCGGTTGAAACAGCCCCGATCGCTCCATCCTCATCCGATTCACTTTCAGCAATAATCTGGCGGGCACGTTTAGCGGCGGTTACGACCAGTGAATATCTACTGTCAACCTTTTCCAATAACTTTTCCAGAGAAGGTGTGTTCATCTTGGAAATGATGCCTCCTAAAACAATACTATAATTAAATTACGCGTTTTTTTCGTTTTTGTCAAGGCAAAGCAACCTCTTCCAGTACCCGCGGGTTACTTTAACTTCTTCGGCATTGATGATTGATTCTACCCGCATACAAGCTTCGTCCAGACGATCATTGAGTACAACATAATCATAAGTAGAGACAGCAGTTAATTCCTGTTCGATATAGGCTAATCTTTTTTCGATCGACTCTTGGTCATCGGTATTCCTCGCCAGTAGCCTCCGCTTTAACTCCGCCCGTGATGGCGGATAGAGGAAAATCGAAATCGCATTGGGGTAATTCTTTTTGATTTGGGCAGCGCCTTGAATATCCACATCTAAAATAATATGTTGTCCCTTTTGTAGCCGGTCAAGGACGATCTGTTTTGGCGTCCCATAATACTGGTTGTATATCTCCGCCCATTCTAAAAAACCGTCATTTTCAATCTCTGCGAAAAACTGTGCTTTCGATAAAAAATAATAATTCACGCCATCTACTTCTTGGCCGCGCGGTGGACGGGTCGTCGCGGAAATTGAATAAATTAAATCTGTCCGCTTCGCCAGCACTTCCTGTAACACCGTATTTTTTCCCACTCCGGAAGGACCTGAAAGAACATATAGTAGACCAACCATCAATTACTACTCCTCAGCATCATTATTTACAGCTTCTTTAGTATTTAAACGGTGCGCAACTGTTTCCGGTTGAACTGCAGAAAGAATTACATGAAGACTATCAACAATAATTACAGCCCTGGTCCTTCTGCCATATGTCGCATCAATCAGGGTCCCGCGATCACGGCTTTCCTGAATAATCCGCTTAATTGGGGCAGACTCAGGACTAACAATCGCCACAATCCTGTTGGCCGCGACCATATTACCAAAACCAATATTAATCAGTTTGATCTCCATGCGGAGTGGAATCCCCCTTTTACTAGTTGCCAAAACGCTCAATTAAAGCCTGTCTCTGCCGGGAACCGAGGCCTTGGACTCTTCTGGTTTCATCGATCCCAATCTCATTCATGATTTTCCGAGTACGAACCTTTCCAATCCGTGGTAATGACTCAAGCAAGTAGGCAACCCGCATTTTCGCAACTACATCACTGTCTGTCTGTTCCAGCACTTCACGAATCCCGGTTCGCCCTGCTTTTAAATCCTGGCGAATCTTCGCCCGTTGGCTCCTGACCTGTTGCGCTTTTTTCAAAGCTTGCTTTTTCTCTTCTAGAGTTAACTGTGGAAGCGGCATTTTTTCACCTCCTATTCGATATTTTGAACTTGTTCGCGTATGTTCTCTACTTCACTTTTAACCTCCACGATATAACGGGAGACGGAAAGTTCGGTGGTTTTGGCGGCGATGGTATTGATCTCGCGGTGCAACTCCTGGGCAATGAAGTCGAGTTTTTTACCAATCGGCCCCTGGGTATTGATGGTTGATAGAAACTGCTCGAGATGGCTTTTAAAACGGGTGATTTCTTCGGTAATGGATGAGCGTTCAACATAAAAAAGGACCTCCATCGCTAACCGGTGTTCGTCCCAGTCCACCTTACCCAATAATTCGTTAACTACTTTGGTTAGTTTTTCCTGGTAGATGCTGGGCAGCTCAGAGGCTAAGCCTTCAATATCGGCAATCGCCTGCTCCAAGCGATGGATCCGCGCCTTCAGGTCGGCGGCAATAATCTCGCCCTCTTTTTTTCTCATCGCCAGTAGCCGTTCTGCAGCGCCTTGGACAGCCTGCACAACTGCATTTTCCAGTGCTTCTTCATTAACTTCTTCTTTTTTCACAAACAGATCAGGAATCAAAAGCACTTGTTCCATCCCGATTTTCCCGGGAAGTCGAAATTGTTTCTGCACCCGTTTAACCTCATGCAAATAGTCGGCCAAAAGCCTTTGGTCAATTTCTAGTCGACAATGGGGGTTTTTCGGTCGTTCTTCAATTGCAATAAACAGATCGACTTTCCCCCGTCGGAGCAAGGGCTTAATCTGTTTAACAATCTTCTCTTCTAACCAGGAATAATTCTTTGGTAAACGGATCGAAACATCAAAATAGCGATGATTAACACTGCGAATCTCAACGGTAATTATGTAGCTCGGGTCATCTTCTAATCTGAATCTACCGTAACCGGTCATACTAAAGGGCATCAATCAATTCTCCTTAGGCTTAAAAAAAGCTTTTCTTAAAGAGGTTAAACAAAAATCTGAATACTGCTAACTTAATTCCACCCTTATCAGGAAACTCCTCCTTTTTAAGTCCATTTTTCTTTTATTTTCCGAGGGAACTTTTTGCAAGACAGATCGTTTTAAACCATTAGAATCATGACCTTAATCCACTCCATTGTGTCAACTTTTGCTTTGAGGAGGAGTTATCGATGGGTAAATTGAATCCACGCCACCAAAAATTATTAACCCTATTGTTTGTCGTAATTGCGACTTCTATGATTACTTCAGCCGTCTTTCTTACCTTTAGCGGCCCAGAGGATAAATCCGTTCCGACGCCAACCGCTGAAGCCCCTGCTGAACAAAGACCAGCGGTACAACAGACCGCTTTTAGCTTTGGTCCCGATTCTTCCTGGGAAAATGCGATCATTAATGTTAATAAAAAAGTAGCGCCGGCGGTAGTTTATATCGACACCGAACGAACGGTAACCACAAATCCGATGGTCCCCGAATTTTTCCGCGACTTCTTTGGCCCCGGCTTCTTTGATAGCTATGGTGGTAATCGGGAATACAAGCAACAAGGGACCGGGTCCGGATTTATCATCCGTCCCGACGGCTATATCGTCACCAATTACCATGTGGTTGAAAACGCCGATAAAATTTCGGTGAATTTGAAAGGCGGCAAAAAATACGATGCCAAGGTTATTGGGGCGGACAAAAAATATGATCTGGCCATCGTTAAGATCAATGCGAAAAACCTCACCTACTTAGAAATGGGCGATTCCACTGAGCTTCAAATCGGCCAGTGGGTGGTGGCCTTCGGCAACCCCTATGGTTTACACGAAACCGTAACCACCGGAATCATCAGCGCCTTGAACCGTTCGCTTTCCGAGGATGCTAAGGAAGGTTACCTAATCCAAACCGACGCCGCCATTAATCCGGGGAACAGCGGCGGGCCATTGGTCAACCTCAAGGGCGAAGTGATTGGGATCAACGAAGCAATTCTCTCCAATGCCCAAAATATTGGTTTTGCCATTCCCATTAATCTGCTCCAGGATAATCTAGACGCCTTAATTAATGACGGAAAAATTGCCCATCCCACATCCACCACACCGTGGTTGGGAATTTATATGCAAGACGTGAATGCCGACATGACTTCTTATTTTAACTTACCCTTTAAGAATGGGGTCTATGTTGGCCGGGTGGTCAAAGATTCGCCCGCCGACAAAGCAGGTCTACTCCCCCAAGACATTATAACGCAACTCAACCGTAAAGAGCTTAATTCCGGTCAAGAGTTGTCCACCCAGATCCAAAAGATGAAGATTGGCGACCAAGTCTCCCTGCTGGTATGGCGAGACGAGGAATTTAGAAAGATCGATGTCGTCCTGGAAGCAAAACCCGAAGACGAATAGGCAAAACCTGCTTTTTGACATAACTCGCGTTAAGCGATAAAATGCTGGTAAGAGATTATCTGAGAAAGGTTTGGATACGATGTTGCACACGAACACCTTGTCTCTGGCCAGATTAGCGCCGAATGCTCTGGAAGAATTCGAAAAACAGGTCAAAACCCACGAGAAAGCCTTCTATCATTTTGCTTACCGGTTAACCGGAAATCATGATGATGCTCTGGATTTGACGCAGGAAGGCTTGCTCAAAGCCTATCGTGCTTTTCACCGTTTCAAAGTGGGAACTTCCTTTGACCGCTGGGTTTACCAGATTATTTACCGGTTGTTTATTGATCAATACCGAAAAAAAAAGCGGCGTCCCTTTGTGGCCTCTTTAGACGAGTCCCCACCCTATCTTGAACAGGAAAAAACAAAAGATATACCGGATTACAGTAGACTACCGGAAGACTATGCCCTCCGCCACGAACTGGGCGACACCATCCAAAAAGCGCTCTTGCGCTTACCTGAGGAGTTCCGGGCTGCCGTTGTCCTCTGCGATGTCCAAGGTTTTTCCTATGAAGAGATCAGCAATATCCTCCAATGTTCGCTAGGAACGGTTCGTTCTCGGATCCACCGAGGACGGCGCCAGTTAAGGGAATATTTAACCCCCTATCTTGGTAGGGAAAGGAGAAA
>DOID01000114.1:0-3344 GCA_003511465.1 Bacillota bacterium | reverse complement strand
ACGCCTGATCAGAAACCATCTTTTTAACTGTCCGCTTTGCACCACTAACTACGAGGAGCTCGCCACCGTAAAGAGCTGTCTGGGCAACCTGGAGCCACCTCCCACCCAGCTTGAACTCTTGGTGCAGGTTTGCCGCACTAACTTCGGTTCTGCCCCTTCCTTTCGTACCACCCCCTTGATCTGGAGTAAAAGGTTGGGCTTAACGGCAGCCTGTGTCTTTCTTTTTCTGCTAACTTCTTTTCAATTGTTTCCGGTTAATAACAATGGGATGATGGTTAGTAAGGAAGCGACGTCACCCTCCACCGGTAAGACCACCCCTTATCGACTGGTCAGTGAGGACATCAACAAGGTCAACTTGTTCCTGGAAGAAGAGCAAGCAGAGGAAAAAATCACGATCGATCGCTACCTTGCCCCCGACCCTAGCAAACTTCTACCGGGAATCCCGGTATCACGCTAAAAGGACTTTAGCACCACTGGCCGCCAAACCGCATACAATGGGAGTAATATATTAGTGAAAGGTTTGGAGGCTTACGGTAAATGAGTAAACTCTATCCTTACCCGGCGGTACAGTATATCCCCCTTGCTTTTGGGGTTCTGGTTCGCCGTGAAAATTTCCCTTCCCCTCCCATGATCCTGATCGGACCGGAAATCAGCGCGCAGAAAGCTTTAATCGAAGAGAAAATTGGGGAGCAGCTTCCCAATTTTAAAGAAAATGTCGACCAGCTGTTCCTCTTGACCGGCGGCTTCGAACCCTTAGAAGTAAAATACCGTGGCTACTATGTAACAATCAAAGCCACGCGTAGCCCAGTCCTGACCTTACTTTCCGTATCTAAACATTATTTTTATAAAACAAGCTTGGTTTTTCAAGCTAAAACAAACGCTGGAGACCTTCTAGTCTCCAAATCCTATCAGCTGCAAAAATAAGTTTCGGAGGAAGGATTATGCACAAAGAAATTGTTTATCAGGATTATGCCCCGCAAGTTATTACCCAGCTCGACAGCGGCGGAGCCTTTCTTACCGTCAAAAACGGTGATCAAGCCAATATTATGACCATTGGCTGGGGAACCATGGGAACGATCTGGGGCAAACCCATCCTCATGGTGATGGTGCGCTATTCCCGGCATACATACGGCATGCTCGAAAAGGCCGGTGAGTTCACCATAAGCGTACCCCTCAACCGCGATCTCAGCAAAGAACTACTAATCTGCGGTCGTCAGTCCGGTCGTGAGATCGACAAGTTTAAAGAATGCCGTTTTACGCCGCTGAAAGGTCAAGTCGTTGGTACCCCCGTGATCAAAGAATGTCCTTTACACTTTGAATGCCGCGTCGTTTACCAACAAGCGATGGAACCCGGACAACTTACCCCAGCGTTACGGGATAAATGGTACAAAAACTCGGATTACCATGTTTTATATTTCGGCGAAATCGTCGCTAGCTATCTCACGGAGTAACAGCGGCTCCCATCTCCTTTTTTAGTTCGGAAACTGCTTTAGGGATCCAGCGCCCGTCCACTTTTTTCAACCCATAGGCCGTCGCTAGCTTCTGCTGTAATCCAGTATGGAGCTTACAGGCGGCCTTTTTCAGATCAGTGGTCGACTCCGGTGCCGCCGTAAAGCTGGGATCAGCCAAACCAACCCCGCTGGCCATCAATGTTTCCAGCGCAATCTTGGCCGCCAAAAAGCGGTCATATTTATCGATTCCAAAGATGTAAAAATCATCAAGCATGCCAATGATTTCCCAGGTTACCTGTTCCGCCTGGGAATAGCGCCCGGCGTCCTTATCCTGATCCGAAAAGCGCAGCGGTAGATTGGTACTGATCGCCTCCAAATTGGAAACCAGGTATTCGAGGTCAAAGAGGCCGGTCGCACAGTTAAATAGAATCTGCTTCCCACTTTGCTCCGCGGCCAACATTTCCTCTTGAGAAATGGCCACCCCCAAATCGGCACAGTTTAGCCGCTTGTTTTGATCGACGACCAAGACTCCCCCCTTGGTATCAACAACCGTCCGGAAGGCAAACTCAAAGCCGCCGGTTTTCCCTTGGAGGGCAAGTAGCGCCACGGCCACCGGGTCGACGGTAAAACCTAGATTGTCAACGTTACCAAGATACACCATTTTTATCCCCCTGGCGAAGAGGTGACGATAACATTCCTTTAGAATCTGGAAGTTCTGACCATGCCCACCCGGCATCGGGAGCGGTGTATTTATTTTACCATAGGCGGTGGTGAAAACATCCTTAGGCCGACCCACACTACTGTGGGTATAAGCCGCCAACATCGGTTGGATGCCGGTCAATACTGCTTTCGTGATTTCCACTCCGGTGGCGGCCATTAAATCCCGGAGATAAGGACTCTCCTGAAAACCCTGGTAAGCCCCTTCTAAATCTTGATAATTATAGATGCTGGCCATCTGGAAAAGGGGCAGCACCGTCCGGGACTTAATTCCGGTAATCACCTGATAGCGGAGGGTTTCCAGGAGAAGGGCGCGCATCTTCAATTCCATAAAACTGGCCCCGAACGTCCCATCCTCGTTTAGGTAAGCTGGGACTAAAGCTTTAGCGCTATTCCGGCCCAACTGCGCTAAGCGGTCAAATGGTGCTTGGCAAAGGGCAAATAATTGGGGACTAAGCGCCGCATTCTTTTTGTAATCAAAGTAACTACTGGCGGAACCACCATTGAGTACACCATAGCCTAAAAAAGGGTATAGCTGTACGCCGACCCGTTCCAGACCAGCCCGGTCAAAACAGCCGGTGCTCCCGTCCACGCGGCAATAAGCGGAAAGGTCGAGCTCTAAGCCCCATTGCTGCAGGCGGGCTTCCGCGGCAGCAAGGTCAATGTCAACTTCAAGCGGTCCGGTCAGATCGATAATTCGCTCCCCGTCAATCCGGGGAAAACCCGTGGCTTGCACCGGCTGAAAATGGTCATAAGCTCCGGCATTATATTTAGTCAGAATCGCTCTGGTCAGTTTTAAATCAATTCCCTTACTCCGCATCGCCGCCGCCAAGGAAGGAGGAAAACCATAATTCTCATTGCTCTGGCCTATACTCTTCATTTACGCATTTCCTTTCAAATCTAGTGATTCCAATATTATTGTCCTGTAATTAATTCTTGATTATTTAAACTTTTCCCTTTATAATAATTGAAATATTCTGTTAACGTGGACTACCCCTTGTCGTTTCGGCAAATTGGTAGTATAATTGCACTTAATAAATATTCAGTAGAAGCGAGGTATTATGAAGCATGAAAGAACGAGTTTATAACTTCTATCCCGGACCTGCGACTCTTCCGTTAACAGTCTTAGAAGCAGCACGGGAAGAATTACTTAATTTCCAGTCCAGCGGGATGTCG
>DOID01000097.1:5962-8107 GCA_003511465.1 Bacillota bacterium | reverse complement strand
ACATGGGCTATTTTCTAGGTAGCGAAGGGCGAATGAGCCTCTAACTCGTGCATTTTCCGAATCAATAGATAAACCAGAATCCCCGTTAACAACAGAGATGCGCCGGAAAAGAGCGGGGAATCCACAAAGATCAGAAAATCATATAACCCGTGCCAAAAGAGGGCAACACCATAACCAATAAGGAATCGCTGCCTAATTGGCAGTTTGGGTAAACCGGCCGTTAAGAAATAGCCACCCCATCCGGAAAAAGTCGCATGGGCCAAACAAGTAACCACCGCGCGCCAGAGACCGACTTCAAAACCCATCGTCTGCGTGTAAAAGAGGTTTTCGAGCGCCGCAAAACCCAAACCCACCGTCACGCCATAGACAATCCCATCAACGGGTTCATTCATCTCTTTCCGGTAGTTAACAACCAAAGCCAGGATTAAAAACTTGAGCCCTTCTTCAATCAAACCAATAAAAAAGAAGGAATAAAAAAAGAGCAATCCTATATCCTTGGAAGCCTTCGCCGCCGCCAGCCCGTCTTTACCGATTAACTCCAGGCCTCCGGCTGGGATTACCATGAGCATACCACCGATAAACACCCGAATAATTACTTTGATTGGCTCCGGTTCAAACCGATCTTTCCGGTAAAAATAAACCAGCCATAAAATACCAGGAAGGATCGAAACGAGAAGTAGTGGGGTCAGCATCGGTCTCCTCCTTGTGGGTTTTAGTCAAAACATGCGCTTATTATACCCTGATCGGGATTTTTGCATGGTCTTTAAAATGAACGTAAACATACTTTACACAAAAAAATAAAAATGGCGGATCGCCATTTTTAAATAAAAAAGTATTTTATACATTCTTCTCGCCAAATCAATTCTTTTTCAGGATATTACGGGAGTAGGTAAATAAAGCAATCAAGGAAAGGATTAAGCCAATGGAGAGCACAGCCACGCCGATTTCAGGATAGAAACAATAGAGAAAAAGACCGATGAAGAAAATAAAAGTGCTCGCTTTTCCCCAGTAATTACTGGGAATCAGCTTCTGCTTTTTTTTCAGGAAAAACAAACCGCCTGCAAGTTGGAAGATTTCCTTGGTTATATAAATCAACCCCAGCCAGAGCGGCAAATCATACCAGATCATCAGGGGGATAAAAGAACAAACTAGGGTCATTTTATCCGCCACCGGGTCGAGAATCTTCCCTAACTCACTAATCTCCCCCAGTTTACGCGCCACTCTTCCATCAAGGAAATCCGTTAACGCCGCCAAGAACCAAACAGCAAGCACACCATATAAGTTTTTACGTGCGAAATAAAACGGAATCAACGGCGCTAAAAGCAGTCGACTTAAAGATAGAAGATTAGCTGTATTCATCATACGTTTCCCCCTAAATTACCGAACCTTTTCCCAGCAGCAAACTTTGTCAAACTGTTGATATTCTTGTTTTACTTCTTCTTTCCGCTGAAAAATCCTCCTTCGTTTTAGTTGCTAACCCATTTTTCTGATTTCTTTTTGCAATTTCTTAATAATTCTTTTTTCCAACCGAGAGATATAGGACTGGGAAATCCCTAAAAAATCGGCCACTTCTTTTTGGGTTTTTTCCTCCCCATCCTTTAAGCCGAAGCGCAACTCCACAATGGACCTTTCGCGGCGGGATAACATAGCCATGGCGGAAGCCAACAAGTCTTTATCGACTTCCTCTTCCAGTTGTTTATAGGCTACATCATTATCAGTACCTAAAACGTCGGAAAGGAGCAATTCGTTCCCATCCCAGTCTACGTTGAGCGGTTCATCAAAGGAGACTTCGGAACGGATTTTACTATTCCGGCGTAAATACATTAGGATCTCGTTCTCAATACAACGGGAGGCGTAGGTCGCCAGCTTAATTTTTTTGTCCGGATCAAAGGTATTAACTGCTTTGATTAAACCGATCGCGCCAATCGAAACCAAATCTTCGATCCCAATCCCGGTATTCTCAAATTTCCGAGCGATATAGACCACTAACCGGAGGTTATGTTCAATTAATAAACTGCGGACCGCCGGGTCACCAGTCTTCAATTTCCCGAGGAGATAACCTTCCTCTTCACTACTGAGCGGAGCAGGGAGAGCTTCACTACCGCCGATATAATAAATCCCCTGGGGGTAGAGGGTTAATTTCTG
>DOID01000097.1:1742-5747 GCA_003511465.1 Bacillota bacterium | reverse complement strand
TTCGGCTACAATCGACCCCTTGCAAGAGCGAAGAGGGTAAGAGTGCGTGGTAATTACCGGCCTTACTAAAAGAAGCCAGATGATGAAGGCCAATGATGAGCGGTGGTAATTTTTTTGGTTCGTTCTTGAGCAGACAGACCTCATCCGGACGGAAGCCGAGCATAAACCCTCTTTTCTTCCCCACACTAGAATAACTGATTAAACGGATCCGCGCCGCCCAATCCGGACCAAACTCCAAAGCGTTATTATCCGGAAATTCTCCTTGGGCCAGTAGTTTACTTAAAGCAAAAAGTTCATCCGGGAGGATTTCTTTTAAAAGCTCTGCTTCCACCACGAGGACCGGTTGCTTCGTCAATGGATCAACGAGCGTATTACCGGTATCAAGCAGCGCGGATAACTCCCTTGTGATCCCGTTGATGCTAAGCCGGAGCGAAAAGAGGCATTCTTTTTCGAGTAAAATCCGGTGGACCAATCCCCATCCCAGCTCAGTAACGACTAATAAAGAAAGGATATTCACGAAAACAACTTGCCATGGATTATACATAACCGGACCGGCAAAAAAGGGCGGATTGAGTAGAAAATAAGTGACGCCGGAAGTAAGCACCAAAAGCAAGCCAAAGAGACCAACAAGGCGGAAAAAGTCGTGGCTGGACCGGATAGAATAGGCGACAATAAGCATGATGAGCCCGACCCCGATAAAGAACAACACTTCGTACTTACCGACCAATCCCACTTCCAAACGATAGCAAAGGGCAAAATAATAGATACCACCAAGAAAAGCCGCCAAGAGCAGACGCCACCGGCTTTGGTTCTTTTTGAGTATCCTCCCTGTCGCCCAGAGCAGGATATAATTCATCAGGAAACTAATCAAAGCACCAAAAAGCCAGTCATCGATAAAAACTTCCCGCATCTGCCTGCCCCCCTCTTTCTCTAATCTACCGACCTTAATTGGAAGATCCTTTTTTATGATCAAGATTATTGCGCCCCGAAATTTAACGGGTAGGGCTTGTTCTTCTCTGAAAACCTCTAATTTTGCCGATTCGGCCCGAAAGAACAAAATGGCCCTAAAGGCCATTCTAAGACGTTCCCAATGTAATTTCATTAACCCGAAGTTTAACCGCGCTTTCCTTTTTTCCAGAGGAACGAGGGAATCTCAAGTTCTTCACCGTCGACCAAGGACTTCAGTTCCAATTCCTCCAGACCCAACCGCTGTTTTTTCTGTCTAAAGCCGGTTGCGATCACCGTAATTCTGATTTCCTCCCCTTGTTTATCATCGATCACGGCACCAAAGATAATGTTCGCATCCGGATCGGCCGCTTCAGTGACAATCGACGCTGCTTCATTGATTTCAAACAGACCCAAATCTGAGCTTCCGGTCACATTAAGGAGAATCCCTTTTGCTCCCGCAATCGTAGTCTCTAGGAGCGGTGAAGAGATGGCCGCCTTTGCTGCTTCCGCTGCCCGGTTATCACCCTTAGCCACCCCAATACCCATCAAGGCGGAACCGGCGTTATTCATAATTGTCTTGACATCAGCGAAGTCAACGTTAATCAATCCGGTAATGGTAATTAAATCTGAAATCCCCTGCACCCCTTGGCGCAAAACATCATCGGCAAATTTAAAAGCCTCAATAAATGAAGTCTTTTTATCGACGATTTGAAATAAGCGCTCATTCGGGATGGTGATTAAGGTATCAACCCGATCTTTGAGGGCTTTTACCCCTTCTTCTGCTTGAGCCATCCGTACTTTACCTTCAAAATTAAAGGGTTTCGTCACGACCCCAACCGTCAGCGCACCTGCTTGTTTCGCCATTTCCGCAATGGGGGGCGCCGCTCCGGTTCCGGTACCACCACCCATGCCAGCCGTGATGAAAACCATATCTGCACCCTCTAGAACACCATTAATCTCTTCTTTACTCTCCTCTGCCGCCTGGCGACCCACCTCAGGATTTGCCCCTGCGCCCAATCCTTTGGTCAACTGATCACCAATCCGCAATCGAACATCTGCCTTTGAACGGAGCAGTGCTTGTCCATCTGTATTAATAGCTACAAATTCAACGCCCTGTAAACCAGCTTCAATCATTCGGTTTACAGCGTTGGTTCCTCCGCCGCCTACGCCAATAACTTTGATTGAGGCAAACTGTTGGTTTGCTACTTCAAACTGAAGCATGATGCTCCCCCTATTCATTTAAAGCCCTGAGACCAGCTCTCTAGTATTCCTAAACTATAGATGTTCCACAAAACTGGTAGGTTCCCTGCTTGAATATGAAATTTTTTGTCTCATATTGAACCAAAGTCCAACGTAAAATACCCAATCAAAGCTTTTTGCGTTGTATCCCATTCAAAAGGTCCCAATACAATATATAGTGTTCAACTTATATTAGGCTATCAATATATTGTATTGGGATAGTTGAATCAAACAACAACGCAAAAAGCCCAATCAAGAAATAAAACGAAGAGACCGGAGTCTCCTCATCCTAACGGGTTTTAAAGTTTATAGTTCCCCTTCACTGCAAATAAAGATCAACAACTAATTGAACTTCCCCTTGACCTTTTTCGATTTGGCGGGCGATCTCCTGCACCGAAAGGCCCTTTTCATACAGTTCAATAATCTGCTGATGCCATTCGGGAAGCTTTTGCGGGTTCACAGAACCTCCCTTTTTACCTTTAGGATGTTTGGTACCTTGGTCGCTGGGCAAAGCAGCAGGGGGTAATAATTCGGCCTGGGCTAACTGCTCAGAATCGGCCTTTGGCAACTCTGCGGCAGGCAACTGTGCTGTTTCCACCACCGGAAGTAGCATTTCTTCCCCGCTCTCTTCTTCAACTAAGGAGCAGACTTCCAACAATAATTCTTCAACCTGAGAAAGGCGGGAATTTAATTCAGCTAGCTTCAGCGCATACTTTTTCCAAGCCCGTCGGCCTAGTACGATGATTACCAGCATAAAAAGTAAGCACCATCCAAACATCAGCGGCTGAATCTCCTCTCTCTAGCTAAAGCTCTAGATCAATAAAACGTCCACGCCATTCGTTCCGATCCTGATTTGGTCTGCTTTTCTTGGTAACCTCAGCTTTGTTAACGTTGGTTTTGGTTTTCCCTTCTTTACTCTGGGGGGGATTACCTTCCCCGCGTTTGTCTTGATCTATAATTTTTCCCGGTACAATTTCACTTTTCCGCTGTACCTTTTGTTCTTCGGCGATCACTTGTTTCGCGACGCGTTCCTTTTGGCTTTGTTCCTCGTCTTCCAAAACCTGGGTAACATTGCCTTGAATCTTTTGGACGTCTAAAGTTCGACTTACCAATACTTGCGTATCTAAGGGCCTAATCATCCTTTACCCTCCCTTAGCGGTATGGTTGAATCGATACTTCTCCTTCTTCGTAGGTCAGAAGGGCAAAATTTAAATCATCCTTAAAAATTCGTACCGCTTTTCCAATAATAACCTTAACCCCAGGGTGGATGGTCTGTCGGACCTTAATGCAACCCCGTTCCAATTGACGTTCATTAATCAAATACGTAATCTCCTCACGCCGATTGTCTAGTTTGCGTTTCTCGGCCTTTAAGACAAAAGAGGTCCGGATTAGTTTTGCTTTTAGTTCCTCGCGTTTCGACGACAGTTCCTCCTTTTTTTCCAAAAGAACCAGCGCCTTGTCGACCATATCCAATTCCTTCTCCAGGCTCGGCAACCTTTTCTCAATTTCATTAATTTCCCGGCGAAATCCAGGGTTAATTCCAACTTCCACCTCGGTCTGGGTCCCCATTTTTGACCCTAGATGCTGTACATCAATTAAATCAGCAGCTCGCACCACTCCACCCATGATCAACCCTTTTTTCGTCCCTAAAATGATTTTTTGACCGGAGTTGACCACACTATGTAGGATCGCATCGCGAACTTTGATTTCCCCTTCCACGTCAACTAGGGCGTGGTCAATATAACGGGCATACAGATTCCCATTACATTTAATCTTCGTTTTATCCTGGCCGATAATTCCACCATTAATCGTGACATT
>DOID01000097.1:885-1535 GCA_003511465.1 Bacillota bacterium | reverse complement strand
ACAAAATCAATGTTACCGGTTTTATAGCCAACATTATCCCTGATCTCATGAACCACTTGAATGGTTACCTTATTTCCGATCTTCGTTGGCTCCCCATCGCAAGTAGCAATGATCCGGTTTTCCTCCCAGGCCACATTCTTACCGAGCAGGACATTAACTTCTTTCCCCGGAATGGCTTTAACTTCTTCGCCTTTAACACTTGTACCAGGCAACCCAAGGGTAGCAGGTTTTTTTTCCACTAAAGTTTGGCCCTTCTGCACATTCTGGACCAAAGATAACTCCCGATGGTCAACCCGCCCGTTTTCCAGCTCTTTCGGGAACAGACGAACACGGTCTGTTTCAAAAAAATACTTCAGACTAGCGTCCTCACCCTTAATTGGGTATACTCCCTCCGCAATCAAGGTGAGTTTACCTGACTTTTCTTCCAAGACGCGATGGATTACCTCTTCTTTTAAACCAAATACGACGCCTTCTTCTTTTAATTTAGTACGGACTTCCTCGTAAGTAGGCCAAGCCATTCCCTCGGGTGGTGGGTCGAGCCGTAAATAACCTTGCATTTGATCGGAGGTTATCTCAACTTTAACCTGTTCCAAGCCCAACAATAAACACCTCCGTTATAAAACTCCAATTGTATTACTCCAACGGGCAAG
>DOID01000097.1:0-779 GCA_003511465.1 Bacillota bacterium | reverse complement strand
TGTAAACGAAAGATCGCTTTAGTGTGGATCTGCGAAACTCGCGATTCGGAAATACTTAACGTTTCTCCGATTTCTTTAAGGGTTAGGCCTTCATAATAATAAAGGGTGATCACATACTTCTCCCGTTCAGAAAGGCCATCGATGGCTTTTGCCAGTGCGACTTTGAGTTCGGAGATCTCAACCAACTGTTCGGGATCTGAGCTATCTTCGTTCTCAATTAAGTCTAAAACTCGGACATTATCATCATCCGGCTTCCTCGTTAGCCAAATTTCGTCTAACGAACTTAACGTGGTACAGCTAACTTCATTTAACATCCGGTAAAAGTCCTCTAGTGACACCTGTAATGAAGCACTAATCTCCTGATCGGTCGCGTATCTTCCCAAACGATTTTCCAAGTCATTACAGGCTTTTTCTAAATCCTTGGCTTTTTGCCGCACCGAGCGGGGAACCCAGTCGTTGTTACGCAAGCCATCCATGATGGCTCCTCTAATCCGCGCAATAGCGTATGTTTCGAATTTAATGCCCCGGTCTGGATCGAACTTATCAATGGCATCCATCAATCCGAAGATTCCGTAACTAACTAAATCATCAAACTCAACGTTCGGTGGAAGCCCGATTGCCACCCGACCGGCTACATATTTAACAAGGGGAGAATACCCCACTATCAATTGTTCACGGGCGACGTCGGAGCCTCCGTGATGATAATCTTTCCATAGTTGTGCTTCCTGCCCTTTGTCGACCATTATATACCCTTCCCCCTTTAAGGTATATATTTCCTA
>DOID01000066.1:45285-47551 GCA_003511465.1 Bacillota bacterium | reverse complement strand
GCGTTGTACCCATACTAAGAAATTTCGATACAATATATAGTGTTCGGCTCAATTTAAGCTATCAATATATTGTATCGAAATACTTAAATCAAATAACAACGCAAAAAGCCTAATCAGGAGACTGACCTCAGTGTGCTTTTACCCATTACGATTCGGGTTCCATCGTCGGCGCGGAGTTGCTTAAGCGCGCTTCCAACTCTTTAACCCGTTCTTCCAAGGAATTATACTCTTCTTTTTTAATGTAACCGAAACCTTTCATAATTTCGTTGACGGAATGCTGGATTGTATCTTGGAGGACGACTTTTTCTTGTTCGCCTTTTTCCATAAGTTCATTTAAGAGTTTTTTTCCTTCCGCCGCTGTGACTTCACCACGTTCTTCCAGATCGCGGAGGAACACTTCCGCTTTATCCCTGGTCATCGAGAAAGTGCCCAAGCCTAAAAGCAGTGATTTTTCCAGTAACCCTTTCATTAATCTCTCCTCCTTCCTTAGTGTATAGTATGAGCGATTCGGATTTAAATTATCATCGTTTGATCGTGGAACTAAAGACGTGGAAGGAGGGGAGGAAGTTTGCTAAGGCGAAAGGAACCATCGCCCAGAGGGCGAATAAGATCTAGGGAACAGTTCCAACAAAGGAACAAACTTTTTGCGTTTATTTTGCAACAAAGAACAACGCAAAAAGCCCTACAAGGAAGGAAGGGATTCGGATGCGTAAAGCCCTCATCATAATTTTTAGCCTACTCCTACTGGTTATTGGCGCGGGAGGGATTTTACTCCCAATTGTCGGTTATATTTATGGTCGGGAGTTGACCGTAACCCTCTTTACCCTAAGCTTTCCCTTTTTCCCTTTTTTCGGTCTACCCTTGGCCATCTGGTTATTGATTACCGGAGGCGGATTAATAATGGGTCGAGAGTGGGCGTGGTATTCGGTCCAAACTTTCTGGACTTTTCTCCTTTGTACCGGGGTCTTGCTGCTAAGCGGATTAAATTTGTTACTTTTTCGGTTTGGTTCCCGCCTCGAAGGGACACGGTTGTGTCTTTACGGTAATCTCGGTCTTGGCTTGTTGTTGATCGTTGTTCCTGTGGGTGGGCTGGTCCTTTTTGGTCATGCCCGGAAGGAGTTTCGGCCGGACGCTACGGAGGTAAATCCCTGGTCGGTATCGTCGGATGTTCCGGATCAGCAGCGGCCGTGGGGATAAAAACATTAATCTCACTTTTCGCAGACCAAAGACACCAAGAAAAACGCGAAAGCCAGCGAAAGCGTTTTGCTTGGTATAGATTGGGTGCGAAAAGTTGAGACGAGAGAAGGTAGGAAAAAGAAATGTTAAGAGGAAAGCAGAAAGCATATTTACGGGGACTGCTTAATACGCAGACCCCCGTTTTTCAGGTCGGTAAGGAAGGACTTTCGGAGAATCTCCTCCGCCAGTTGGACGAGGTCCTGGAAGCCAGAGAGTTGATTAAGATTACGGTGCTTAACAATCAAACAGCTGCTCCGGATGAGTTGGCGGCGGCAATTGCTGCGCACACTGGCGCTGAGGTAGTGCAGGTGATTGGGAATAAGATCGGTTTATACCGGGCAGCCCGGAAACCGCAGCTTGCATTACCCGATTAGGGCTTTTTGCGTAGGCGGGCACGGGTGGTGCGGTCCAGGACTTTTTTGCGCATCCGGATTGTTTGCGGTGTAACTTCCACCAATTCATCTTCGGCAATAAATTCCATCGCCTGTTCCAGCGAAAAACGGAGCGGGGGAACCAGGCGGATCGCTTCATCGGCGTTACTTGATCGCATATTGGTGAGGTGTTTCTTCTTACAGACATTGATGTCTAGGTCATCATCTTTATGGTGAATCCCGATGACCATACCGGTGTAGATTTTTTCGCCCGGTACCACAAAAAGCACACCACGGTCTTCCACATTATGAATACCGTAAGCGGTGGCGTCTCCGTCTTCAAAGGCCACCAAAGACCCTTGGCGGTGCTGTCCGATTCCGTCTTTCCACAAACCGTAGGAATCGAAGAGATGGTGCATGACCCCTTCGCCCTTGGTGTCGGTTAAAAACTGGGAACGGAAACCAATTAGTCCACGGGCGGGGATTAAATATTCCAGATTCAGATTTGATCCGGATGGAGCCATATTAATTAGTTCGGCTCGACGTTGCCCCAGGTTTTCAATGATCGGCCCGGAGGCAGCTTCGGGGACGAGAATAAAAAGACGTTCGTAAGGTTCGAGTAGCTTGCCATCGACTAATTTTGTAATTGGTTCTGGTTT
>DOID01000066.1:42679-45118 GCA_003511465.1 Bacillota bacterium | reverse complement strand
CTGAAAGGCATCGGGGGAATCCGTTTCCGCTACTTTTAGACTGACATTGGTCTGGGCTTCTTTCCAGAGTCGCTCCCGGAGATGACGAGAGGTAATATATTTTCCTTCGCGTCCGGCAAAAGGACTATCATTGACCATAAAAGTCATGGCGAGGGTCGGTTCATCGATGGTGAGCATGGGTAAGGGACGGGGCTGTTCTAAGTGGCAGACGGTTTCCCCAATATTAACTTCGCTGAGACCGGCGAAGGCGACAATCTCTCCGGCGGAGGCGATCTCTACCGGTGAACGTTTTAGTCCTTCATAGACCCAGAGTAAACCGATTTTGCCTTCCCGCTCGCCATGCTCTGGGGTACAAATGCCGACTGTTTCCCCGACCCGGATAGTACCATTGGCGATCCGACCAATCGCAATTTTCCCTACATAGTCGTCGTAATCTAAACTGACAATTTGGAGTTGCAGAGGCTGATCCAAGTCGCCGGTGGGGGCTGGGATCTTGTTTTTGATCATTTCCAGTAGCGGGCGCATATCTTCCCCCGGAACCTGCGGATCCAAAGTGGCGATTCCTTGGCGTGCCGAGGCATAGATCACCGGAAAATCCAGTTGCCAACTGGCGGCGTCCAGATCGACAAAAAGGTCGAAAATCTCATTGAGCACATCATCAGGCCGGGCATCAGGTCGGTCTAACTTATTGATCACCACAATGATCCGTAAACCGGCAGCGAGGGCCTTCCGGAGGACAAATTTGGTCTGCGCCATCGGTCCTTCGAAGGCATCAACCAGAAGCAGGGCGCCATCGACCATTTTTAAAACCCGTTCGACTTCCCCGCCGAAATCAGCGTGGCCGGGGGTATCGACGATGTTGATTTTAAGTTCACCGTAGCGGACGGCGGTATTCTTTGCTAGGATTGTGATCCCGCGCTCGCGTTCTAAGTCATTACTGTCGAGAACGCGGTCAACTACCTGTTCATGAGCACGAAAGATTCCCGCTTGGCGGAGCAGGGCATCGACCAGCGTGGTTTTACCGTGGTCAACATGGGCGATCATGGCGACATTTCTTAATTCTGTTTGTAGCGTATTATTCAAACATGGTCCCACCTTCATAAATCACAAATTACCTTTAATATTAAAACACGATTTGACCGGAAATTCAATGGACGTAGGCTGCGGAATGATTAAATCATGATGAAATTTCAACAACTTTTACCGAATAATAACGGAAGAGACATATAACGGAAAAAAACCTTGACAATATTGAAACTAATGATATCATTAATTATATGTAAACTAAAGAAATAACCGTAATTCTTTAAAAAAAGGGGACGGTACCGATTCTTTTAAAACCTGGGTTTTATAATGATCCTGTCACCGGTTTTTTAAATCTTTTTGGGTTAATGAAAGCAGTTAAAGAGGGTGGCATTGGCAACGAAGGCGCCATCGCCGTTCTTAAGATGAATAAATTCACCCTTCCACAGCACCGACTACCATTGGAGGAACAGTTAAAGCATCTCGAGGAGAAACTGGTGGACATCGTAAAGGAGCTAAATACGGACGAAAAGGAGTTCAGACTCATCCCTGTCCGCGTTACCCCCGATCGACTGGTCTTGATTTTACCGGAAACAACCACTGGGTTTGCGGAGGTAATTTCTGGGCGCATGCAGTGTGCTTGCGATCAACATTTGTTAGAAAACGGATTGCAGGGACCCGGCGTGACGGTGGAGGTTACTGCGTACAGCAAAAAGGATAAGCAGCTTACGGCCTTTTTGCGTCTTCTTTTCAGACAGTTCCTACCCCGTAAGTCCGCGCCAAACCGGTGGGGCGAAGCCCAACGGCTGCTGTCCGATTTGGCCCATCATGTTGCCGAGGGGTACCTGCTTTTGGATCAAGCGCAAAATTTGGCGCTTAGTGATGATGTTTCCGGTTTGCCCAATCACCGGGCAGCCCAGACCGTTCTAGGTGAGAAGTTTGAACACTCCAGCAGGGAACAGGCACCTTTTAGTATCCTCTTTATTGATGGCGATAACCTCAGACAATATAATAACATTAGCTACCAAAAGGGTAATTCGATGATCAAGAATTTGGGCGAGATTTTGGCCAGTCAATTACGGCGGGGTGATTTCTTAGCCCGTTGGTTTTCGGGCGATGAGTTTTTGATTGTCCTTCCCGGCGCTGACCGCAGTGAAGCCTTTCAAGTGGGCGAACGCTTAAGGGTTTTAGTCGAAACGACGACCAAAAGTTGGCTCTTTCCGATTACGATTTCAGTGGGGATGGCGAGTTTTCCGGAAGACGGGAATACCCTAGAAGATCTGCTCCGTAAAGCCGAAGAAGCGAATGCTTTAGCGAAACGAGCTGGTAAAAACCTGGTTTGTGAAGCAGGTGGCGTCTACGAAAAAGTAACCTCCAGTATGTACCAACCACGGACAAAGTGTACTTGAGGCTAAA
>DOID01000066.1:33626-42507 GCA_003511465.1 Bacillota bacterium | reverse complement strand
ATAAAGCAATTGACAAAGGATTTTCCCCGTGGTATTATGAAGCAAAATTCTATCTTAAACTCGAGGAACGGGTGAAGTAGGATCCAGTGGTTGGCAACAGAGAGCCGGTGGTTGGTGCAAACCGGTGCAACCGTGGTTCGAAGTTACCCCCGGGAGAGGAAAGCTTGAAGGTAAAAGTAGAGTTTTCCGGCGTCAGCCGTTAACAAAGGAGTGGTCACGCTAAAGCGTGGCAAGTAGGGTGGTACCGCGAGTAAACTCTCGTCCCTTTTGGGATGGAGAGTTTTTTTATTTTACAGGAGGGAGTCAATTATGACCAATGCATTAGATGTTTTTCAAGAGAGAGGTTTTTTTAAACAGGTTACCCATGAGGACGAACTACGTCAGACCCTAGCTACGAGAAAAGTCACGGCGTATGTCGGTTTTGATCCAACCGCCGATAGCCTACACGTAGGACATTTGATGGGGATTATGGCTTTGGCCCATCTCCAAAGAACCGGTCACCAGCCCATGGCATTGGTGGGAGGCGGTACGGTGATGATTGGGGATCCCAGTGGACGGACGGAATTACGGCAGATCCTTTCCCCGGAAGTAATTAACCAGAATGCAAATAAGATCAAAAAACAGCTGGGGAATTACTTGAATTTCGGTGATGACCAGGCCGTACTGGTTAATAACGCCGATTGGATCCTTCCCCTAAATTATATTGAGTTTTTACGAGAGATCGGTTCACAATTTTCCGTCAACAGGATGCTTACGGCTGAGTGTTTCCGGGCCCGGATGGAGCGGGGATTATCCTTTATTGAATTTAACTATATGTTGCTGCAAGCCTATGATTTTCTGCTCCTGAACCGGAAATATGGCTGTGTTTTACAGATGGGCGGCGACGACCAGTGGTCGAATATCTTAGCCGGGGCCGATCTGATCCGACGGTTGGAAGGGAAAGCGGCATTCGGTTTAACATGGCCGCTCCTTACTACGGCCAGCGGTAAGAAGATGGGGAAGACAGAAGCCGGTGCCGTTTGGCTAGATCCGGCAAAAACCGAACCTTTTGCCTTTTACCAGTACTGGCGGAACACCCATGATGCTGATGTCGAACGCTTCCTTGCGTATTTTACCTTTTTACCCATGGACGAAGTCCGCAGGTTGGGGGCCTTACAAGATCGGGAAATTAATGAAGCCAAAAAGATTTTAGCCTTTGAAGCCACCAAGCTGGCCCATGGGGAAGAAGAAGCAAGAAAAGCGGAAAAAACCGCCGAACGTCTCTTTGAGGACGGGGCGGCGGGCGGCGGCGCTTTGCCGGTGACCAGTGTGGAAAAGGCGGCTTACCCAGAGGGGATTTCCCTCCTTGACCTGTTAGTGCTGACAAAATTAGCCTCTTCCAAAAAAGAAGGAAGGCGCCTGATCGACCAAGGGGGATTGCAGTTGGAAAAGCAACCGGTAACTGAGGTTGGGCTGATCATTAACCCCGCCGATTACGGTAGTAACGGCTTGCTTTTACAAAAAGGAAAGAAAGTCTTCCATAAAGTGGAGTTTAAATAGGGGCCATCCGGCCTCTATTTTTTACTTTCATGAAAAGGATGTTCCGTAAGAATGTGGAATAAAAGAAGGAAGGAGGGATTACTCTAATGAGAAAAGCCCGGTGTGTTCTATTTTTTTGCCTAGTTTTACTATTTATTATACTTTCCCCCTTTATGGCGCAAGCCAATAGCGATCTCCTGAATTATTTACCGCTGGGCGCCAATATTGTGCAGTGTTTTGCGTTAGCCGAGTTTGATTTGGATACGGACGTTGAGTATCTGGTGCTTTATGCGCTCCAGGATAATTATGCTTTGACGTTACTCGATCTGATTGATGGACGCTACCAAGAGACCTATTACATAAATCTGGGGAAGGCAAACCGCGGAAGCGGCGGGAAGGTGAAGGCCGGGGAGACCGGATACACTTACCGGATCCTTCAGATTGATGATTTAGATGGCGATGGCATCTTGGAGTTCTGGACCATCTTTCAACCGGAGGGTTCTTCCTTTGCCGAGTTGACGATGCATAAGTATAAAAACAACTGTTATCAAGGGGTGTTTACTGCTCGCGGTCAGTATGATCTGCAATTAATGGATTACGAAGGTCAATATGTCGTCCATGAAGTAAGTTATCTTGACGGAAAAAGCAGTAGTGATCTCTTGACCATTACCAGCCGGATTTGGGATCTGCGTGATCACCAACTCAAGGGTGGGGCGGAAGCCTATCAAATGACGCGGGAAGACTATCGGCATTTTGCCCGCTCCCGCCAACGCCCGGTGTTGTTTGGGTCGGCGGCAAAAGAAGAACGTACCTCGTTATGCTGGGGAAATTCCCTAAATAAACTGGCTGAGATCCCCGTCGGAGAACGGGCGATCCTTCCATTATTACCGGGGAATGCCAACTTGCTAGAGTGGGAAGTAAACTCGGCGTTAGATGATGATGTGGAAGATGAATATGTTTTTACTTATTTGATTCCCTGCGCCGAGAGTCCCAGTAAAATATTGATCCAGGCGGCGCTGGCCGACTGGGATTTTGAACGGGCACGTTATCGTTTGGTCCCGTTACCGTTCCAAGCATATGGTCGGGCTCGGGATCAGGAAGGCTATTTATATAAATCAGTCTATATTTTACCCGGGAAAGGCCTTAATCACCTGGCTTTTTTGGGGAATGGCGCCGAGCTTCCCTCTCTAAAATTCTCCATATTAAACAATAACGGGCTATTTTTAAAGGCAGCGGCGGTCTTTAACGCCAATTGGCATCTGCAGTTCCTGGAATGCTATGAAAATCGGGCGCTCACTTACCGGGTGATCACCGCTGATCTGGATAAGGGTACCGGGCTGCTTAGAACTAAAGTTTTTGGCGCTGCGCTGAAAGGAGCTTATGGAGAATTTGGCGCTTTTACCCCACAGCGGGAAGATTTATTGACGACCGGAAGTTATAAAGGGGGATATTACCATATCGAGGAACCGGTCTGGAGTACCCTCGGATATGAGTATTTACTGTTCCGTACCTTTCATGAAAAGAAAGATCCTTTTGCCAACCGTCTACCCGAGCTTGATTTTAACGGAACACTTGAAGATTATATCTTTAAATATTTAACTCCTTTCCGGATCCATCATTGGGTGGTACAAGATTTAGACCGCAACGGTAAACAGGAAGCGCTGCTCCTCCTCCGGACCGACGATGACCTTTGGGGTTGGCCGCAGTATAGGGTGGGTTTACTCAAACAAGAGAATGGGTTACAATGGCAAGCGCTAGGCCCGATCCTTTCCAACCTGGGCGAGGGGAATCCGCCTAGTGGCGTCTACCTCGCCGATCTGGTGGAAGGGCGGGAAGCGGAGATTATTTTTCTCAACCGGGAGTATGACTTAAAAACACGCAGCCGTAAACTACGCTTGGAAATGTTTTCGAAACAGGAAACTGGGTGGAAAAGGGCGCATGATATCGATTTTGTCTATGAAGATCTACAGCTCTCGGCCATCAACGGTGAAGTATGGTTATATGGATTTGTCCGGGAAGGACAGAATAATCAAGACGGAGCGGTCTATAGTTTTCAATGGCGGAACGGACGGTTCAACTATCAGAGTAAAAAGAATGTTCCCAACTTCGCTGCTTTTCTGGAGACGCTCTCCTCGCACCGCACCGATTATTTAAGCGCCGAGTATATGGTCTTTCCGCCTTCCCCTGAACAAAGTGGGGAGCGCTGAGCTTTTTCAGGAGCGCTACTAGAGAGGGAGATCGGGATGGAAAAAGAAGGCGTTCTTTATTTGGTAACTACTCCCATCGGTAATTTGGAGGATATCACGGCCCGTGCCGTTCGGGTTTTAAAGGAAGTTGATCTGATCGCCGCCGAAGATACTCGGCAGACCAGGAAACTCCTTTCATATCTATCCATTCATCAGCGGGTGATCAGTTATTACCGGGAGCAAGAGGAGAAAAAAGCGGAACTGCTCCTGGAATACCTGCGTGCGGGGCAGCAAATCGCGGTGGTCAGCGATGCCGGGACACCGGGGTTGTCCGATCCTGGAAGTTTACTGGTGTCGCAAGCAGCGGCGGCCGGATTCCAGGTGGTACCGGTCCCGGGGGTCTCTGCTTGTTTGGCGGCGCTGGTTGCTTCCGGGTTACCGACCGACCGCTTCGTTTTTGAGGGTTTTCTTCCCCGGAAACCAAAGGAACGGAAAGCCCGTTACACGGCGCTGGCCGGAGAAGAGCGGACGATTGTGCTGTATGAAGCGCCCCATCGTTTAAAGGAAACCCTACGGGGGTTGGCAGAACAACTCGGTGTGGACCGGCCGGTGGTGGTCGCCCGGGAATTAACAAAAAAATTTGAAGAATTTTGGCGGGGTTCCTTGGGGGAAGCGGTTCGGGTCTGGTCGGAGCGGGAAGTAAAAGGGGAGTTCACCTTAGTACTCGCCGGTTGTCCTTTCGAAAAAGAGGAGCGTACTGAGGCCGATTATGCCTCTTTTTACCAAGAGATCCGGCAGCGGAGTGTAGCCGGGGAGAAAGCCTCGACCGTGATCCGCGAGGTTGCCCGCCGTGAAGGGTTTTCCCGGGGGGAGCTTTATCAATATTACTTAAAAAATAGCGATTAACGAAAAAGAAGAGGAGTTATCTCCCCTTCTTTCGTACACCAGTAAAGCTTAAGCTTTAAGAAACGTCTTTCATGGAGTCCAAACAATCCTGGCAGATGTTTTTGTCTTTGAAATTCCGGACATTTTCGGCGTTTCCGCAGAAAATGCAGGCCGGTTCATATTTCTTCAGGATGATTTTCTCCCCGTCTACATAAATTTCTAAAGCATCCTTCTCCTCAATCCGAAGGGTGCGTCGTAATTCGATGGGGATTACTACGCGTCCTAGTTCATCGACTTTACGTACAATTCCTGTAGATTTCATCATTGCAAAAACCTCCTTTTCCGATAAGATTCGACATTCATTTACAAGGTAATTGTACCTTATTTTCCAGACTAAGTCAATCGAGGAAATAATTATTTTGGGAAAAATTATCAAACGGACTTGACAAAAGGTGAGCGGTATTTATATACTTAATCAAATAGAATTGAAGTACGGTTGGGATTAATTCCTAAGATTAATTTACTTAATTAAAGCTTTTTGCGTTGGGCAAAAAGGCCATCAAGGACGCGATGAGGGGTAGGAGTAGTTTTCCTGGCACGAACAGCGAGTCGGGACGGTGGGAGCCGACCGGAGCGGGATGACGAAGATGGACCCGGAGCAGTACATTGAAGGAGGTAACTCTGCTTAAGTGTGCCGGGTGCGCCCGTTAACGCGCAAGGTCAGGGCTAGGCCCTGTCCGTGAAGGCTCCGCGCAGGCGGAGAGAATTGGGGTGGTACCGCGGGAAATTCCTCGCCCCCAAAGATGATTTCTTTGGGTGGAGGGGTTTTTTGTTATCAACTTTTAAGGAGGAGATTAATGTGGGGAAATTCTATATTACAACACCAATTTACTACCCAAGTGACAATTTACATATCGGCCATGCCTATACTACGGTGGTTGCCGATGCTTTAGCCCGTTATCACCGGCTGATGGGGGAAGATGTCTATTTTCTGACCGGCACCGATGAGCATGGACAGAAGATCCAGCGGCGCGCAGCGGCGGTCGGTAAGGAACCGCAAGCCTTTGTTGATGAAATTGTCGCTAACATTAAAAAATTATGGAAAACACTGGCGATTAGTAATGATGATTTTATCCGGACAACCGAACCCCGTCACACCGAAAGAGTACAGCAGATTTTCCAACGCCTTTACGAGCAGGGAGATATCTATAAAAGTGAGTATGAAGGGCTTTACTGTACGCCCTGCGAAGCCTTTTGGCTGGAACGCCAACTGGTTGACGGAAAGTGTCCAGACTGTGGCCGGGAAGTGGAGAGAGTTCAGGAAGAAAGCTATTTTTTCCGGACCTCCAAATACGCGGACCGTTTAATGGCCCATATCGAAGCTCATCCCGAATTTATCCAACCGGTTTCCCGAAAAAACGAGATGATCAATAATTTTCTCCGGCCCGGACTGGAGGACCTTTGCGTCTCGCGGACAACTTTTTCCTGGGGCATCCCCGTGCCTTTTGATCCGAAACATGTGATTTACGTGTGGCTTGATGCATTGACCAATTATATTACCGCCTTAGGCTATCCGGACCAGGTGGGGTCCGACAGTCTTTTTGCCCGTTTTTGGCCGGCCGAATTGCACCTGGTTGGTAAGGAGATTGTCCGTTTTCACACCATCATCTGGCCGATTATTTTGATGGCCTTAGATTTACCCCTTCCGAAACAGGTTTTTGGCCATGGCTGGTTGGTGTTGGATGGTGGGAAAATGTCTAAGTCCAAGGGCAATGTGGTTGACCCGGTAGTATTGGTCGGCAAGTACGGATTGGATGCCATCCGCTACTATCTCCTCCGGGAGGTCGCCTTTGGCGCCGATGGAATTTATTCGGAGGAAGCCTTAGTCCTTCGGATCAATACGGACTTAGCCAATGATCTGGGGAATCTTTTGCATCGGACCCTCTCCATGGTGGAGAAATTTGCCGACGGAGTAGTTCCGGTGCCGGGGGCCTATGGGCCGCTGGAGAAAGCGCTTATTAACGAGGCGGACGAGACCTGGCAAGCAGTGCAAGAACACATGGAGAAATTGGAGGTTTCTGGGGCTTTGACCGCGATCTTTCATTTAATTGGGCGCGCCAACAAGTATATTGATGAAGCAGCACCTTGGAGTCTGAATAAACAGGGCAATCACGAGCGTCTGGGTACGGTTCTGTATACGATGGTCGAGGTGATTCGAGTTAGCGCCGTTTTGCTCTCGCCTTACCTGGTGGAAAGCCCGGCCCGGATCTTTGCCCAGCTCGGTTTAGATCCGGAGGCGGCTGCCATCGGCTTGGAGGCCGGGAGTAAATGGGGACTTTATCCGGCCGGTACCAAGGTCAGGAAGGGGGAACCACTTTTCCCCCGGATTGACTGGGAGGAAGCCGCAGAAGTTACGGGAGTAAAGAAAGAAGCGCCACCGGAAAAACCCGTGCCGCAGGCAACGACTAAAAAAGCGGAACCGACAGCAACGGCGGCCACCACGCAAGAGCAGATTACCATTGATGAATTTGCGAAAATAGATTTACGGGTGGCGAAGGTGCTTACTGCCGAAAAAATCGAAGGTGCCGATAAACTCCTCCGGCTTCAGGTTAGGCTTGGGGAGGAAGAGCGGCAGATTGTGGCGGGGATCGCCCGCTATTATCAACCGGATGAGTTAGTGGGGAAGGAAATTGTGGTGGTCGCGAACCTGAAACCGGCTAAACTGCGGGGCGTCCTTTCCCAGGGTATGGTGCTGGCGGCCGGCGACGGAGATAATCTAGCTCTGGTCATGCCGGAGAAAACAGTGGGGGATGGTGCAGAGGTTCGATGAGACTCTTTGATACCCACTGTCACCTTAATGACGAAGCCTACCAGGAGGATTTACCGACGATTATCGCCCGGGCGCGGGCGGCGGGGGTAGAGCAGATGCTGGTGGTCGGGTATGATCTGCCTTCCTCCCAGCGGGCTTTACAGCTGGCTGAGGCAGAAAAGGGGATTTACGCGGCGGTTGGGATTCATCCCCATGACGCGGCAACCGTTACCGACGATGACCTCCGAAGTTTAGAAGCGATGCTTACCCACCCGCAGGCGGTGGCGCTGGGTGAGATCGGCCTTGATTACCATTATGATCATTCGCCACGCCCGCGCCAACAGGAGGTTTTCCGCCAGCAACTGGCTTTGGCGCAAAAAACCGGAAAACCGGTGGTGATCCATGGACGGGAAGCCCATGCCGATCTATTGGCCGCCTTGAAAGCGGAAGGCGATACTTATCAGGGTGTGATGCACTGTTTTTCCGGTAGTAACGAAATAGCGGCCGCGTATTTAGATTTAAACCTTTATTTGGCGGTCGGAGGGCCGGTTACCTTTAAGAACGCCCGTAAGCTGCCGGAAGTGGTGAAAAGACTCCCGCTGGACCGTTTATTATTAGAGACCGATGCTCCTTATTTGGCGCCCCATCCCTGGCGGGGGAAACGGAATGAACCAGCCTTCTTGGTAGCCGTTGCCGAGCAGGTGGGGACTATTCTAGGGATCGCGCCGGGGGAAATAGCAGAACTGACTAGGGAAAACGGGGAAGCCTGTTTTGGGTTGGGAAGAACACTATAATAATGAACGAAAGAGGGAACCTACATGGGAACGGTTTTTGCTTATCCAATTAAGGACGGGCTTTATCTTAATATCACGAATCGCTGCCCCAACCGTTGTACTTTTTGCATTCGCGAAAATGAGCAGGGGGTGGGGTACGATCTTTGGTTGGACCGGGAACCTTCGGTGGAAGAGGTATTAGCAGCCGCTGGTGATGTCTCCGCCTACCGGGAAGTTGTTTTCTGTGGGTATGGTGAGCCCTTACTCCGTTGGGAGGTGGTCGTCGGGGTAGCCGCTGCGCTGAAGGAACGTTACAGGGTGCGTATTCGGCTTAATACCAATGGGCTCGCGGAAGCGGTGCTTGAGCGTTCGATCCTACCCGAACTGGAAGGCTTGATCGATACCATTTCCATCAGTTTAAATGCTACCACGGCCGCCGACTATCACCGGCTTTGCCGTTCCGACCTTGGGCTTGCCGCTTTCCCGGCGTTGCTCCGCTTTATTCGGGACAGTAAGTTATATATTCCCCAGGTGGTGGTGTCGGTGGTCCAAATTCCGGCTTTCGATCCGGAACCAGCACGGAAGCTTGCGGAAGAATTAGGAGTTGAACTGCGGATTCGTTCATACTTGACCGAATAGGCGGTACCGTTTATTTCCAGCAGGAAACGTTAGGAGCGGAGAGGAATAGATTAGAAATTAAGTTGGCTTTG
>DOID01000066.1:29481-33373 GCA_003511465.1 Bacillota bacterium | reverse complement strand
AGTCGCTCACGCTGGCTACCGCCAGACTGGTTTTCTACGTAGGGGGGTAGGATTGTGCAGATCCAGAAGGTCAGTGCTTCAGGGGTAATATTACCTTTTCGGCTCGGTACTTATTTGGTGAATGTCTTTTCAGGACTGGTCTTTTTTCTTTTATTGATTTATGCGTTCCGGATGGATACGATTACCGTTGTAGTCGACGGCGCACAGCTTAAACTGGTGACAACGGCACCGACGGTTGAAACGGCGTTGGCTAAGGCAAAAATCCCAGTCCGGCCTGGTGATGAAGTTACCCCTGGTTTAGCGGCACGGGTGCGAGACGGAATGGAGATCCAAATGCGTCGGGGGGTAAAGTTCTTTATTGACGTTGATGGTAAAGCAATAGAAACCCGGATGCCCCCGGTTACAGTGGGTGAGGCACTTCAGCGGATCGGGATCGGGTTAGGTGAAGCGGATCGACTCTCGGTACCCATGGATGCTCAGGTTTGGGAAGGTTTGCGGCTAAGTGTGGCGCGGGTGACCACGGATACTTTAACGGTTGAAGCGAAGATTACTCCGCCGGTCGCGTATGTTAATGATCCGAACTTGGACAAAGGAAAACAGCGGGTGGCCAGTGCCGGGGAAACTGGTGTTCTGGCCCGGGAGTATCAGGTAGTTTTTGAGGACGGTAAAGAAGTAAGTAGAAAACTCATTGGGGAACGGGTGGTGAAACCGGCCGTTAACAAGGTGATTGCCCGGGGCATTCGGCCAGTAATTCACACAAAAACCGTTGCCGGTGGGCGAATGATCCGTTACACTGATGTCCTGACGATGGAAGCGACGGCTTATGAACCGGGGCCCCAATCTTGCGGGATTTATGCTGACGGTTATACTTATACCGGTAAAAAAGCCACCTATGGTATTGCTGCTGTTGATCCCAAAGTAATTCCGCTGGGGACTAAGCTCTACATCGAAGGGTATGGCTTTGCCGCCGCGGAAGATATTGGTTCGGCGATTAAAAAAAATCGGATCGATGTTTGTTATGATACGGAGCGCGAAGCGTTCTTGTGGGGTAGAAAGAAAGTGAAAGTTTATATTTTGGCACCTTAAGGGAAGACGAGGGATAAGCTTCACGAAAATACCGGTATTTTCCGGTGCAGAAGAGGAAAAGGTTACCTTTCGTCGAACTTAGCAAAAGGGTAAAGTGAGCGGAAGGAGCGGTAGAAATGAATCTGGATCGGGTGTTGATTGCCGAGGCCGATTCGCACTTGGCTGAGATCATGGTGATTCGGCTTACGAACGCCGGTTACCAGATCGCCACGTGCACCCGGGGTGATGAAGTATTGACCAAAGCCCTTAACTTCCGACCGGGGGTTGTGGTTGTTGACCAGGATCTGCCCGGCAAGGACGGTTTGGAAGCTTGTTATGATTTGAAGTTGCATGCCGAAACCCGGAGTATGGGGTTGATTTTGTTGGCACCGGAAGAAGTTAACTTGGCGAATCTAGCTGATTTAGGTGTGCGGATTGATACCCAGTTAACCAAACCTTTTAAACCTAAGGATATCTTGACGAAAGTCAATTATTTAATGGCCGAACGCCGCGCGATCGCGAAAAACTCATTAACCGGTTTTCAGGGCTGGGAAGTAATGCGGCAGGAGATTACTGAGCGGATGACCCATGGTCGAGATTGCGATCTCCTGTTTATTGATATTCACAATTTTCGGATTTACAATCAGTGTTACGGATTTAGTGCCGGTGATGAAGCAATTCGTCTGGTGAGTCGTTTGTTGTTGGAAGTCACTGATGAGCTGGGAACACCGGATATTTTTATCGCCCATATTCATGGGGATGATTTTGTCATTATGACGCCGACGGGAAGCGGCGAGCAAGTAGGAAGAGGGCTTATTGACCGCTTTGACCAGGAAATCCTGGGGCTTTATCTGGAAGACGACCGGGAACGGGGTGGGATGTATCTGCAAAGACCCGATGGGCGTATTGAGCAGTATCCATTAATGGCCTTAGGAGTGGCGATTATCGCCGGCATCCAGGGTAAGTATGAGCATCCTTTAGAAACCAAGACCGTGGGAGAAGAATTGCTAAAACGGTTAAAATTAAAACCAGGTAGTAATATAATGCTGGACCGACATCCCGGTTCTCCGGATTAAGACGGGCAAAAAGCCCAAGGACTTTTGAGGTGGTAAAAGATTACGGAAGAAAAAAAGTTCAATTTAACTTCGCCCCGCCAAGTTCATCAGTTAATGGACAAGTATCAGGTGGCAGCCAAAAAGGGACTGGGACAAAATTTTTTGGCTGATGCTAATATTCTCCGGAAGATTGTGGGCGCTGCCGATTTAACCTCCGATGATGTGGTGCTGGAAATCGGCGCTGGGGTCGGGGCTTTAACGACGGCGTTAGCTGAAAACGTTAAGCGTGTGATTACGGTGGAGACCGATCGTTCTCTAGCTCCGCTCCTCACGGAAGTATTGGCCGGTAGGAACAACGTGGAGCTTGTCTTTGGTGATATCTTGAAACTTAACCCCGCGCTCATTTTGGGAACAGTGCCAGCCCCTAAAGTTGTCGCCAACTTACCGTATTACATTACCACTCCGATTATCTTTCATTTACTTGAATCAGCCATTTCATGGCGTATGCTGGTCTTTTTGGTGCAAAAGGAGGTTGCTGACCGGATGGTTTCGCCGCCTGGCAACAAGGTATACGGTGCCCTTTCGGTGATGATTCAATCCTATTGCCAGGTTGAACTGGTGGGAACAGTACCACCAACGGTTTTTATCCCAAGACCAAAGGTGCAATCGGCGATTGTGCGCCTAACCCCTAAATCCAGGGATTTTTCCCCAGCGATCGACCACTGCTTTTCCCTCTTAGTCCGCGCGGTATTTTCTTCGCGCCGGAAGAACCTCTATAATTCGTTACGTAGTATATTTTCGCAGCTCGGGGGAGAAACAAAGGTTATGGCTGCTTTGCGCGGGCTTGGGCTTGACCCGTTGCAAAGAGGAGAGACCCTTTCCCCAACGGAGTTTTATGCTTTAGCTGCATATTTGCAGGAAGAACTGTAAACGGTCTCACTAGGGCTTTTTGCGTTGTTAATTGATTTAAGCATTTCGGTACAATATATTGATAGCCTAAAAACAAGCTAAACACTATATATTGTATCGAAATTTCTTTAACTGGATACAACGCAAAAAGCTTCACAAAGATTTAGGCTTTTATACCGAAAAGGGGATGAAGATGACTTTTTTTATCAGCCCGACGAAAGGTAGGCTCAGTTTCAACCAAGTATTCCGCGACATGCTCGCTTTTGTTAATGAACACCCGGAGGATTCTTATAAATTGATTGTCGGTACCGACTCCCAGGTTCGGACGGATGTTTATTATGTGACTGCCATTGTGGTTTTACGGGTGGGTAAAGGCGGACGATTTTATTATACCAAAGAGCGGCAGCGGGGGATGATCTCCTTAAAACAGCGGATTTTTCTAGAGACCGCCCGTAGTTTAGAAGTGGCGTCACGTCTGGCCGGGAAGATTATGTCCATCGGGAAGACTGATTTGAATATCGAGATCCATCTGGATGTGGGGGAACAGGGAAAAACCAAAGAGATCATCCGGGAAGTGGTCGGCATGGTGACCGGCAGCGGCTTTGATGCCCGGATTAAACCGGATTCCTACGGCGCTTCGAAAGTAGCGGATAAGTTCACGAAGTAATCTCACTTTTCGCAAACCGAAGCCACCAATCTCACTTTTTGCAGACCATAAACGACCAAGCAAAACACGAAAGCTTGCGAAAGTGTTTTGCTTGGTACAGATTAGGATGCAAAAAGTTGGGAATGGAAAACGTGAAAGCTTGCGAAAGCGTTTTGCTTGGTATAGATTGAATGCGAAATGTTGAGACTCGACAAGC
>DOID01000066.1:27860-29418 GCA_003511465.1 Bacillota bacterium | reverse complement strand
GACAAGCCCCGAAGGCCACCACAGCTGGTCGTTCGGAGCGGCGTCGCTAAGCTTAATTGCTGAAATTCAAGCCGGGAGAATCGACAGACTAGTATTTTCTAACTAGGGAAGCGAAGATTGACACAGGTGTCTTCTTCTGTTATACTCGAAGCGAACAAATGTTTGGGGGAGGCGAAAAGATGGCAGTGGATGAGAAACAGAAAGCATTGGAGGTGGCTGTCCTTCAGATCGAAAAGCAATTTGGGAAAGGTTCGATCATGAAAATGGGGGAAGCCAGCACCAAGATGAACATAGAAGTAATTCCGACCGGTGCGATTACTTTAGATCTGGCGCTTGGGATCGGTGGGATTCCGCGCGGCCGGATCATTGAGATTTACGGTCCTGAGTCTTCGGGAAAAACCACCGTTGCCTTGCATATGGCGGCCGAGGCGCAGAAGTTAGGCGGAATTGCTGCATTTATCGATGCCGAACATGCGCTTGATCCCTTATACGCTCGTAAACTTGGCGTGGATATCGATAACTTGTTGATTTCCCAACCGGATACGGGAGAGCAGGCGCTGGAGATTACCGAAGCTTTAGTACGGAGTGGAGCGGTTGATGTGGTGGTCATTGACTCGGTAGCGGCGTTAACTCCCCGCGCCGAGATTGAGGGTGAGATGGGCGATTCCCATGTGGGCTTGCAGGCCCGCCTCATGTCCCAGGCTTTGCGTAAACTAACGGGGGCGATTAGTAAGTCGCATACCGTGGCAATATTTATTAACCAAATCCGGGAGAAAGTCGGGATCATGTTCGGTAACCCGGAAGTAACACCGGGGGGACGGGCCTTGAAGTTCTATTCCACCGTCCGATTGGAAGTGCGGCGCGTTGAGACCTTGAAACAAGGGAGCGAGATGGTGGGGAACCGGACCAAGGTGAAAGTGGTTAAAAATAAGGTGGCCCCCCCTTTTAAACAGGCGGAATTCGATATCATTTATGGGCAGGGGATCTCCAAGGTTGGTTGTATTGTTGATGCGGCGGTGGACAAGGATATTATTAATAAGAGCGGCTCTTGGTTTTCCTATGGTGATACCCGTTTGGGGCAAGGAAGGGATACGGCCGTTGAGTTTATGCAGAACAACCCGGAATTATTGGCTCAGGTCGAAACAGCCCTCTATGAACAGTATGGACTGAAACAGCCCGGGAAGAAAGAGGAAGGGTCCAAAGTAGAAGAAACGAAAGACGAAGGAGCGAAAGCGGGACGGGCGGCTAAAACCACCCAAAAATGACGCCGCCACGCTCAGCTTTGACCTATGCCCTGACCTTGCTGGGACGGCGGGACTACTCTACTTTTGAAATTGAGGAAAAACTAAAAGGTAAAGGTTACCCGCTGGAGGAGATCAGCACTGCGGTGGGACGCTTACGGGAATGGAACTACCTTGATGATAAAAAGTACATCCGGCGGCAGATTGACAAATACCGGACGGCCCATAAAAGCCGGACCTATATCCGGCAGCGGCTAAAACTAGCCGGACTAGAACCAATCTTAGTAGATGAAAGCCTGAACCGTTGGTACTCTCCG
>DOID01000066.1:21325-27702 GCA_003511465.1 Bacillota bacterium | reverse complement strand
GCCGCTCCGGAAAAAAAATTAATTATGAGGTGGGCTCGGCGACTGTACGCCGCCGGTTTCCCGGGCGAAGAAATAAGACCCTACCTTAACAATGATCAGGAGTCTTGACAGCTATTTTCAAAAAAGATACAATTAAATTTGGAGGAGAACACCAAGAAGCCGAGTTCTTGCTCGGCTTCATTTAGTATTAAATATTAACGCAAAGGAGGTGTTGAGAATCGAGTTTTGGTTGATAGCACTATTAATTGTTCTGGGGATAGCAGGCGGTATTATTTTTGAGAAGATTCGAACGACGATGAGTTTAAGGTCTGCCGAAGAAACCGCCAAAATGATCTTACAAGAAGCCGAACGGGACGCCGAAGCGAAAAAACGCGAATCCATACTGGAAGCGAAGGAAGAAGCCCTTCGGATTAAAAACGATTTAGACCGGGAAATCCGGGAACGACGCAACGAGAGCCAGCGGTGGGAGAAACGGATTGAACAGAAAGAAGCAAATGTCGACCGTAAAATGGAAACGCTGGAGAAAAGAGAGGATAATCTTAACAAAAAAGAGGGTGAACTGGAGCGGTTAAAAGGTGAACTGCGCGATCTGAAAGAGAAGGAACGCGAAGAACTGGAGAAGATCTCCGGCCTTACCGCAGATCAGGCGAGAGATTTCCTCTTTGCTGAATTAGAAAAAGAAATGGCCCAGGAAATGGCGGTCCGGGTCCGGGATTATGAAGCCAAGGTTAAGGATGAAGCCGATAAAAAAGCGCGGGATATTCTTTCTACGGCAATTCAACGGTATGCCGCTGATCATGTAGCGGAAACCACCGTTTCTGTGGTCGTGTTACCGAATGATGAGATGAAAGGCCGTATTATTGGCCGGGAAGGTCGGAATATCCGGGCGTTGGAGACTTTAACCGGGATTGACCTCATTATTGACGATACTCCCGAGGCGGTAATTCTTTCCGGGTTTGACCCGGTGCGACGGGAGATCGCCCGAATTGCTTTGGAACGTTTAATTGCCGATGGACGGATTCATCCGGCACGGATCGAAGAGATGGTGGAAAAGGCCCGTAAAGAGGTTGATACGGTCATCAAAGATGAAGGGGAGCAGGCCGCCATCGAAGTAGGGATCCCAAACCTACACCCGGAGTTGATTCGTTTATTAGGACGGCTTAAATACCGGACAAGTTACGGACAGAATGTTTTGAAACATTCGATCGAAGTGGCACATTTAGCAGGAATGATTGCTGCTGAATTAGGAGCCGATGTCATTCTGGCCAAACGGGCAGGACTCCTCCATGACATTGGAAAAGCAATTGATCATGAAGTAGAAGGACCTCATGTCACAATTGGTGCCGATATCGCGAAAAAATACCGGGAATCGGCAGCGATCATCCATGCGATTGCTGCACACCACGGAGATATCGAACCCAATACGGTGGAAGCGGTTTTAGTCCAGGCCGCCGATGCGATTTCCGCAGCGCGCCCCGGCGCTAGACGGGAGACCCTGGAAAGTTATATTAAACGCTTAGAACGCTTGGAGAAGATCGCCGATTCTTTTGAGGGTGTGGAAAAAGCCTATGCCATCCAAGCCGGTCGGGAAATTCGGATTATGGTGAAACCGGAAAAAGTGGATGATGGGGCAGCGGCATTTATTTCTCGGGAAATCGCAAAGAAAATCGAAGCAGAATTGGAATATCCGGGACAGATCAAAGTAGTAGTGATTCGTGAGATCAGAGCAGTCGACTATGCGAAATAAAGAAAGTAAGCCACTTAAGTGGCTTACTTATCTTTACAAAATGCGGGAATGCTTCATCTATAGCTTTTTGCGTTGCAAAAAGCCTATTTCGTAGTGATGCTGAAATTAACGAGAGAATTAATGGGAGAAGTCGAATGAAGGGTGTATTTAGTCGGGACAGTGAATCCTATACCAACTCCATGAGCTTAATCGTTTCGTTGCTGATCCGCTATCCAGAGATTGCCACTTTAAAGCTGGACCCTGTTGAACGCTGTTTTATTTTTAGTTTTATCTTGCGCTACAAATTTCTCCTCGCCGAACAAAAGGCCTTCCGGGAAGAACTGGAGATGAGTCTGGAAGCCTTGGCTGTTTTGGATCGAGCCCAACCACAGATTATCGATTTCTCGTTTAAAAAGCAGAAGGATCTGAGCTTTCTGGAAATCAAACGGGATATTGCCTCCTTTTCCCCTGAAGAACTGTCTTTAATTATCAAGATCATCAATGACCGGTACGGGCAGGAAGTTATTAAAGACGAGGAAAGCGAAGCCGGTGAAGAAGACTTACTCTTTCAGGAAGAGATGATCGCGCATATGATGGAAGAGCTGAAGGAGACGGAACAGGAAAAGGAGTTAATCGGGATTCGTGAAGAAGGCCGTGTGATGATCTTTAATCACGCTGATCCCCCCTGAGTGGGGGGGATTTTGTTTCAGAAAGCTGTTGGCGTACAACGCAAAATCCGAAGGGGGACCAGGTTTGAAAATTATATTTTTAGGTGATATTGTGGGTCGGCCAGGGCGTAAGCTTGTGAAGGAGATGCTTCCGAAGTTGACTAAGGAGTATGCGCCAGATTTAACAGTGGTCAACGGGGAAAATGCCGCCGGGGGGTTTGGCCTCACCATGGAGGTTGCCGAAGAGCTTTTGCAAAACGGCGTCGATGTGATCACCCTAGGTAATCATACCTGGAAACATAAGGAGATCAACCAGGTGTTGGATCGTTACAAAGAAGTGTTACGTCCAGCAAATTATCCGCCGGGAACACCGGGGGAGGGTTTCGGTTTATTTGTGGCGCGAAATGGGTATCCGGTTGGAATTCTTAATTTAATGGGTCAGGTCTACCTGGAGCCGGCCTTGGACTGTCCCTTCCGGGTCGCGAAGGAAAAGGTAAATCTGCTGAAGCAGAAGACACCCTACGTTTTAGTAGATTTCCATGCGGAAGCCACTTCAGAAAAGGTGGCGCTGGGTCATTACTTGGATGGGTTGGCCTCTGCGGTTTTAGGCACACATACCCATGTAACCACGGCTGATCAGCGTATCCTTCCCGCAGGGACCGGATATATTACCGATGTAGGGATGTGCGGACCGGCTGATTCAGTATTGGGCGTTAAAAAAGAATTGGCGATTCAAAAATTCATTACCAAACGACCGGTCAAGTTTGAAATTGCCGGAGGCCCTGTTGAACTCGGTGGAATTTATTTAGAACTTGACCAGCAAGGACGAACCAAGGTGATCGAGCGGATTTATTACCGCAAAATTTAAAAAATAAGTTAAAAAAATTAAAAGGAATTTTATGGTCGATATAAAATATATATAGATATAGTTTACTAACTTGACATGGTTTAGGAGGGGTATAAAGCAATGGAAGTATTAAAGGTTTCGGCAAAATCCAATCCAAATTCGGTAGCCGGAGCGTTGGCCGGAGTATTGCGGGAAAAGGGAGCGGCGGAAATCCAAGCGATCGGTGCCGGAGCCCTGAATCAAGCGGTTAAAGCGGTGGCTATCGCCAGAGGTTTTGTTGCTCCCAGTGGTATTGACCTGATTTGTATTCCCGCGTTTACCGACATTATGATTGAGGGACAAGAACGAACAGCCATCAAGTTAATCATTGAACCACGATAGTTCTTATTTGCTGCCCTGCTGGGGACCTATAAATGTTTATAGGTTCTTTTTTTGTGCATTTAAGTATACCTTTTTCCGAAAAAATCCCAAATTGGATAGGGGGACAAGTAATTTGGAAAAGAGAAAGGAGCGTAAAGATGAAAGCAAGGTTTTTTCCGGTGATTGACGGCCATGCTGATACGCTGGTCCGCCTTGCTGAGGAAGGTGGTAGCTTAGGGAAAGCGCCCCACCTTCACCTCGATCTGCCCCGTTTAAAAACAGCAGGGGTTAGGCTACAGGTACTTGCGGTTTGCGCGGCAAAGCGCTTAAATCCTTACCCTTGGGCAAAGCGTATCATCAGCCATTGGCAGCAGGAGTATGAAGAGCATCAGGAAGCGCTAATCTGGATTAAGTCGGCCGCTGATTTTAAAACCTGGGCGTCCGGAGAAAAAGTCGGCGTAATTTTAGCCTTGGAAGGGTTGGAACCCTTGGCGGAGGAGCTGACGCGGCTGGAAGAATTTTATGAACTGGGCGTGCGGATGCTTGCTCTAACTTGGAATGGGGCCAACCATTTCGCTTGTGGAGTGGGCGCTCCCGAGGACACGGGGTTAACTGCTCTAGGTAAAGCTCTGGTCGAAGCAGCTGAGGAACGGGGGATGATTTTAGACCTTTCCCATCTGGGACAGCGTAGTTTCTTTGATCTGATGGCCGTCGCCCGGCAACCGGTTTGTGTTTCCCATGCCAATGCATATTCTATCCATCCACACCGCCGGAATTTGACCACGGAACAGATTAAGCTGGTGGCGGCAGGAGGGGGGACCGTTGGCTTGACCTTTTATCCGCCCTTTATTGGCCCCGGGCCCGTTGACCGGCGGGCGCTAATCCCGCATTTGGAGGCAATCCTTGCAGCGGGTGGTGAAGATTGTCCGGCCTTGGGTAGCGATTTTGACGGGATCGATTTAACCCCGAACGATCTTTTGGATGTCACCGGGATTCCGGGTTTCCTAAATGATCTGGTGGTTGCTGGTTTTAGTCAACAAGTCGTTACCAAAGTAGCCGGTGCCAATCTATATCGCTTTTTGGCCCATAAATTCTCCGCAACTAGCTGAAAAAGGTGTTAAAACGTCCAGAACCCCTATTTCCTACCGGTTTTTACTTGGAGGAGTAAGCTGCGGACAAACGAAGTTCTAGGTTATGCAAAGACAATAATTATTGTAACACTTAATTGTAGTTTATTCGTAGAAGGAGTGGCCGTTAATGTCGAAGCAAACCCATGCCGTCAAGATTCGTCCGTTAGAAAAGGAAGATCTGGCTACAATTGTTTCATGGAATATTGACCCGGAAATTGAAAGTTTTGTCGATCTGGGCTTACCCGGTGATTTACCGGGTTGTGTCGCTTGGTGGGAAGAAATAAGGCGGAGTAAAAGGGATCGCCTTTTTGCGCTGGAAGATGAAACCGGACGGCTGATTGGCGATCTGGAACTGGCCAATATTTGCTGGCAAGGGCGGGAGGCGGAGCTTAGAATCAGAATTGGGGAAAAAGCATATTGGAATAAAGGATACGGTACATTAGCGGTACATCAGATCGTAGGCTATGCCTTCGATGAGTTAAGCTTGAACCGTTTATATTTGCGGGTGTATACTTTTAACATCCGGGCGATTAAGTGTTACCAAAAGATCGGTTTTAAAATGCAAGCTGTTCTAAAAAGGGAGAAAGACCAGAATTGGAAAGATATTTACTTGATGGCGTTGGAAAAAGAGGCTCCTTTAGCGGGCAGGGGATTAACATAAACTATTGCCTTTTCCAGCAGGAAATGGTAAAAACGTGTAGAATTAAGCTCGTAGAAGGGAGGAGTGTCTTTGGCGGGAGAGAAAATAAGGATTGTGCTTGCGGATAATAACCGGGATCTCTGTAAAGTGTTGAGCGAACATATTGAGATCCAAGACGATCTGGAACTGGTTGGTGTGGCCTTCGATGGTTTACAGGCCATCGAATTAATTCAGGACCATAAACCGGATCTGTTGATCTTGGACATTACCATGCCATATTTAGACGGGATTGGTGTGATGGAGCGTTTGGCGGAGATAAGTGACGCCCCGGTAGTAATCGTGCTGACTGCCTTTGAACAGGAGTCGATGGTCCAGCGTTTGATTGCCATGGGCGCTGTTTATTATATGGTCAAACCCTTTGATACCTTGACCCTTCTGGAACGGATCCGCCAATTCGGGTGCCAAAAGGATGTTTATACCAAAGAAAATCGGACTACTTACAATCCACAGCCTGCCGTAACTAAGAATTATTCCCGTCAGCAATTGGAGATGGAAGTGACCAGGATCTTTCATGAAATGGGAGTTCCGGCCCATTTTCGCGGTTATGGTTATCTCCGGGACGCGATTATCATCGCCATTCAGGAGGAAGATATCCTCGGTAATATTACCAAGAATCTTTACCCGCGAATTGCCGAAAAGTATAATTCTACGGCTAGCGGCGTTGAATCCGCGATTCGCCATACCATTGAAATAGGTTGGGAACGGGGTAACGGTGAGTCCTTTAAAAAGATGTTTGGCACGGATACTTACCAAACAGATAAAGCCCGGTTTCCTACGGCGGCTTCATTTATTGCGAAAGTGGCTGATCGGATTCGACTCCAATTGCAGATCTCCGGCTAGTTTAAAGGTTGGTTAATTTTGGTTTAGTATTTTACGAACACGCCCGTAGGAGGTTGTTAATCACCTATACGGGTTTTTTAAATTAATCCGCCGCTAGGCGGGGATA
>DOID01000066.1:20139-21219 GCA_003511465.1 Bacillota bacterium | reverse complement strand
ACTAGTATTTTCTAAATAGATAGATAGTGGAGGTACCGTAGAGTGGAGTTTACGGGTTTAAATCTACAAGAATTAGAAGCGGTGGTTTTAGAGCTGGGTGAACCCCGGTATCGAGCGCGACAGTTAATGGACTGGGTGTACAAAAAAGGGACTGATGATCTAGACCAAATGAGTAATTTACCTGTCAGCTTTCGGGAGCGGTTAAAAGACCGTGGACTGCAAATTGGTTTGATGTTGGTCGCCGAAGCTCAAGAAGCAGGTGACGGAACTAAAAAATATTTATTTCGTTTACAAGATGGCTTATGTGTTGAAGCAGTTTATATCCCGGAGGAAAAAAGGAAGACGGTCTGTTTTTCTACTCAGGTTGGTTGCGCGGTCGGTTGTCTATTTTGCGCCACTGGGCAACAGGGTTTTAGGCGTAATTTGACCGCCGGTGAGATTGTCGATCAGGTCAGGAAGATCGGACAGGATCGTAAGACCCGGATCTCCCATGCTGTGGCGATGGGTCAAGGGGAGCCCTTGGCTAATTACGAAGCAACGCTGAAGGCAGTTCGCCTCTTAAACGCTGATTATGGACTCCAGATGGCCGCGCGGCATCTTACAATCTCGACTAGTGGGATTGTACCGGCGATTTACCGGTTGACTGAGGAAGCGCTCCAGCTGAACCTGGCTCTTTCCTTGCATGCCGTTGACGATTCGTTGCGCTCGCGTCTGATCCCGATGAACCGCACTTACCCACTGGCGCAGGTGATGAAGGCTTGTCGCGACTATGCCACTAGAACTAAGCGCCGAGTTACCTTGGAGTACATCATGATTGCAGGAGTAAATGACCGGGAAGCAGATCTCCGAAGTTTAGTGGAGCTTACGGCAGGATGGCTCTGTCATGTCAATCTGATTCCCTATAACCCGGTGCCTGCCGTGGATTACCAACCATCCCCGCCCCGGGTGCGGCGGTTTTTCCTCCAAAGTCTAGAAGAAAATAACATTGCCGTTAGCATCCGGCAGGAACGGGGAGCAGAGGTTGATGCCGCCTGCGGGCAACTGCGGCAACGCATAAAAGAATCGACAGACTAGTATTTT
>DOID01000066.1:12616-20020 GCA_003511465.1 Bacillota bacterium | reverse complement strand
GTAGGGGATGTGTTATAATGAGATTTAACAACTGGGTTTTACCTTGGCCGAAAAAGAAGGTTGAAACTCAGGAGCAAGTAAAGGACACTATTGATCAAACAAAGGTGTTCGCTATGGAGAAGGACCGCAGAACCAACCAACCGTCGATGGCGTTAGTGGTGATCAAAGGTCCCGACTCCGGACGGGAGTTTCTTTTAGCGCCGATGACCGTAAAAATTGGACGGCGGGCCCAAAGCCACATCCAGCTTAAAGACTCGAATGTCTCAAGGGACCACGCTGTTTTGCAATACTACCCGAAAAAGCGGACTTTTCTTTTGAAAGATTTGGGGAGTACCAACGGTACTTTTTACAATAATCAGCGAATTACCAGCACATTTATTGCTCCCGAAGCCGAAATCGGGCTTGGTGAATCGGTCCTAAAAGTATTGGCGCTCGGTAAAGAGAACCCTCTGGAACAAACGGGAAAGTCTCACGGGAAGAAGTAGCGAGGTGTGGGTAAGATGAAGGTAGGAATGGCGACCCACGTTGGTAAGGTGAGAACGGTTAACGAGGATAGTATCGGTCGACAAGGGTCGCTTTTGGTTTTAGCCGATGGCATGGGTGGACATCAAGCGGGCGAAGTGGCCAGTGCTTTGGTGGTCGAACGGGTGTTGGCGCTGGAGAGCGGTGCGCCCAATTTTAAGGCTGTTTTAACTTCCGTGTTAAGCGAAGCGAATCAGGCTCTGCTAGCCTACGCCGCTGAGCACCAGGAATGCATGGGAATGGGTACCACCGTGGTTGTGGCAAAAGTAGAAGCGGACCGGGTTTGCGTCGCCCACATCGGGGATAGCCGGGCATATCTTTGGCACGAGGAACAGCTGACTCAGTTAACGATTGATCACTCTCTAGTTGCCGAGTTGGTAAAGAGCGGTGGAATTACGGAAGAAGAGGCTAAAAACCATCCACAACGGAATGTTTTAACCCGGGCTTTAGGCGCTGCGGAGCCGATTGAACCGGAATACCGGGAAGTACCGGTGATTGCCGGTGACCGTCTGCTGCTTTGTTCGGACGGACTGACAGTGATGCTGTCCGATGTGGAAATTGCTGCATTGCTTGGCGCAGAGCCGTCCCCCCAAGTGGCGGCGGACCGTTTAATAGCAGCAGCTAATGACCGGGGTGGCATGGATAATATCTCGGCCATCGTTGTATTTATTTAAACGTCTGCTTTTTGGGCAGGAATTTGGTTTGTTTATGGAGAAAAGCTTATTTTGGCTATAACATGGCCGCGATCGGTTTGATGATTATTTCGTATTACTGGGGTTTTTCGGCCCATTGAGGTGAAAATAGTGATCGGACGTCTATTGGGCAATAGATATAAAATTATCGAACTAATTGGTGAGGGCGGAATGGCCTTAGTTTATAAGGCCGAATGTACTCTGTTGCAACGGGTGGTAGCCATCAAGGTTCTCCGGGCGCAGTATTCATCCGACCGGGAATTTGTTGAACGGTTTCGCCGGGAAGCACAGGCGGCGGGTAGTCTCTCCCATCCGAATATCGTTAATATTTTTGATGTGGGGCAGGAAGGTGAGATCCATTACATTGTAATGGAGTATATTGCCGGCCATAACCTCAAAGAATTGATTAATAAAGAAGCACCGCTTCCTTTAAACCAGGCGTTCAGAATAACACTGCAAATTAGTGAAGCGCTCCGGCATGCCCACGAGCATAACATTGTGCACCGGGATATTAAACCCCACAACATTCTGATGACCACTGAAGGAATGGTTAAGGTGACCGACTTCGGAATTGCGCGGGCGATTACGGCTAGTGGTTATACGCAAACCGGTGTCATCATGGGGTCGGTGCAATATTTCTCTCCCGAACAGGCAAAAGGGATCCCCGTTGGTCCCCAGTCCGATCTTTACTCGCTGGGCTGCATTTTATATGAGATGTTGACCGGAGAAGTGCCTTTTCAAGGAGAAAGCCCGATCGCGATTGCATTGAAACATTTACAGGAGGAGCCACCGCTTTTTGATCGCATTGCCGCGAACTATCCCAAAAAGGTGTTGGAAGTACTAAAGCGTGCGCTGGCGAAGGATTTGGATCAACGATATCCATCAGCGTTGGTATTAAGTAAAGAGCTTCAGGAGATTTTAGGATTAAATCCTGATCTGAATGGGATCGAAGATTATCCGACGCAGGTTTTGGAATTGTCGCTGGAACAAGAAGCGCTTTCAGCTCCGAATCCGCCTCCGGAACCGGTGTCATTCAAAAAGCGGTTTCTTAACTTTAGCATGGTGCTGGCTTCTCTCCTGATGGCCTTGGTCCTGGCCGGAGTGGGCTATTTATATTTGATCCCCTCCCGTCCGGAAGTGACGGTTCCTGATTTAGTAGGCTTTGCTTTTAGCGAAGCAGAGAAAATTGCCCATGATCACGGTTTGAATTTGAATGTGGTGAAACGGGAAAACAATGAAACAGTCCAACCTGACGGCGTACTTTCCCAGGTTCCCAAGGCTGGGATGATTGTGCGGCGGGGTCGGGTACTTGACGTGGTTTTAAGTTCGGGGATTGAGACGATCCCGGTTCCGGATTTAACCGGGAAAACTTTGATTGAAGCTGAAATTCTCTTGGACCAAGCAGGACTAAAAAAGGGCGATGTCTACTCCGAAAGTAATCGGAATATCCCGAAGGACCGTGTTGTCCGGCAGAAGCCGGCCCCCAAGACTAAAATTCAGAAGGGCGCAGCGGTTGATATCTACCGTAGTCTTGGACCGGAATACGTGGAAGTACCGAATTTTATCGGCGTCCCGCTGGTGAAGGTCCAATCGGAACTGGCCAGTTTAGGTCTTGTCTTTAACAATTCCGTGGTTTACCAAACCAGTCCGTACCTTAAAGGTAATATCTTGGACCAACGCCCCCTTCCCGGGGAAGTGGTTCCCTTGAATACCGAGATGAGCTTCACCGTCAGTTCCGGTCCGGCCGGAGTAAATTCGGAACCGACGGTAGAGACCAATAGCAGTGCGTACCACGGAGTAACCTCCGAATTTCAATTCGGGTCGGGAGGCAATTAGTAGTCTGTATTTGCTAGGCTAAAGCGCGGGAGGAGATAAATTGCCGGTTGGGCGAATCACCAGAATCATTGGGGGTTTTTACTATATCAATGATCACGAAGGGCGGACGATTACGGGGGTACCCCGGGGTAAATTACGCGCCGATGGCTTGGTCGTTGGTGATGTGGTTGAATTTCAATTAATCCCTCCGGACCAGGGAGTTATTGAGGGGATTCACCGGCGGCGTAACTTTCTAAAGCGCCCGTTGGTTTCCAATATTACGCAGGTTGGTTTGGTTTTTGCGCATAAAAATCCTGATTATAACTATCTATTAATCGATCGCTTTTTGGTGATGTTAGAGGCCTACAACCTCCCAACGGTGATTATCTTCAATAAAACAGATTTAGTTGATGAAAAGACTGCTGAAGGAAATGCCGAACCTTACCGAAAAATAGGATATGCGGTTCTTTGCACCAGTACGAAAAGTTTGGTAGGAAAAGACTCCTTGTTGACGTCCTTTCGGGGTGAAACAACTACGCTGGCCGGGCCCTCCGGGGTTGGCAAGTCTGCTTTGATCAATCTGATTGCTCCAGATTTGGCCCAAGAGACCGGGGCGGTTAGCGCCAAAATCGGACGGGGACGTCATACCACCCGTGAAGTAAGGTTGTTGCCCTTGCCGGAAGGGAATGGTTTTATCTTTGACACTCCCGGCTTTACCCAGTTAGATTTGGATTTCATTCCCCCTGAGGAGCTTTCGTCCTGTTTCCCTGAGTTTAGCCGATTTGAACCAGATTGCCGGTTTCAGGGCTGTCTGCATCAACAAGAACCGGATTGCGCGGTAAAAGCGGCGGTGACCGCCGGTCAGATTGATGCTTGGCGCTACGAACATTACTTGACCTTTCTTGCGGAATTAAAAAATCGTACCAATTGGCAAAATCCGCGGACCAGAGGTAACCGTAAACAAAGGAGTTGATTATGATTGTAAGCATCCAAGTGGCTCCTTCGATCCTAAACGCTGATTTTGCACAGCTCCGTTTAGAAGTAGAAAAAGTAGAGACTGCTGATTGGCTTCATCTTGATATTATGGACGGGCATTTTGTCCCAAACCTATCCTTTGGGCCTGCGGTGGCGGAGGCACTTAGAGCCCACTCTAAGCTCCCGTTTGAAGCCCATTTGATGGTGGAAAATCAAGAAAACTATATCGCCCCTTTTGCGGAGGCCGGAGTCTCCCGGGTGATTGTGCATCCTGAAGCCACGGTCCATCTGCACCGTCTGGTGCAATCGATTAAGGATTCCGGTCTGGAAGCCGGAGTTGCCTTGAATCCTGCTACACCCCTTAATTCGCTTGATCTGGTCCTTCCGGATCTAAGCATTGTCTTATTAATGACGGTGAATCCGGGGTTTGGCGGACAGCGTTTGATCCGGGGAGTGCTTCCGAAAATTGAAAAGCTACGAAAAGTAGTGGCCGAGGCTGATTTAAACTGCCGAATCGGGGTGGATGGTGGCATTAACGGTGAGACCGCCCCTGAGGTAATTGCTGCGGGGGCCGATTTTTTAGTGGCCGGAACATATCTGTTTAAGAACAAGCAGGACCCCGCCCAGATCATTGCGAACCTGAAACGTCTGGGCAATGAAGACGAGGACTAAAAGAAGGGGGTAAAAACATGACTTTTCAACATATAGATTCCTTTGTCCGTGCCGTGCATAGTGTCATGGCGATGATGCTAGATCCGAACGTCGAAACAGGTAAACCCTTTTTTAACGCTGATCCATTGACCAAATATGAAATTATGGTATTGGTTGGAGTTTTAGGCGACCTGCAAGGGCAGGTGATCTGTGGTATGGATCAAGCTACAGCGAAAAATATTATTGGGCAAATGCTGGGCGTAAAGAATCCGGCCATCAATGAGATGGGAAAGAGCGCGCTCAGTGAATTGAAGAACATTATTGTCGGAACGGCCAGTACAAACCTGTCCGAAGTAGGTTACCACTGTAATATCACCCCCCCACTCCTGCTTGCCGACGGGAAAGTCCCTGATTTCCTTAAACACATCAACACTGCATTAGCCGTGCCGATTACTATTGCCGCTGGAAAAATCGAACTTAATCTTTTCCTGAAGAAAGATGAACTTGCTTCTTAGGTGTGTTTCTTTTGGAAAATGACAAATAATAGTACTCAAGCGACAAATGTTTCCACTGAGATGCTTGGTGCAGGGAATAGGCTCTCAGTGCGGAAGGAGGTAAAGCCTATGAATGACCAGACCATCCGCTTTGCGCCGAAAGATGAGGACCGGTTGGAGGTCAGAAAGGTACTGAAAGAGGTGTGCGCCGCTTTAACGGAAAAAGGTTATGACCCACTGGATCAGATTGTTGGTTATCTGCTTTCCGGAGACCCGGCTTATATCACCAGCCATAAAAACGCTCGTGTTTTAATCCGAAAATTGGATCGTGATCAGATTCTCGAAGAACTAGTCCGGCATTATCTGGAAAGTGAGGGGGTTTGAATGTCCTTTTTCCGCATTCAAGGGAGTAAAAACTTAAGTGGAGGAATTCGCATCAGCGGTTCCAAGAACAGTAGTCTGGCCTTGATGGTTGGAGCGGCGTTAGGTGAAGAAGATGTAGTATTGACTAATTTTCCTCAGGATCTGGATGCGGTCGTGCTTGCGGAGATCCTGCGCGCAGTAGGAGTTAAAGTTGAGGAACAAGCTCCCGGCCGGGTGTTGATTAACGGTTCCGGGCTGCGGCCAGCCCCGATCCCCTACGAATTAGCGCGTAAAATCAGGGGGTCTTTTTATATTGCGGGGTTAATGTTAGCCCGCCTCAAGGAGGCGGAGATACCGCTGCCAGGGGGCTGTTTCCTCGGTCCGCGTCCGGTGGATTTTCATATTAAAGGATTCCAAGCGCTAGGGGCGGAGGTCAGTATTGAACACGGTCTAATGAAAGCCAGAATGGGAACAGGGACGGAGAACCGTTTTTTTATTAATCGGAGCAGTGTTGGTACTACGATCAACTTGATGTATTTAGCCAGTCTGACCCCGGGGGTTTTTGTCCTGGAAAACGCGGCTAAAGAGCCGGAAATTGTGGATTTGGCTGTCTTGCTTAATTCGATGGGTGCCCGGATTCGGGGGGCCGGAACCGAGGTCATCCGGATTCATGGGATGAAGAAGTTGAAAGGATCCGAACATGCGATTATTCCGGACCGGATTGAAGCCGGTACCTACATGATGGCCATTGCCGCGACCGGTGGCGATGCGGTTTTGGAGAATGTCATGCCGGATCACCTCCGCACACCGATTATGAAATTACGCGAGACCGGAACCGTGGTAGAAGTCGGGGAGACCTCGATTCGGGTGGTGGCGAAAGAACCGCTACAAAGCACCGATTTGGAAACAGCTCCCTACCCGGGCTTCCCCACTGATTTACAGCAACCCTTTGGGGTTTTGATGTCGATTGCGAACGGGACAGGTATTATTCGGGAAACCGTTTTTGATAATCGTTTTCGGTATTTGGATGAACTGACGCGGATGGGTGCCGATGTAAAGGTAGATCGGGACCGGGCGATCATTAAAGGAGTCCCCGTACTGAGCGGGGCACCGGTGGAAACTACGGATTTACGGGCTGGAGCCGCGCTGGTCATTGCCGGACTGGCGGCCGAAGGGGTAACTTTAGTCTCCGGTGTTGAAGTGATCGACCGGGGTTATGAAAAAATTGTGGAAAAACTCCAAGGAGTAGGGGCTGAGATCGAAAGGCTCCATACTACCGAGGATTGCAAAGAAGTAATCTAACCTCCGCTGAGCTTAAGAAATATTTGGCCAAGAAATTCAAGTCATCAAAGAACACCACTCTGAACCGGCTCAGTAATCCAAGGGTGCCTATTTGCTACGAAAAAGCAAAGCTAAAGCGAAGAGGACAAAGGTAGGCATATTTAGCTGCTCTCCGTCATAAATTTGTGGGGCGGGGTGAAAAAGATGCTAAAGGCTAACTTGGTCCTTTTTTCTTTGCTCGTCATCGGTCTGCTTTTTGGCAATAGTTTGGTGGCGGCCAGCGCCGGAACCCTGTTGGTAATCAAACTTTTGGACAGTCCGGCGCTTTTAAATAGTGTAGAAAAGCATGCTTTACAGTGGGGGTTGCTTTTTTTATTAATCGCGGTGATGGTCCCTTTGACTAAAGACAAAATCGGCGGCAAGGAATTATGCCAAATGTTGGTGTCACCGGCCGGTTTAGTCGCGATAGTGGGAGGGATCCTCGCCGCTTATCTTTGTGGGCAAGGCTTGAATTTGCTACACTTGAATCCGGAGGTAATGATTGGGCTAGTGATTGGAACTGTCTTAGGGGTGGCCTTTTTTAAAGGGGCACCGGTTGGCCCCTTAGCGGC
>DOID01000066.1:8423-12388 GCA_003511465.1 Bacillota bacterium | reverse complement strand
GTAATCTCTTAGGTATGTCTTTGCTGCGGATGCTCTCCGGTTGTATCGAGATTGGGACGGCCTTGCTGTTTTTACGTTTAAAAAAGGTCGAAACGGCACTCCAGCTTAATGCGATCCTTGGCTTAGTGGGACCGATCATCTTTTTATTGGTCAGCGCATTGGGTTTAATCACCATTGCCACGAAAGTCTCCCCCGCGAAGATTGGTTTGATCGCTTTAGGAGTGATCTTCATCGTTTTGGGTAGTAAAAATTAAAATCGATCGAGATCATTTAAAGCAAATAACAAGGGAAAAAGTCAAACTGATGTTGGGAAAGAGAGGAGATAGCAATGGTGACCTCGATGGAAAGTAAGGGACAGAAAGGTCTTTTTTATTTCACCGCATTTTGTATAGGCCTCATCACCTTATCTTTGGCAATATACCCAAAAGAGGGGTTAGCTGCCGCCAGGGAAGGTTTGAGTATCTTTGCGGAGGTGGTGCTACCGTCGCTTTTGCCATTTTTTATCCTTTCCGAAATCCTTTTGGGTTTAGGGGTTGTCCATTTTATCGGGGTCTTCTTAGAACCACTGATGCGCCCGGCATTTAATGTGCCCGGAGCTGGCGCTTTTGCCTTATCCATGGGACTGGCTGCCGGGTACCCGATGGATGCGGTAATTACTGCCAAGTTTCGCCGATTAAAACTCTGTACCCGGCTAGAAGGAGAACGGCTGTTGGCTTTTACCAACACGGCAGATCCGCTTTTTATGTTTGGAGCGGTTGCCGTCGGGATGTTCGGTTATCCCGAAATTGGGGTGACAATTGCCATCGCCCATTATCTGGCGGCTTTTTCTGTGGGCTTTATCTTCCGGTTCTATGGGAAAGAAGAGCGTCCGGCCTACAGGGAAAACCGGCAGGAAGGTAATATTCTGCGCCGGGCTTCACGGGAGATGCTGAAAGCACGCCAAGAGGATAATCGTCCCTTCGGTCAATTATTGGCGGATGCGGTGAAAGATTCCATCTCGACGCTTCTCATGATCGGCGGGTTTATTGTGCTTTTTTCGGTATTATATCAAGTATTAGAGGTCGTGAAGCTTCTTAACTATATTTTACCGGTGGTGGAGGGTGTTTTAAAACTGCTTGGTCTCGATCCGCAGCTTGCTGCCGCAGTGCTCAAAGGCTTCTTCGAGATTGATTTGGGAACGATGGCAGCTGCCCAGACCGGATCTGCTTTAGGGGACCGGCTGATTGTTTCCTCGGCGGTGATTGCCTGGAGTGGACTTTCTGTGCTCGGGCAAGTGATCAGTGTGATTCACGGTACCGACTTACGGATTCGGCCGTTTATTATCGCCCGCGTCATTCATGCGCTCATCGCCGGATTCTACACCTATTTACTCCTCGGGACGGTGAAAGTAGCTAGTGGGCTGGTACCGACCACCCGGACTGTAAAGTTCGGGCTATTAAAGCGTTGGTATCTTTCGTTTACCCAACTTTTAATCGTGGGCGTTTTATTGCTCATCGCCGGACTGCTCATTCGTTTTCTCTCCCGTTACCGTTTGGTTCTCCTAGATGAAAAGGAGAAAAAATAGTTTTCATGTTTATAATCACCAAAACCCCCAGTGGAAAACTAGTTTTAGGTCCCCAAGCTTGGGAAAGATAAAGTCGAAGGGAGGTGCTACATATGGGTTCCGGACAAAGAAGTAACAATTTAATGGTCAAAGAGGCTACTCAGGCGATGGATCAATTCAAGTATGAAGTAGCCAATGAATTGAACATTAATACGCAGCCAATTCAAGGGGACTATTGGGGGTACATGACGGCGCGGGATTGTGGAGCCGTAGGTGGTCATATGGTGAAAAGAATGATCGAAGCTGCGGAGCGTTCCTTAGCGGATCAAGCCTATGTACAGGCGACTTCGGCATTCCGGCAGACGGTCAGTCCGCAACAACCGACGCAGAATTTCAGCGCCGGTCCGGGCGGTCCGTCAGTCATCAGTTCGATTCCAGGCTTTACTCAGCCCCAGCAATAACAGTAAGCAGTCGCTCCAACGGAGGCATTTTGCCTCCGTTTTTTTGGTTAAATCTCCGTTGAGCTTAAGAATACTTACGAGCGACGAGAGCATTACTAAGAGCGGGAGTTTCGAGCTGCATCAACACCGAGCAGGGATAAAAGACCGGTGGTTGCCAGGGGATAAAAGAATAAGGCGGCAAAAACCAGACCGGAATCATTGCACACGAGTCCTACCAACCCGCCGATGAGGGCGACGGTAAAAAAAGGGGAGCGCGGGATTGGGGCGCGGAAGGCAGTAACGGTAAAACTGAGCAGGCCTGAAAGGAATAACAAGGTCCAGCGGGTGGAGAGGAGTCTTACATTGACCTGGAGTTTCCGGAAGATAATTTCCCCCAGAGCGGTCACGCCGCGGGTTTGAAAGTTTTCGAGCAGGAGACCAAAATGGGACTGTAAGTCAGGGCCGCCAACAATAAAATCAAAGCTGAGTAACGTTGCGATGAAAAAGGTCAGAATGAGGAAGAGAACAGGTAATTGTCGGGAGGGGCATGTTGATGATTGCCTTTGGGCAGCCCAAAGGGTAAGAGCCATCGCCAGCGCCGTTAGGCCCGCCCCAAAATTAGCGCCGATCCGGGGGGCAGCCAAGATCGCCATAGCGGTGAGAAACAACCAAATAGCGCGGGATGAAAGCGAAGGAGTAGCGTTTAGCTGCTGCAATCCAATTAAGATCCCAAGCATACTGCCGAGGAATAAACCAGCCAGTTCATTGCCGATCCCGTAGTAGCGGGCACCGAGCATTGGATCGTATCCCAGCACCGAGTTTTTAATGAGGGTAGCGCCGCTTAAAAGATCGGCGATGGTCAGGAGCATAAAAAGAATCAAAGGAAGGAGAAAAACTAAAGGAGTAATTTTTCTTCTTTTGACCAGCGCCCAGCTGCTCAAGGTGGAAAATATAGCGATGCCGCCAGTGAGGAAGACAAAGGTCACGGGTGAGGTGAGCGGCGGTTGGGAAGCCAGGTGTAAGGCCAGCGGTAAAGTGGAGATTAGCAGTGTGAAAAACTGGAGATAGGCCCGGTAGTTAGCCCATAGGCGACCTGCAAGTTTGCGCAAAACACCGGCTCCCAGTATAATGACGGGTAATAGAAAAGCAGCGCCATTCAGAAAAGCTGGTAGTACTTTCCGGCGAAAGTAACTGGTGGCATTGATCTTCATCTCTATGCTTAGCAAAGCGGTGAGCTTCCCAGCAAAACCGGTATTCATTGGCCGTCCGGTAGCCCAACCTGGGGTCGTCAAGTTAAAAAGGTGCAAGACCGTGGGCGTTAAATCCACATTGGCGACCAGGCCGGGGCGGCGCGTTGTTGGCGAACTGAGGAGGCCGGACGAAAAGTTCTTCCCCCAAACCAGGCAAGGGGTTAAATAAGCGCCCTGTTTTAAATTGGTCATCGTCGGGGTGGGTGTCAATAAAAAAACGGTTTCCGCTTCCCAATCGACCAAAGGCCAGAGGGTGTGGAGGAAAGAATCCAAGCGGGTAAACAAGTTTTGCTTTTCTGCTGAAATTTGGCGGTCATAAAGATAAGCGCTTAAGGCATCAAGGCGGGCAAAATCGCCCAACTCAACGACGATCAAGTCCGCACTTTCCCGGTACTCCCGGTATTTTGCAGCCAAATATGAATAGTTGGTGGTCCAGGGGAGGAGACCATTAGTTCTTTGTAAGGTGTCGACGCCGACCTCGCCAAAGCTGACCAGACCGCGTTCATCTGCCGCCAGCCAAGGGGCGAACCGAGCATAAGTATAATAGGGGTCCTCTTCCGTAGGGGCGAGATCCGAGTTACCCAATACGGCGGTGGTGCGATGGTTTTCTTGCAAGACCTGCCCTAGTAAACAAGGGATTGACGTCCGAACGGCCGAAAAGTTCAGGCGGACGGCTTCCGGCAGGCGAGGAATGATGACCTTACCGGCGGGAAAGGAAGGGTCTCCGGTTAG
>DOID01000066.1:6185-8164 GCA_003511465.1 Bacillota bacterium | reverse complement strand
GTGGTAATTAAACCCAAAGCGCTTTCGCTAATTTTTGCGCGCAAAAAAGGGCCGGCATTGGCGTGTAGGTCGGTCAGGGAAATCCGGTTGAGCAGCAAGATGGTTGTTTTTGCGGGGGTGGCGCATTGCCCGGAAGCAGGACAGCACAGTTTTAAACCGCAGATTAACAGAGCGAGAATGATCGATCGGTGACGACGGTTCATCTTAACCCTCACTAAAAAACTTATGCTATCAGCTTACCCGCTTCCGACTTGAAAGATTCTCCAAGGACACTCAAAATCAGGCCGCTAATCATGAAAAGGGCCCCGGTGATCAATTTCCAGGTGAGGGGTTCATAACCGAAAAGAAGGGAAAAAAGGGTGGCAAAAGCTGGTTCCGTCGCCAGGATCACGCCGGTTTGAACTGGTGGGACGTGGCGTTGGGCCAGGGTCTGAAAGAAGAAGCAGATGGCGGTGGCTGGGATTCCCAGATACAATAGGGCACCCCCAATTTTAAAATCAAACTGCAAAGTTTGGATCCAGATGGGGGCAGAACACCAGGCAAAGAAGGCGACAAAGGCAAATTGGATTACAGTAATGGTTTTGGGGTCATGCTTCGTGACCACACGGCCGGTGGCCACTATGTGCCAAGCAAAGAGAACAGCGCAGACGATGGTTGGAATAATACCCGGATCTAATGATACTTGTGCGGAAGGCCATGTAATGAAGGCCAACCCTAAAGTAGCGGCGAGTAAACCAAAAAGGACAGGCGAAGCCAGTTTTTTGCGGTAAACAAAGGCTTCGATCAGGGCGACAAAGATCACATTTAACCCGGTGAGAAGGGCAGAAACGGCAGGGGTAGTATACTTAAGCCCGATGGTCTGTGCTGTAAAGGCCAAGAACAAAATGATCGCCAATCCAAACCCCGGGCGGAGGCTGCGGCGCAAATTTTGTCGGACTTCACCACGGTAGATTAGAAACAAGAAAATAAAAGCCAAAGTAAAGCGGTAAGCGATGACGGCTAAGGGGTGTAAGACTGCTAAAGATGCTTTGACAATGATAAAAGTCCCGCCCCAGATCATTGCGGTGAGGAGAAGTAAAGCGGCCGGTTGGTGGGTTTTAGACATCATATTTCCTCTTTTCTTTCTGGATAAAGCTTTTTGCGTAGCCGGATGAAGCTGCCTGATAAATTTGGAAGCATTATCGATCTTTATAGTTATTTTAGCACAGGATGGCGGAAAGCAACAGCTGTACTAGAGGAACAATAAATCATACTTTCTTAACAGTTCACCTGAGGATGCTCTTTCATAAGATAGCCTTAGAAGGAAGAGATTGACCCCAGCTCTTCCCTAAAGGGGGGTGAATGATTGATTATTCACAAACAAGATTTGGTTTTAGCGACGGAACGTTTGAAGGTTTTACGGGTGGTAGGGGAGAGAGTCGCCCAGGTCGTGGTCGAGAGCGAAGTTCCGATTAATGCGATTAAAATCGATAAGATCCATGCTAGCCTTGGGCCTTTTGAAGATCATGTCTTCGAAAATAAAGTGGTTAAACAAGGAATCATTCATAAACAGGTCTTTTACGTAGACCCCGATAATTTTGTCCGTCATATCTCGGAAGATATCCCCTATATGTTGACGGTGGATATTCCGGGGGTGAAACCTTCAGATTATGTCGAAGTCCAAAACCATTTGGTGGATATTGACACCGACTTCCAGCTGGTGCCGCGTAAGCCGCGGCGGCATGGCCATGACGATGATATCGACGCCGGAATCCTGGCCGTCCTCCGGCAGAAAGTGGTCGCCCATATCCTGGTAAAAGTATCGGAATGGGCCCAAGTCGATGTGGTCACCGATGTGCAGGCTTTTCCGAAAATAAACTCGATGCAGCGCTCTTTCTGTCATAAGCCCAATTTAGTTAATAGCAGAATCTTATAGGCAACAATCATAAAACAAGGCAAGGACGATCGTCTTTGCCTTGTTTTAACTTTACGTCCCTCCT
>DOID01000066.1:3987-5959 GCA_003511465.1 Bacillota bacterium | reverse complement strand
CATTACGGTTTGTATCGGTAGTGGTTGTCATGTTAAGGGTTCACGTAAAATCATCGCCCAACTGCAACAGTTAATTGCCGAAGAGAATTTAGCCTGCGACTTGGAACTGGAGGCCTGCTTTTGTCAAGGCCGCTGTACGGAGGGGGTTGTGATCCGGGTTGATAGTGAAATTATTACCGATGTTAGTACGGAAAATGTCGAAGCAATCATCCGGAGTCGGCTCCCCAATAGAGAAAAGTCGTAAGCTGGCTCTATCGTAAAAAGCTCAGTAAAGGTGGATTAAGATGAGTACAATTGTAACAAGTAAAGCGCAGTGCCGTGATTGTTATAAATGTATCCGAAATTGTCCGGTTAAGGCGATTGGGTTGAAGGATGGACAAGCCTGGGTGGTGGAAGAGAAATGTATCTTGTGCGGAAAGTGTATTGTCGTCTGTCCTCAACAGGCGAAGGCTACTGCTTCCGAACAAGCTGTTGTGGAGAAGTTCCTTGCCGATGGCGAGCGGGTGGTGGTTTCGCTGGCCCCTTCTTATCTGGCGACGGCTTTCTTTTCAAGCCCATGGAAACTGGTGGCGGCCTTAAAAGCGTTAGGAGTATTCCGGGTTGAAGAAACTCTTCTTGGCGCGAAATTGGTAGCAGCGGAGTACGGCAGAGTCTTTCGGGAACGCAGGCCAGGGACGATGATTACCAGCTGTTGTCCTGTGGCGGTTCAGATCATTGAGAAGTATTATCCAAATTTATTACCGAATCTGCCGGGGGTAGTTTCGCCGATGGTGGCTCATGGGCGGCTAATTAAAGCGCAATGGGGTCAGGACACGAAAGTAGTCTTTGTCGGGCCTTGCTTTGCGAAAAAAAGTGAACGGGCTGCTACGGAAGGTGCCTCTGCCATTGATGCGGTTTTAACCTTTGAAGAATTAAAGACGCTTTTTACGGCGCAACAGATCAATCCGGAGGGCTTGGCTGATCAATTGCCTGCTGAATCAGTGTCCCGGCTTCGGACATTTCCATTGAAGCAAGGAACGCTGAAAGCGGCCGGGATTGATGACCACCTTTCGGCTGACGTGATCTCCGTCTGCGGGGTTCAGGAATGTATGGAAACCTTTGCGGCGCTCAAGAAGGGAGAGATCCGGCCCCAAGTGATCGAAGCTTTGGCCTGCCGGGGTGGATGCATTAATGGTCCGGCGATGGATCAAAACCTGACCCTTCCGGCCCGCCGAGCACGGCTGTTCGCATTAGCGGCGGTCGTTACGGAACGGGGGGAAGGCGGAAAAGGGGAAGTAAAAAAGCCAGAACCAGCGGTGGATCTGCAGCGTCGGCATACGGCGACCGGCTTCCGGGAAGTGGAACCAACAGAGGAGGAGATCCGGAAAGTTTTAGCCTTGACCGGTAAAGTTACGCCGGCCGATGAGACGAATTGCGGTGGTTGCGGGTATGGCAGTTGCTGGGAGAAAGCGAAAGCGGTCTGTCTTGGTCTGGCTGAATTGGAAATGTGTATCCCTTATATGAAAAATAAAGCCCAATCCCTTTCGAACGCGGTGGTTGAAATTACCGATAATGGGATTATCGTGGTGGACCGTAACCTGATTGTTCAAGAGTATAACCCGGCAGCGGACCGCATGTTCAACCTGGAAAAAAGGAAGGCGAAGGGGCAGCCCTTGGATCAGTTGATTAGTGCGGCCAACTTCCGACGGGTTTGGAAGACGCAGAAACCCTGTACTTGCCAGAAGAAGGAGCGGGGCTTGAATTTAATTACCCGCCAGACGATTTATCCAATGGCTAAATACGGGGTGGTGATCGGGATTTTCACCGATATTACCACCGAAGAAAACCGTAGAACAGAAGTTTTCAATATGCGGCAAGCGGCGCTAACTCGCGCTTCCCGGGTGATTAGCGAACAAATGCGGATTGCGCAGGAGATTGCCGGCTTATTAGGGGAAAGCACTTCGGAGACGAAAGCCACTTTGCTCGAGCTGAT
>DOID01000066.1:0-3783 GCA_003511465.1 Bacillota bacterium | reverse complement strand
GAAATTGTTAAGACGGAGCAATCGACCACGATTGTCTTTTCCGATGGATTAGGCAGTGGGATTAAAGCAAGTATTTTGTCGATTCTTTCCGCCAGAATCGCCTCGGGGTTACTAAAACGAAATGTCAGCTTGGAGCAAGTCTTTGCCACCATTGCCGATACTTTGCCCACTTGTAAAGTGCGGAATCTGGCCTACTCTACCCTCTCTATTTTGCGGATTAAACCAAACGGAGATTGCCACCTGATCGAATATGATAACCCACTCCTTCTCCGGCTCAAGCAGGGAAAGATCGCGCCAATTAACCGAAAAAAGCGGGAAATTGCCGGAAAAGAGACCTTTGAATCCTGGTTTCGGATCGAACCGGAGGATCTACTTGTCCTGTTCAGTGACGGTGTGCTCAATGCCGGGGTGGGGGGACTCTATCGTTTAGGTTTAGGATACCATGGGGTGATCAATTCCGTTATTGATTGGGCAGATGATTATGACTATGCCCAACCGATTGCCGAACGTCTGATTGAGGTGGTTGATGCTTGTTATCTGGGGCGGATTGGGGATGACTCAACTTCAGTGATTATTAAACCCCGTCACCCGCGGACAGCAGTGCTTTTAACCGGACCCCCGGCTTCGGCTGCGGATGACCGGGAGGTTGTTGCCAAGTTTTTAAACTATCAAAATGCGGAGCGAATTGTCTGTGGGGGCGCCACCGGTAACCTGGTTGCCCGGGAGCTTAAGCGGGAAATCAAAACGAGTTTGCAGTATGAAGATCCCAGTGTCCCGCCGACGGCGACGATCCAAGGGATTGATTTAGTAACGGAAGGGATCTTGACCTTGAACAAATCTTTATCTAAACTAAAAAGTGGAGGCGAAGAATGGCGGAAGGAACCTCGTGCTGACGGAGCTACCCTGTTGTGTCAGGCGCTGACGAGGGCGGATCGGCTCATCATGTTGGTAGGGACCGCCGTTAATCCTGCCCATGAAGAATTTATGAGTTCGCTGCAACTACTAACCAGAACGGAAGTGGTAGCACGGTTACAAGAAGTATTAAGCCAGATGGATAAAGAAGTGATCATTGAGAAGTATTAAAGCTTTTTGCGTTGTATCCATCTAAAGAAATTTTGCTACAATAATAGTGTTTGACTTATTTTAGGCTATCAATATATTGTAGCGAAATCCTTAAATCTAATAACAACGTAAAAAGCCCTATTAGGAGGCGGTAGCAATGGCAATACTCATGGTAAGTGTTTGTGCGGGAACATCCTGTCACCTTTTGGGTAACCAGGCGATCGTTGATGTTTTGGAGAATATGCCCCCGTCTTTACAAAAACAGGTTAAGTTTGGCTATACCAGTTGTTTGGGAGACTGTGGCGAGGGGCCTTGTGTCACCATTGGTGATAAAGTGCTTAAGCATGCTTCACCCGAAAGGGTGCTGGACATGATCAAGGAAGAGCTGGCCGCCAAGAAATAGGATAAAGAGGTGGATAAGATGAACAGCCTTTCGGAAATTACGGTGATCAAACGAAAAGTATTAAAAGAAGTGGCGACGCTCGCCTGGGCGGATCGGTTGGGGGAAATCGATGCTTTACCTAAACAGCTGACCAAAGAGGGGATTACGAATTATCGGTGTTGCGAATACCGGGAACGGGCGATCCTGGTCGACCGGATCAAATTAGCCTTAGGAGCGACGATTGACGGCGAAGATGAAGAAAGACTATCAAGCATTGCTGAAGAAAAAATAGCCCAGCAGGAAACGGATAATGAGCAGCCACTGATCTCGGTATTAGCCAAGGCTTGTGACCGTTGCCCGATCGATAAGATGGTGGTGACCAATGCCTGTCGAAATTGTGTCGCCCATAATTGTCGGAATGTTTGCCCCCGCGACGCCATTACCATTGTTAATCAGCGCGCCTATATCAACCGGGAGCGTTGTGTCGAGTGCGGTCTGTGTGCGAAAGCTTGCCGTTTCAGTGCGATCCTTATGATTGAGCGGCCTTGTACCAGAGCTTGTGCGGTTGGAGCGCTGCAGCCGGGCGCGAATAAAATTACGGAAATTGATCATGAAAAATGTGTGGAATGCGGCGCTTGTATCGAAGCCTGTCCCTTCGGGGCGATTTCGGAACGCTCGGAACTTTTGTCGGTGATTGCCTTACTAAAAGACAAGGATGTTTCGACCCAAGCCCTCGTTGCTCCGGCGGTTGCCGGACAGTTTGGACCAATGGTTGACTGGCCGCGTGTGGTGTCCGGTCTGAAAAAACTGGGATTTTCCGGGGTCGTACCGGTGGCCTTAGGTGCCGATGTAGTAGGGAAGGCCGAAGGGGAGGAATTAGCAGAACGGAAGCAAGAAGGTAAAATTCTTTTCAACTCTTGTTGTCCGTCTTTTAAAAATTTAATCCGGCAGAAATTCCCCAGCTTGGCGCATGCTGTTTCGGGGACGAAGTCGCCGATGTTGGTCACGGCCGAGCTGGTCCGAGAAGCAGCGCCCACCGCGAAGCTGGTGTTTATTGGCCCCTGTTTAGCGAAGAAAGGAGAAGCTAAACACGAGGGGAATGGTCTCATTGATGCGGTCCTGACTTTTGAAGAACTCACCGCTATGCTGGTGTCCGCCAATATAAACCTGGCGGAATGTGAACCTGCGGTGAGTAGCGAAGGTGAACCGATGCCCTCGGCGCGCGGCCTTAATTTCGCAAAAGCCGGCGGGGTCTTGGCGGCGGTAACCGGAACGGACAGGGACGAGGAGACGAAGGCGATCGCTGTGGCCGGACTTGGAAATTGTCAGGATCTTCTGGCGAAAATAGCCAGGGGAACGGAGACTTATGATTTTGTCGAAGGAATGGGGTGTGAAGGCGGTTGTATTGGTGGCCCGGGGACGCTGGTCAATACCAAAGCAGCGGTGCGTGCCCTCCAAAAGACAACCGAAAAAAAGAAAAAGGGGGTGGCTTAGTTTGTCGGTGGGGAGAGGCAAAGGGGAAAGAAACAGGTACAATGGGATTCCTTTGGCCGTGGTGAAGAGATTACCTAGCTATCAGCGGCTTTTATCGGATTTGGTTGCGAAGGAAGTGGAACGGATCTCTTCGCGGGAGCTGGCGGCAAAAATGAAGATCAATGCTTCACAGGTTAGGCAAGACCTTAGTTTGTTCGGTTCCTTCGGCCAGCAAGGTTACGGCTATCGGGTTAGTTACCTGTTAGACGAGATCAATAAAATATTAGGGATCAATACGAAAACGAAGATGGTCCTGGTTGGTGCCGGTCAATTAGGGCGGGCGATTACCAATTACAGCAATTTTGCCAAGCGAGGGTTTATTATTGAAGCACTTTTTGATCGGGATCCAGAAGTGATTGGCAAGACGGTTAATGGCCTTTCCGTCAAGGATCTGAAGGAGCTGGGGACATATCTAAAAGCAGCTCCGGCTGAGATCGGCATTATTTGTACACCGGCGTCGGCGGCCCAGGAGATTACCGATCAATTGGTGGCATCCGGAATCAAAGGAATCTGGAATTTTGCGCCGACAGTGGTTAAAGTTCCAGAAACCGTCTGTATCGAACATGTCCACCTGGGGGAGAGTCTGATGATCCTTTCCTTCCAGCTTAAACAGAAGAAAGCAGGTTTAGGAATGACAAAATAATTACGAATCAACTGTTGACAGCAGGGATAAAATATTGTATTATAGTAAAGCATTGTTTTTTGGGTCATTAGCTCAGGCGGTAGAGCACCTGACTTTTAATCAGGGTGACCGGGGTTCGAATCCCCGATGGTTCACCAATGGGAATCCGCATGGTTAAGCCGTC
>DOID01000036.1:24834-27667 GCA_003511465.1 Bacillota bacterium | reverse complement strand
ATATTAGGTGGAAGTACTTATTTGGCATGGGTGCTACCAGAATTATGGGGTGAAGCGCGGATCGGGATGCTTTTGCCTTCCGTTTGGTTTTTCCCGCCTTATTTATCGATTATGATCTTGTTTGGAGGTGGGCAGGAAGAATTAGGTTGGCGGGGATTTATTCTTGACCCAATGGAGGAACGGATGGGTCCATGGCTTGGGAATCTTACCTTAGGAATTGTATGGGGTGGATGGCATCTGCCGTTATTTTTCATCCCTGGAACCAGTCAAAATTACATGAACTTTTTTGGTTTTTTATTATTGACAATCGGTTACTCCTGGTTCTTTGCTTGGATACGCCAACTTTCGGGAAAACGAAACCTTGCTGGATTAATCGCTCATGGGTGGGCGAATGCATTTGTACCCTTCTTTCCAATCATTATCATGGACAAGCAGGCCGCCCAACCCCGTTATTGGCTTTGGGTTAGTCTTACCTTTGTGCTTGGCGTGGTGGCAATGGCGATTCGAGAAAAAACACAACTAAAAGCGGTGGTAAAGACTGATCAGACCGCTCCAGATTCAGCTGGAAGTTTTTAATTTTATGGCCGTGGTACATGAAGATATAGAGCAGGCCCCCTCCGTTTCCAGGATAAATTAGGATCAAATGGGAAAACTAGCTATTAAAATCGGAAAGATCCTATACAAGCTTTTTGCGTTGTATCCATTAAAGAAGATTCCTGTACAATATATAGTGTTTGACTTGAGTTGGGCTATCAATATATTGTACAGGAATTGCAAAATCAAATGACAACGCAAAAAGCCCTATACGGAAAACGGAGGCGAGGATATGATACTAAAAAAGGCAGGAAAGATAAAGTTCTGGAGCGGTTGGAAAACCCTCAAAGAACGTTTTGCCCAAACCTTTCGGGGATTATCAGGTTGTATAGGCGCTGATCCCCGGCGACGGCTGATGGTGGGCGTCCTTGGTTTTCTGGTCTTCGTGGCCATCGGCTGGGGAATCGGCCGGCAAATTGGTTTTGCTGGGGCCGCTCGCCCATTAGTAGACAAGGAGACGGGATCGCCGGAGGTGGGGACCGCGGATTTAAGCGTTTTGGTTCAAGAGCTGCAAAAGGAGTTATCGACGCTTCGTCACCAGGTTGAGCAGGAAAGTAGCGCCCCAGCGGCGAGGGCGCAAGAGAACGCCAAGGTACTTACGCCTTTGGAGCTGATTCCTCCGGTCGAAGGAAAATTAATCCGTCGGAGCGGTTGGGAGAAAAAAGGCGATGAGTGGCGGTATCATTCCGGGGTTGACCTTACCGTCCCCCCTGGAACCCAGGTGCGGGCGACCGCAGGCGGTACGGTTGCCTCGATTAAAACAGAGCCGGTTTTAGGTACGGTGGTCGCGGTCGACCATGGTAGTGGCTGGCGGTCTTTATACGCCCATTTGGCTAGGGTACAGGTGGCGGTTGGACAGGAACTTACCCAAGGCACGCCTTTGGGGTATAGTTCCGGTGCCGGGTGCGGGCCGGAACCGGGGATTCATTTCAACCTCTATCACCAGGAAGAACCGGTTGATCCAGTGACGATGATCAATTTTCCCTAGAATAAAAGCTTACCTGGTGGCTTGAGCGAGGGTCCAGGGCATATTGTTCCTCTTCTACCCATATAATTTATTGATAAATCACGGGAGAGGGTGGGGGAGTGAAGGATTATATCCAACAGCGAGTGCTCGACCTGAGTAGGTTTATTGTTAAGGAAAAAGCTACTGTGCGCCAGGCTGCCGGTTATTTCGGCGTCAGTAAAAGCACTGTCCACAAGGATGTAACGGAGAGGCTACCTGGTATTAATAAGATATTAGCAAAGGAAGTCAAACGGGTTTTAGAGACCAATAAGGCGGAAAGGCATATCCGTGGTGGGGAAGCGACAAGAAGAAAATACCAGACCAAGCTAGAAAAAGGGGAAATAAAAGGAGGATATTCCAAAATAGTATAGAAATTAGCAGTTATCAAATAGTTACTCCGTAAGGGGGCGCAAGTATGTTGAATCTCTCTTGTGATATTGGAATTGATCTTGGAACCGCAAATATTTTGGTCTATGTACGGAGTAAAGGCATTGTCGTACGGGAGCCCTCAGTAGTGGCTTTAGACAAAGAATCCGGGAAGATTCTGGCGGTTGGTGAACAAGCTCGGCGGATGATCGGACGTACTCCCGGTAATATTATTGCCGTTCGGCCGATGAAGGATGGCGTCATTGCTGATTATGATGTGACCGAGACGATGCTTAAGTACTTTATCGAAAAAGTAAGCCCCAAACCTCGATTATTCCGGCCCCAAGTGGTGGTCTGCATTCCTTCTGGGGTCACTAGTGTCGAAAAGAGAGCGGTTCTAGAAGCGGCGATGCAAGCCGGCGCGAAGAATACTTATTTGATTGAGGAGCCCATGGCAGCCGCCGTCGGCGCTGGCATCGATATTTCCGAACCCAGTGGGAATATGGTTGTTGATGTGGGCGGTGGGACGACGGATATTGCCATTATCTCCTTGGGCGGTATCGTGGTCAGTCAATCCTTACGGATTGGCGGCGATAAATTTGATGATGCCATTATTAAGTATATCAAAAAAATGTATAATTTGATGATTGGCGAACGGACGGCGGAGGAGGTTAAAGTTCAGATTGGTTCGGCTTATCCAGAGGGTGAAGGTAAGAGTATGGAAATACGCGGGCGGGATCTGGTAACCGGATTACCACGGACGATTACTTTTACCTCCGCAGATTCATTTCAAGCCATGGCGGAACCGATTAATAATGTCATTGATGGGATTAAGTCCGTACTGGAGCGAACTCCGCCGGAACTAGC
>DOID01000036.1:23039-24706 GCA_003511465.1 Bacillota bacterium | reverse complement strand
GGTTTCGAAAAACTATTAAAGGAAGAGACCGGAATACCGATACATTTAGCAGAGGACCCCCTTTCCTGTGTAGTATTGGGAACCGGCAAACTACTTGAGAATATTGAAAAAACCAATTTAGTAGTCGGGAGCCGTTCCGTTTAACAATACCAAACTACAACGGGAAACAAAAAACAGGGCAGCGGGTAACTCACTGCCTTTTTTCATTTTTTGGACAAGGAGGTGATTTGATGCTTAGAGGATTATACACGGCAGCCAGCGGGATGAACCATGAGCTTAATCGGCAGGATGCCATCGCCAACAATCTGGCCAATGTTAATACCGCCGGTTTCAAAAAGGATGACATGATCGGTGCCGCTTTCCACGAAGAACTCTATTATGCTCTGGACCGCGGTTCGGTGCAGCCGATTGGGACCGCTCCCCTTGGCGTGGAAACCGATCAGGTGTATACTCATCTGTCCTCCGGAACGATCGTTGCGACAGAAAACCCCTTAGACCTGGCCATTATCGGAGAGGGTTATTTTTTGATCGACACCGGCACCGGACAGTATCTGACCAGAAACGGCCATTTTACCAGAAACGCCGAGGGCTATCTGGCTACCGACAATGGGGATCTGGTCTTAGGTGAGAATGGACCCTTACGTTTAAACGGGCCTGTTGAGATCAGTGATGATGGTACCGTCTGTGTTAATAATCAAGTGGTTGACCGCTTGCTGATCGTCACTGCTGACGACGGAGCATCTCTGGTTAAAGAGGGACACAGCCGTTTTTTGTTTGCCGGAGGGTGGACCAGGGTCGCCGCACCGGGTGTGCAACAAGGAGCCTATGAAAACTCCAATGTTAATACCATTGAAGAGATGGTAAAGATGATTACAGTAACCAGAGCTTACGAGAGCAACCAGAAGGCAATCGCCGTGGCTGATCAGGTAATGAATAAGATTGCCAATGAGATTGGTCGGGTCTAAAGGAGGGGGCTGGACCTTACGAGGAGGTCCCCTGGACAACCGTTGACTGATTGAGACGGTTGAAAAAGCTACTTTAACAGGGAGGTAAGCTAGATTGATTAGAGCATTATGGACCGCCAGCTCGGGTATGAATGCCCAGCAAACCAATATCGATGTTGTTTCGAATAACTTAGCCAACGTTAATACGGTGGGTTTTAAAAAATCCCGCGTTCAGTTCCAGGATTTATTGTACCAGACCGTGCGGGCGGCCGGCAGTACAACGGCTCAAGGAAACATGAACCCCACCGGGTTGCAAGTCGGTCACGGGGTGCGGATGGTATCGACGAGCAAATCCTACGGCCAGGGTGATGTCATGCAGACGGGTAACGCCCTTGATCTGATGGTTGAGGGGGAGGGTTTTTTCCAACTGATGTTACCGGATGGAACCACCGGTTACACGCGGGATGGTAGTTTTAAAATCGATGGGGAAGGACGGATCGTCAATAACGACGGTTACGTTTTGCAACCGGAGATTTGGGTGCCGGACAATGCGACCGACATTATCATTGGCTCCGATGGGACGGTCAGTGTTCAGTTGTCCGGAGAGGAAATGCCGCAAGAGATTGGCCTGATCGAACTAGTTAGATTCTTAAACCCTGAGGGGTTAGTTAATATTGGCAGGAACATTGTGAAACCTTCTTTTGCCTCCGGGCAAATCCAGTA
>DOID01000036.1:18826-22866 GCA_003511465.1 Bacillota bacterium | reverse complement strand
GTTAAAGTGGTAGAAGAGATGGTTAATATGATCGTTGCCCAACGTGCTTACGAAGTTAATTCCAAGGCGATCCAAGCCGCCGATGAAATGTTGCAAACTGCGAATAACCTAAGACGTTAAAATGAAGCGCCTGCAGATCTTGGCCCTTAGTCTGCTCCTTCTGGGAGGAATGACCCCAGCCGCTAGCGCCGGGGACACCGTCGTTATTACGCTGCCACCAACGGTAGAGGTTGAAAGTGGGGAACTATCTCTGGGGCAGGTGGCCGAGATTAAAGCCGCGCCAAAGCTTCGCGCCCAACTTGAACAGCTTACCCTGGGACGGGCACCCCGTCACGGCGAAACGGTCTGGCTTTACCGGACGAATGTGGTCTATGCCCTCGACCGTTCGCAGTTAGTCGGTGCCTACACGCTGGAAATGCCGGCGAAAGTAAAGGTGACCAGAGCGGGGCAACTTTTAACGGCGGAGCTGTTACTGGCGGCTGTGGAAACCCAGATCGGGAAGTATGCATCTGACCACTGGACCGCCTGGCGGGTTGAGCCCGGTCAACTACATGAGCGGCGGATCCCCCAAGGGGAACTGGAGTTTCGGTTTGAAGGAGACCAGACCCCAAAACCGGGATTAAATACTTTCCGCGTGGGCGTGGTCATCAGTGGTGAACTGTTCACTACGGTTCCGGTGACCGTCCGACTAGCGATTCAAGCTCCAGTTTACGTTAGTACGCAAAAGTTGAACCGCTATACCAGGCTGACCGCTGACAATTGTCGCCGGGAGGAACAAGAGCTGACGACTGGCAATGAGTGGTTAACGGAGCTTCCGGCTGATCAGTATCGGGTCCTACGGGAGATACCGGCGGGTAGGGTATTGACCACCCGTGATTTACAGGAAGTACCTTTGATCATGGAAAAAAGTAAAGTACGATTAATTCTTAATTCCGGGCTGATCCACGTGGAACTCACGGCCCAGGCTGAAGAGGACGGCTGGTTGCATGACCAAATTATCGTGACCAACTTCAGCAGCAACCAGCGGTTAACGGCCACGGTCGTTGGGCCCGGGACAGTGGAGGTGACCTTAGAGTGAAAAAGATTATCCTCTTTGTTCTGGTGGCCAGCTGCCTCCTGACGGCAGCCGGCGCGGACGCGAATTCGTTGTGGACAGAGCAAAGCGGTTCCTATTTTATTAAACCCCAGCGCCAAATCGCGGTCGGCGACTTATTGACGATTATCATCGCGGAAAAGTCTTCGGCGACTTCAAAAACAGGGGCCAATTCCGGTGAAAACAGCGGCTTTGTGATGGGACCAGGTGCCGGGGTGCTGACTGACATCCTTCCTTATCTTCAAGGATCTTTCGATACCAATTATGACGGTGCCTCCAGTACAAATAAAACCGGGAGTATCAATGCGCAGCTGACTGTGACCGTAATTGCGATTGATGAGAATGGTAACTTATGTTTCGAGGGGACTAAAGAGATCACTGTTAATCATGACCTTCAACGGTTAACCTTCAGCGGGATGGTCCGACCTGAAGATGTGCAGCTTAACAACATGGTCTATTCAACCTATGTGGCTGAGGCGAAAATCGACTATTTAGGGAATGATGACGCGACGAAAAAGGGGATTTTAACCAAAGCCTTTGAGTGGTTGTTTTAGGGGGAGGCGAAATGATTATTTTGCGATGGGGAATAAAACAGCGCTTTTCAACTTCTTGCCTCGTACTGCTCTTCCTAAGCATGCTGATCATGTTGCTGCCAGTGGGGGCCCACGCCCAGCAGGCCGCGGAGGTTACAGTTCGGATTAAAGACATGGCGCGTTTAGAAGAAGACCGGGCTAACCAGCTGACCGGGTTTGGTTTAGTGGTCGGTTTAAACGGAACCGGTGACGGCAGCCAAGGCTTTGCGCTGGATATGGTTTTAAACTTCTTGGCTCATCACGGTTTTGAAGTGGATCGCACCAACATCCGGGTACGCAACGTGGCGGCCGTAGCCTTGTCGGCAACTTTGCCTTTGTATCGGCAGAGTGGGGACAGCATCGAGGTGACCGTTTCTTCTTTAGGGGATGCCAAGAGTCTCCAGGGGGGAGTGCTCCTCCAGTCGCCGCTGGCTGGCGCTGACGGGAAGGTTTACGCGGTGGCCCAAGGACCGGTGGTGGTCGGTGGTTTTACCGCTGAGAGCCGGCGGGGGAGCCGTCAAACGACCAATCAACCCACGGTGGGAATGACCGAAGCCTTGGTTGAGCGGGAAATCCCGGTTCAACGGGAAACAGTTGATGCCCTGCGCTGGGTTCTACATAACCCGGATTTTTCGACGGCCAATAACATGGCCGAAACGATCAACACCTACTACGGGGAAGAGTTGGCTGCTCCGGAGACGAAAGCAGCGGTCAGAGTAGCGATCCCTGAAACCTACCGTGCGAATCCGGTCGCTTTTATTGCGGCGCTTGAAAATCTACAGATTACCCAAGATCAGACGGCAAAGGTAGTGGTTAACCCCCGCACCGGAACGGTAGTTTTTGATGAAAACGTCAAAATTGCTCCGGTTGCTGTCACCCGAGGTAACATTACGGTACGGATTAATCCGCAGCCAACTGTGGTGCAACCACCGGCGTTTTCCGCCGGAGAAACGGTAGTGGTGACGGAAGAGAACTTAGCCGTGACGATGGAGGAAGGATCGCTAGTGGCCCTTCCAGCTGGGACTTCCCTTACAGAAATTGTCCGGGCATTAAATGCGGTGGGTGCGACCCCACAGGACATCATCAATCTGATTATCGCCATTGACCAAGCGGGTGCCTTATACGGAGTTTTGGAGATTAGATAAAAAATAAGCAGGAATTTTAGACGAAGGGGCGAATCAAATGAAGATCCAACCCCAAGGCGCGGGGCAGCCCTTGTCGCCAGCCAGACCCAAAGAACAAGCGTTGACGCCGGAAGAACAACGTTTAAGAGAAAAGTGCCGGGAGTTTGAAACCATCTTGCTCCAAAAATTGGTCGAGACCCTGCAGGGAGACACCAAACTCTTTGGCGAAGGGGTGCAAGGCGAGTTTTTACAGGGGCTCTTTGCGGAAGAAATGGCCAAGGAATTGGCCAAAGACCCCGGACTGGGCTTAGCGGAAAGCATTTTTAGAGCCGACAAAAGGGGAACTTAGGTCTGGTGTTCTTCGTTAAAAGAATAATGGAGATTGAAGAGGATTCCTGTAAGATAAGGAGGATTAGCTTGGCACTGGCAAAACACGAAAGAACAGTTGAGCAAAAACATCCTTTGCTCCGGTTCGGAAAACTGCTTTTTAGTGAGGATGTGTATCGCCGGGTCGGCGGCTATCTATTGTGGGGTTTATTGTTTTTTGCCCTTGCTTGGGTATGTGGTTATTTCTTACTCAGTGAAGGTGCACTAAAAAATACCTGGTTGGTTGATAAAATATTTGGGATCAGAGGATCGGACAACTTCGGAATGGAGTGGGCCAACCGTCTGGGTGAGACCTTTAAAATTTTCAAATGGGAGTTTAATACGGCAGAAACCTTTGATACCTGGGGGAATATTTTCTTAGTCACATTAAAAACCTTCGCCCATCATTTTTTAATTGTACTGATCTTTATTTTCTTCTTGAATCGATTTAAGGTAGGCCGTTTTCCTTTAGCCCTCTTTTACTTCCTACTTTATACGATTCTTACCGGATTGGTCGTGGGCACTGATTCCTACCCCTATCCGGCGCAAGGTTTAACTAGGATTGGGGCGCTCGTCACTTTTCTCCGTTTCGGACTCTGGGTCTGGTTTTCTTATACGCTCCTGTTGGCTTCCACGGTTAATTGGACCTGGCTGCAGGCGGAGTCGTTTACCGATAGTTCCTGGCAAAAACAGGGCAAGTTCTGGTCCTGGGCACGGTTGGTCGGTGAAGATAAGGAAGTATTTATCTTTGGTCTACTTTTCCTGCTAGTCTCTAGTTTTGCGGAAGCACGATTAATTGTCTTTTACGGACAACATCTCTTTTAAAGCTTTCTTTAAAAACAGCCCGGACTTGCCGGGCTGTTTTTTTGCGTGCGCCACGCATGG
>DOID01000036.1:16556-18655 GCA_003511465.1 Bacillota bacterium | reverse complement strand
CTATGTAATTGAAGTCTTCATTAAATAAGTGGGGAAACTAGCAGAAAGATTGTTAAGGATACAACGGAAAAAGCATCAATCAGAGGAGCTTTGGCCATGATCGATCATTATTTTACAGTTGATCCCGCTTCAAAGCATCAGCCGCAGGAGTTCTCTACTACGCTGCGGGGAGCAGAACTGTGCTTTAAGACCGATGCCGGAGTCTTTTCCCGAGACCGGTTGGATTTGGGAACCAAGATCCTGGTGGAAAGCTTGGACCTTTCTGGGGTGCAAGCCCCTTTAGACCTGGGCTGCGGGTACGGGCCGATCGGCCTTGCGCTGGCGCGGGAACTACCGGAGATCCAGGTTTATATGAGCGACCTGAACCGGCGCGCGACGGAACTGGCGGGCGAGAATGCGGCCATCAATGGGATTCATAATGTTGTCATCAAGCAAGGGGATGGGCTTTCGCCTTGGCGAGAGCTATGCGCCGCGGGTCTTCGGTTTGATTTGATCGTGACTAATCCGCCGCTCCGGGCGGGGAAGGAAACAGTACTGCAGCTTTTTCGGGAAGCCCGTGACCATTTACGGCCGGAGGGAAAGTTGTGGGCGGTGATCCGGACCAACCAGGGGGCCAAAACTTACCTCCGGGACTTGCAAGGGATTTTTGCAAGGGCGGAGACCGCCGCAATCAAAAGCGGCTACCGTGTACTTTTAGCCCAAAATGGCTCGGATTAACCGCTGTCCTCTTGACTAGTTGAGCAAGATGACGTATACTAAGAGATGCTGTTGCGGGGTGTGGCGCAGTTTGGCAGCGCGTCTGCTTTGGGAGCAGAAGGCCCAGGGTTCAAATCCCTGCACCCCGACCATTTATCAAAAATCTTTCTTGACAAGGGATAAAGCGATCATTTATAATCTCTATTGTCAATAAATGCGGGAATAGCTCAGTTGGTAGAGCGTCAGCCTTCCAAGCTGAATGTCGCGGGTTCGAATCCCGTTTCCCGCTCCAAAATAATAACAACCGGACTTTACGATAGGTAAAGTCTTTTTTTATGGCGTTTCCTCCCTGAACTGCACGGATTTATTCAAAACGCGTATGATGAGGTGTGATTTTTGCCTGGTAGTAAGGGAGGATAACAATGGAAAAAAGGTTCCGAAGAATTAGGACGGTGCTCTGGATCATTCTTTTTGCCAATTTCCTAAGCGCTCTAGTAAAGATAGTAGTGGGGAGTATGATTAAAAGCGTAAGTTTGACGGCGGACGGTTATCATTCCCTGACTGACGGTTCTTCTAACATCGTGGGATTGATCGCTATTTATCTAGGAGCGAAACCCGTAGATGAGGATCACCCCTACGGACATAAAAAGTTCGAAACCTTAGCGGCGCTTTTGATCGCTATTATGCTTGGCTTTTTGGGGTGTAAGATTCTATTTGGTGCCGCGCTCAGACTAGCTAATCCGGTACTTCCTGAGGTTTCGGTGGAGAGTCTATTAGCCTTGTCTGCTACTTTAGGAATGAATATCTTTATCGCCAGGTATGAGCGGAGAATCGGAAAACTTTTGCATAGCGAAATATTGGTAGCCGATGCGGTGCATACGCAAAGCGACATTTATATATCCATTGGGGTGCTGGTTACCCTGACTGGAATAAAACTGGGTCTACCGGCGGTGATTGATCCCCTAATTTCCATAGCAGTGGCCGGGTTTATTTTCCGGGCGGCGCTGGAGATCTTCCTGCCAACCTGCGAGATCCTGGCTGATCGGGCCGCTTTAGACCATAAAGTTATTGCCGACCTTGTTTATCAATTTCAAGAGGTAAAAAATGTCCATGAGATCCGGAGCAGAGGACGGGACGATGAGGTATTCATTGACTTACACATTGAGACCAATCCGGCTATGAGTGTAAAGGACTGGCATCAGTTGAGCCATGAGATCGAGGAGACAGTAAGGAAAAAGACGGGAAAAGTAGTACAGATGATGATTCATGTGGAACCCTATGTGACCAAGCCAGAAAGTTTAACCCAGGATTTTACTATATAACCTGATGGTACTTGTTCCCTAGAAAATAGATCATGTTGTTCACCATAAAGGAAAAATCGTCGGCGTGAACAACTCAAATTA
>DOID01000036.1:15119-16392 GCA_003511465.1 Bacillota bacterium | reverse complement strand
TTTTCATCCTTTCAGGTGTCCTAGTGGTAGCCAGGGTAATGACTACCTAGAAATTGACAAGGGGTTACTAAAAACTTATAATGTAATAAGGTTGTCCAAAAAGGAAGGAGGAGCTTCTGTGGGGGAATCATTGATTGTCACGACTTTAATCATACTTTTCTTTGCCTTTTTCACCCTCTTAAGCCGTAAAGCAGAACAAGAAGTAGATCGTTATTACGCAGAAAAACGAAATGCCGGGAAGAAATCCCGTTAAATTACGGCAAGTAAAATAGCTTGAACTGAAAAGTTACAAAGGAGGAATTCCAGTGCAACGGGATTTACGGCGGAAGACTTGGTTTATCCTCTTCCTGGTAGTAGTGGTTGGGGTTTACGCCATTCTTCCTATCTTTAACCCGACTTTAAAACAGTTGTTTTTCAAAGGGAATGATCCGATCCGACGGGGGTTAGACCTTAAAGGCGGTCTTGAAGTCATTTTGGCCCCTGATTACCGGGTCGAAAGCAGGGTCTTGTCCGAGGTCGAATCATATGTCCAGGATTTGCTTTCCCCTTTGGGAGTACAAGCACAAAACATTAGTCTGTTAGGACAGTCTAATGATAATAACCGTTACGAAGGCCTGACTTTTAAGTTTGCTTCAGCGGACGAAGCGAAGCAAGTGGTTACGGCGGACGTAATCAAAGACAAACTAACCTGGCGTTCAGGGGTAGAAGAGAAAAAGCTGAAAGTAGACATCGCTGTTTCGACGGTTGATCCGTCGGTGGTGGAGGTTAAGGTTCAAGAAGACCCAGCAAATTTCCCAGCTGATGCGTTGTACCAAGCGAAAGTGATTATTGAAAATCGGATCAATTCTTCCGGGCTTTCGGAAACTGTGGTCCGTTTAGATCAGACGAAGCACCGGATCGAAGTCCAGCTTCCTGGGGTGCGGTCCCAGGCGGAAGCGGAACGTCTGCTTAAATCCACCGGTCGGCTCAATTTCCGTCTTAATAATGACAAAATTGTGATGTACGGAACCGATCTGGAAGATGCACAAGCCGGATACCACCCGCAAAACAATACTCCAGTGATCAACCTTAGTTTTGGGAAATCCGGAGCTAAGCTTTTTGAGCAGATCACGACGGAAAATGTCAATGCAATCCTGGGGATTTATTTAGATGAAGAACAATTAATGGCGCCGATCATCTCCGAGCCGATCCCGAACGGAAGCGCCCAGATCAATATGGGGTCCGGGACCACGCTCCAGGAAGCCAAAGACTACGCCATCTTAATGAAATCCGG
>DOID01000036.1:11199-14979 GCA_003511465.1 Bacillota bacterium | reverse complement strand
GCGTTACCGATCTCTCTCCGCTCGGTATTGGTGACGCAAGTAGCGCCGACGCTGGGTACAGAAACGGTTAAGTTAAGTTTAATCGCCGGTGCCATCGGCATCCTACTGGTCTTTATCTTTATGATTATCTTCTACGGACGGATGGGCACCGTTGCCAATCTAGCGTTATCTGTCTATACCTTACTGGTCCTAGGTTCAATTGCGCTTTTCCGTGGGGTGTTGACCCTCCCAGGGATTGCTGGTTTGATTTTAGGGGTCGGGATGGCGGTTGACGCCAATGTCATTATCTTTGAACGGATTAAGGATGAAATTCGTTCCGGTAAAGGGATGCGTTCCGCCTTGAATAGTGGTTTTGACCGGGCTTATGTGACCATTCTGGATTCGAATATTACGACCTTGCTGGTGGCTGCCGTGTTATATTTCTTCGGCACCGGCGCGGTCAAGGGCTTTGCGGTTACGTTAGCGGTCAGTATCTTGGCCAGTATGTTTACTGCGTTATTTGTCAGTAAAACCATCCTGGAAATCTGGGTTGGGAAAGCACCGGAGCGGTTTTTTGCCAAATATGAGGTTAGGGGGTGAAGCGGATGAATTTAATGAAATACAAGAAACTCTTTTTATTTATTGCATTAGGCGCGATCGTCTTCAGTATTGGAATTTGGGCGGTAAAAGGCTTGAACTTTGGGATCGAGTTTACCGGCGGTACCAATATCCGTTTCCCGCTCCAGGAAAAGGTTACATCGACGGAAGTATTGGCCGCACTAGACACGGAGGAGTTGCGCGCTTTTGATTTAGAGATTAGTCCCCCGCAACCTTACAATTATTTAGACCCGGAGACCGGAACACAAAAATATGGGGTTCTAGTCCAAACCCGTTTTATCAGTCAGGTTGAAGAAGACCTCGTGCTTGAAGCTTTGGATGCTGCCTTTGGCCCGCTTGACGAGGACGCTGCCGTCCAGATTAACCAGGTCGAACCAATCATCGGGAAAGAAATGCTGTTGAACGCCATCTATGCGGTGGTTATTGCATGGGCGTTGATGTTGATCTATATTGCGATCCGGTTTGAATTTAAATCCGGCGTCGTTGGACTGGCCGCCCTGATCCATGATGTGTTGGTGATTATTGGTGTCTTTGCCCTGCTTGAGAAACAGATCGATATGAACTTTGTCGCGGCGGCGTTAACGATCATTGGTTATTCGATCAACAATACGATTGTCATTTTTGACCGGATCCGGGAGCACATGAAGTCAAAGACGAAAGACGAAACCTATGATGAAATTGTCAACCTCTCACTGTTACAAAGTATGCGGCGGACCTTGAATACTTCAGCCACCACGGTTCTGGCAGTGTTAGTCCTTTATCTGGTGGGTAGTCCGTCGATTCGCGACTTTATGCTGGCGCTGCTCATTGGTCTGACAATAGGAAACTATTCCTCCCTCTTTATGGCCACTCCGCTGTGGTCGATTTGGAAAACCAGTGCAGAAAAAAGGAGTCGCGCGGCAAAAGTTGCCACGGCAACCGGAAAATAATTTAGATTTACGTTAAAAACCCTTCCTGACCGGGAGGGTTTTTTACTTTTTTAGCGCCAAAGGCCTTCTTTTTGGTTGAAGGTCTAGGGTAGTGCGGCTGATCCGGAAGGAGAAGTTGGGTTTGTGCCGAAATTATATACTTATTAACCTCAAAATCTGGAGGTGGTTGAATGCAATTCTTATTTATCCTGACCCTTTTATTTGCCGTTTTAGTCGCGACTTTTGCCTTGCAAAACGCCAATCCGGTGACGATCTATTTTTTAAACTGGCAATTTGAGGCGTCCTTTGGGTTGGTGATTTTAATCTGTATTTTAATCGGTGCAGTTGCCTTAGGAAGTCTCGGCTTGGTGCACCAAGCAAGCAGCAAACTGAAGACGCGGACTGATGGCAAGACTGGGAAAAAAGGCATATTCAGACTGGGCGGAAGAGATGAACAGTGTGAAAAATCCGAGACCAATCTGGTGGAAGAGCCAATCCCGGAAAAAGCAGGTAATCAACAAGCGCCAAACCATCAAGGCACGGTGAAAGAACCTGGAGGTGTAGAAGATTCGCCCCAAGAAGTGGAAGATTAGCACCAGCGACGAGCATTGTTCTCCCGAGTTAATTGCGGAGTTTGGACTTTCTCCCATCCTGGCCCGGATCCTTAGCAAACGGAAGATTACCACCCGTGAGCAGGCTGCCTTATTTTTTCATGGTGGAAAGGCGGATCTACCTTCTCCCTTTCTGCTCGACGGGATGGAAGCAGCAGTTGATCTCCTGGACTCAGCCCTTGAGCGTCAGGAACGGATCTTAATCTATGGTGATTACGATGCTGATGGGATTACAGCCGTTGCCCTCCTTTTGCGCACTCTGCGTCCGCTGAACAACGGAAATATCCTTTATTACCTACCGAAAAGATTGACCGAGGGCTATGGTTTGCATCAGGAAGCCTTGGCGAAAGCCGTAAAACACGGTTGTCGGTTAGTAATCACCGTGGATTGCGGGATCACAGCGGTTACGGAAGCGACCTACCTGGCGCAGCAGGGCGTGGGTCTGATTGTGACGGATCACCATGAACCCGGGGCGCAGCTTCCGTCGGCGGCTGCGATCATTAACCCGAAACTATCCCCCGCGTACCCCGATCCGCATCTGGCGGGAGTGGGGGTCGCCTTTAAACTGCTTCAGGGGTTAACTGAGCGTCGACCGGAGTTGGAAACAGGTTTATGGGAGAATATAGATCTGGTGTCGTTGGGGACCATTGCCGATGTTGTCCCGCTGCTGGGGGAGAATCGGGTCTTAGTAAAAGAAGGTCTCCACCAAATGGCCGACACGAAGAATATCGGACTCCGGGCCTTGCTGGATCAAGCCGGATTGACCGGGAAGAAGCCCAATGCCGGCCACGTCAGTTATATCTTGGCACCCCGTCTGAATGCGGTGGGTCGTTTGCACGATCCCGCGCAAGCGCTCCGTCTTTTGCTGGAGGAGAATCCGGAACGGGCGCGTAAACTTGCGGCTTGGCTGGAAACCGTGAATCAGAAACGGCAACGGGTTGAAGGACAGGTTTGGCAAGAAGCGGAAAGGGCAATTGCGGCGTCCGGTCCGGTGGGTAAGGTTATAGTGTTGGCTGGGGCATGGCATCCCGGTGTGATCGGGATTGTGGCTTCAAAGTTAACGGAGAAGTATTACCGGCCGACTGTGCTTTTAAGTTTAGAAGGGGAGAACGCCCGCGGTTCCGGCCGTAGTATTTCCGGGTTTAATCTTTTTCGGGCTTTAGCAGAATGTGCCGACTGTTTAACAAAATACGGCGGCCACGAATTTGCCGCAGGGCTTGAACTGGAGAAGAACCGTCTGGAGGAGTTCAAGGCAGCCATTACGGCGGTGGCGGAGGCTAGACTCTCCTCAGAACTGTTAACGCCGGCGCTGGAAGTAGAGGAAGTTATTCCGGTGGAAGCCGTGACGAAGGAGCTATTAGCGGATTTGGCCCGCTTAGAACCATTCGGGGAAGGCAACCCCGAGCCGGTTCTGGCCTGTCGGGGTCTTGATCTCTTGGCCTGTTATGGCGTGGGTAAGGAGGCGAAACATCTGAAACTAAAAGTCGCGGGCGGTCCGGTGACCTGCGAGGCGATTGGTTTCAATTTTGGTACCTTGATGCCCGAATTAGCAGGGGTTAAACAAGTGGATTTAGCCTTTAATCTTGAAAAAAATGAATGGAACAACCAACTACAGTTGGTTTTGAAGGATTTACAACTTCCGGAAGTTAGTTGAGGGCTTTTTG
>DOID01000036.1:1977-11011 GCA_003511465.1 Bacillota bacterium | reverse complement strand
AGGGCTTTTTGCATTGTCAAAAGGCCCTAGTTGAAAGGTGAAGCTTAATGACGATTGGGGATTTGCTCGAGAAAGCAGAAAAATTCGGTCCGGAAGCCCGGGAGGAGATCAAGCGGGCTTACTCCTTCGCGGAAACAGCCCACCAGGGACAGCTCCGCGATTCGGGGGAAGCCTATATTGCCCATCCCTTGGCGGTTGCCAACATCTTGGTGGAGATGGGTCTGGATCCTACGTCGGTCATTGCGGCTCTCCTCCACGATGTGGTTGAAGATACGGAGATTGATTTGGAGGAGATCACCAATCAGTTCGGTAATGAGGTGGCCTCCTTAGTTGACGGACTGACGAAACTAAGTAAAATTGTTTTCCAGAACAAACAAGAGCAGCAAGTGGAAAACCTTCGAAAAATGCTCCTCGCCATGGCGAAGGATGTCCGGGTGATCATGATTAAGCTGGCCGACCGGATGCATAACATGCGTACTTTACGGTATCTTCCGGCGGAACGCCGTCGACGCATCGCCCGGGAAACCCTGGAGATCTATGCCCCTTTAGCTCACCGTCTCGGGATGTACCGGATGAAATGGGAATTGGAAGATATTGCCTTTCACTATTTGGAACCGGAGAAATATTACGAGCTGGTTGAGAAGGTCGCGCTCAAAAGATCCGAACGGGAACGGGAGATTGAAGAGAACATTAAAGCTTTGGCGGAACACCTGGCTGAGTTAAAGATCAAGGCCGATATTCAAGGCCGGCCTAAGCATTTATTTAGTGTCTATCAGAAAATGGCTAATCAACACAAGGATTTTTCGGAAATTTACGATCTGATGGCCTTACGGGTGGTGGTCGACACCATCCAGGATTGCTACGAAGTCCTCGGGGTGGTGCATACGCTCTGGAAACCGATCCCTGGTCGTTTTAAAGATTACATCGCGGTTCCAAAGTCCAATATGTACCAGTCTTTGCACACCACTGTCATGGGTAACCAAGGCGCGCCACTGGAGATCCAGATTCGCACCTGGCAGATGCATCAGGTGGCGGAGTTCGGGATTGCTGCCCACTGGCGTTATAAAGAAGGAAAGACGGTTCGTGATGAAGAGATGCTCCAGAAGATCGTTTGGTTGCGACATCTACTAGAGTGGCAGGGTGAAGCCAGTGACGCGGACGAGTTCCTAGAGAACCTGCGAGTTAACCTTTTTGAGGATGAAGTCTTTGTTTTCACCCCAAAAGGCGATGTCAAAAGTTTACCAGCAGGCGCGACTTCTGTTGACTTCGCCTATAGCGTGCATACCCATATCGGCCACGGTTGCGTCGGCGCGAAGGTAAACGGGCGGTTGGTTCCCCTTGATCATAAGTTACAAAACGGTGATATCGTCCAAATTCTCACGGCAAAACAAGCGGCTGGGCCCAGTCGAGACTGGTTGAAATACGTGGTGACTTCGAAGGCCAAAAGCCGGATCCGCCAATGGCTGCGGGAACAAAGTCGCGAAGAATATACGCTGTTAGCCCGGGAGCAGTTGGAACGGGAACTAAAGAAGACTGGTTATGAACCACAGGTTTACTTAAGATCCGAGTGTTTGCAAGAGGTTGCGGAGCGGCTGGGATTTGTGCAAGGTGAAGATCTCCTGTTTGCGGTGGGCGACGGGAAGCTGACCTCGGGAGCAGTCGCTGCCAAGTTGGTGGCCGTCAAAGAACCGGAGAAAAAGCAACAACCGTTTCTACCTGGGGAAAAACCGCCAGGGCGGCCGGGTGGCGTAAAAGTCAAGGGAGTTTCTAACCTGATGGTCCGGTATTCCCGCTGTTGTAACCCGGTTCCCGGTGACGAGATCATCGGTTACATTACTAGAGGGAAAGGGGTGGCCATCCATCGGCTTGATTGCCCTAATCTACCGAAGGACACCGAACGTTTTATCCGCGTCGAGTGGGATATGGATGATGTGGGGGTATACCCGCTGACCATTGAAGTGGAAGCGATTGATCGCAATGACCTACTGGTTGACATCATGAATTTGATGTCGCTGATGAAGATCAATGTTAGCGCAGTCAATGTACGCACCGACAATGGACTAGCCTCTTTGGATTTCACCATTGAAGTCCGTCACCTCAATGAAGCGACAGAACTGGTCAGTAAATTACGAACTATTAAAGGGGTACGGAAGGTTTTCCGAGTTACTAAATCAAGAAAGAGAAAGAGTTAAAAAAGCCCAAATAAGGAGTAGGCGATGCGTGCATTAATCCAACGAGTCAGTTCCGCCCGGGTACGGGTGGAGGTGGAAATTACCGGTGAGATTGGCCCCGGTTTATTGGTTTTGCTGGGGATTGGCCACGGGGACGGCAAGGCGGAAGTCCGGCAGCTCACGGAGAAAATGATTAATTTACGGATTTTCGAAGATGATCAGGGAAAAATGAACCGATCTCTTCTCGAGGTGAACGGGGCGGTGCTGGTTGTTTCCCAGTTTACGCTCTATGCCGACTGCCGGAAGGGAAGACGGCCGAATTTTCTGGCCGCCGCTTCGCCGGAGCAGAGCGTAGAACTCTATGAACAGTTTATTGCGGCGCTCCGGGCCAGGGAGATTATGGTGGCGACTGGACGCTTTGGCGCCGAAATGGAAGTGGAACTGGTCAATGATGGACCGGTTACGATCATGCTTGATTCCGCGGATTGGACCAAGGAAGGGTAAAGGTTTTTCTTTAAGAAGGTTTATCAGCTGTCAGACGGAATATTAAAAAGGCAGGAATTTGTAGGAAACCAATCTAAGCTTTTGGCGTTGTATAATATATTGGATCGGGTTAATTAAAGCTAATGACGACGTAAAAAGTCCAAAGTAAAAGGGGCGATGTGATGATGAAGATACGAAGAAGGTTGGTGCTGGCATTAGTCGCCGTTTCGCTACTGGCGATGGGCCTAGGGGTGCAGGCCGGGTTTGAGCCGCCGATTATTGAAACCGTGATTTACCCCGATGGTTTGGCCTATTTGGTTCGGGAAGGTGAGATCGCCCCAAAAAACGGCGAGTGTGTCCTTGATTTGCTGCCACCGGCCTTAAGTGGAAGTCTTAAAGTATACTCCCCGAATCCGGGTTTGGTTTTGGAGCAGGTTCTAGCCTCCCGGGATCAAGTGCTTACGGAGCAACCCATTGTCGATCTCCCGGAACTATTTCGGGAAAACACGGGTAAATCAATCCAACTATCGGTTCATGGGGAAGTGGTTACCGGGGTGTTGAAAGGTTTTGTTGATCCGGATTATTTGGTAGTGGGGGTGACCAATCCTGAGGGAATTAATGTTGATGACATATATCCGTTGGATTTGATTAGCTCGTACCATTTCTTAGAACCGGTGGATTTACATAAGGAAAAAACCGATTACGCCGGTAAAATACGCCTTAGGTTCCGTGAAGCGGCGTTTCAGGGTGGAGCCTATCCGGTGGGAATCAGTTACTTACAGCACGGCTTAGCTTGGAGCCCGGAGTATATCATCAACCTACAGTCGGAAAACAGCGGAGAATTATCCTTTTCGGGAGTGGTGACCAATGAAGCCGCCGATCTGGTCAACACCACGGTTTATCTTGCCGAAAAGGGTCCCCAGTTCCCACCCGCCTTGTCTCCGCTGGTGATCTTCTCGCCTGGGGAGGATACCGTAGCCAGACGTGGTCAGCTCACGGCGATGGGGGTTCAGAGTGAAAAAATGTCCTATGCGGCTAATCTGGAAACGGTGGAAACCGCGTCCTTGATTATGTATAAAACAAAAAATCCCGTCACCCTTAAAAAAGGAGAACGGATTTTATTGCCGCTCTTTCGGGGCGCGGTCCGGGCGGAATCCCTATATCAGGTTCGGCTTTTCCGGCCCCTCTATAGCACGGAAGTGGCTATCGAACCGGTTTGGAAAGTATATCGGATCTATAATAACTCTTCCATCCCCTGGATTGATGGACGGGTAATGCTGACGATGGCCGATCGGCCTCTGGGGATGGGCGAGTTCCCCTACATAGCCCCTAACCAGAGTGGTGAAATTAAGGTGATGACGGAACCGGGGATTAACGTAACAGCAAAAGAAGTCGAATTTGAACGGATCCAAGGGCAAATGGTGGTGCAGGGTACGGAATATGCTTTTGTGCGGATCCGCGGTGAAATCGAGGTTGAAAATACCAAAGATACTGAAATTAAGCTGAAGGTTAGTCACCAAGTTCCCGGGGAAGTAACTGCGATCGGGGAAGGTGGGGCTGCGGCTAAAAAGGCCGTTTTACAAGCCGGCCCTAATCCCACCTCGGAACTGAACTGGGAAGTACGGGTCTGGCCGCAGGGTAAGAGCAAGTTAACCTATACCTATCAAACTTACCTGCCGCTAGAGAAAAATATTCGGTGATTCCAGCACCAAGCATTTTTACAGAAGCTTTCCATAAGAGAAAAAAGTCCTTAGTTTTGCCTCGCAGCAAAACTGAGGACTTTTTTTGCGAAAAATCTTGACAAATAGGCCGAGAAATGGTAAGTTATATCTAAACGTTTAACTAAACGTTTAGATAAGCGTTTAGATATTAAATAATAACGGATGTTGAGGGGGTAATTAGCTTGATTAAGCAACTTGGTATTAGTTCATGGTCATATCCATGGGCGATTGGGGTTCCCGGTTATCCAATACCGAAAAATCCGTTAACTGCCGTTGGACTTTTGGAAAAGGCTAAGACCTTAGGTGTTGATGTGGTGCAAATTGCCGATAACTTACCACTCCATCGGCTTAGTACCGCTGAACTAGAAGAACTACGGAATACCGCCGACGAATACGGGATTAAGTTGGAAATTGGAACCCGGGGTGTGCAGCCGGAACATCTTCGCCAATATTTGGCGATTACCAAATTCTTAAACTCCGGGTTACTAAGAACTTTAACCCATACGGTTGAATCCCAGCCTGACTTGGCACAGATCGAAGCCTGGCTGCGGGAAGTTCTACCTGACTTTGCCGCCGCGGGGGTAGTAATTGCGCTGGAAAACTACGAACGGCATTCTGCTGCTGAACTCGCCGATTTAATTCGGAAAATTGACCACCCCGCTTTGGGGGTGTGTTTAGATACTGTAAATAATTTCGGTGCCTTAGAGGGACCGGAAGTAGTTTTGAATACGCTGGCACCTTATGTCTTAAATCTACATATTAAAGACTTTGCAATTGCCCGGATTGATACTGCAATGGGCTACTTAGTGACCGGAAAACCGGCGGGGGAAGGTCGGCTTAATGTCCCGGACGTAATCGAACTTCTTAACCAAAATAACCGCGCGATCAATATCATTCTGGAATTATGGCCTCCTTACCAAAATAGCGTTGAAGCCACCATCCAGAATGAAGCTGAATGGGTCGAGCGGAGTATCACCTATTTAAAATCCGCTTTAAAACAGGCAAGGAGTTAAGAAGAATGGCTACGATTAAAGATGTTGCGCAAAAAGCCGGCGTCTCCATTGCTACGGTCTCTTATGTCATCAATAAGTCCCGGCGGGTGAACCCGGAAACTGCAAAAAGGGTTTGCCAGGCCATTCAGGAATTAAACTATCACCCCAACCGGATTGCCCAGTCCTTGGTGACGAAAAGCACGCAAATTTTGAGTGTGTTGATCTCCGATATTACCGACCCGTTTTTCGCTCCCATTGTCCGCGGGATTGAAGATGTGGCCGTTAAAGCTGGATATATTGTGATGGTCTGCAACAATGATGAAGATTCTTCGAAAACCAAACGGTATCTGGATAGCCTTGCCCAGCACCGGGTAGACGGACTCATCATCTCCCCGACCAGTGGGATTGAGGATTTAAAAGCAAATTTGGAGGAAATGGGGATCCCTACTGTTTTTGTTAACCGCCGCAGCGCCGAGGTGGAGGCAGATCTGGTGGAGAGTGATAACGAACTTGGCGCTTATATGGGTATTCGCCATTTGCTTGATCTAGGCCATACTAAAATTGGTACGATTATCGGACCGACCACCGTCTCGACTTATGCCGACCGGTTGTCTGGCTGCAAAAGGGCTTTTCAAGAGGCCGGGGTTACGCCTGATCCCAGCTTGCTAAAAACCGGTAGCTTCCACCCGGATTCCGGGTATCAGATGGCCAAGGAACTCTTCGCCGGCGCTACCAAACCAACAGCTGTTTTTGTCGGCAGTGGTCGCCTCAGCCGAGGCGCTTACCAAGCGTTTCAAGAGATGGGACTTGGCATCCCGGAGCAGTTGTCTCTGGTTACTTTCGATGACACGGAATGGACCACTTTAGTAACCCCGCCGCTGACGACCGTATCCCAACATACATACCAGATGGGGCAGATGGCTGCGGAAATCCTCCTGGAGCGGATTAAAAAACGAAATACGCCGCCTCCGCTATGGCCTGATGAAGAAGGACAAAAACCGGAAGCGATTCCCTTACAACATCTTAAATTAAAACCGGATTTAATTGTCCGCTCCTCAACAAGTCATTTACAAGAGGGCGTTAAAGGGGGTGAGTGTGGAGAATAAAGTTGCTACGGTTCAATCCATTTATAAAAAGGAATTAAGGAGGTAAAGTGGAGATGTTCAGTAAAAAAAGTCTAATCGTCATGGTTGTTTTTATGCTACTGCTTACACTTCTGATTGTACCGTCGACAATGGGGGCCACAAGAAATTATACTTTGAGGCTCGCTCATATTTGTAATGAAGGTCATCCCATCCATCAAGGTGCGTTGCTTTTCAAGAAAACCGTGGAGGAGAAGACCAACGGAGCCGTGAAGATCCAGATCTTCCCCAACGCCACCCTTGGTTCAGCTCCTGAATTTACCGAACAAATCGCCGTTGGCGCTGTAGACCTTGGGCTCTGCACTTCCGGGCAACTACAGGTTTTTGTGCCCGAATATGCGGTAGTCATGATTCCTTTCTTATTTGAAGACTTCGATCACGCCCACCGTACTTTAGATGGTGAAGCCGGGCAATTGCTGGCGGAGAAGGCTGAGAAGAAAGGTTTTATGGTATTAGGCGACTGGGAATGGGGCTTCCGGGCGATCACTAATAGTAAACGTCCGATTAATACTCCGGAAGATCTAAGAGGATTGAAGATGCGCGTTCCCAGTGAAATGCAGTTGCAGGAGACCTTTAAAGCTTTGGGTTCCCATAACACAGTGGTCGCCTTCCCTGAATTGTACATGGCATTAGCCCAAGGGGTGGTCGACGGGCAATGCAATCCGATTTCAACGATTTATGACCAAAAATTCTACGAAAGTCAAAAATACCTGGCAATTACCAACCATTCCTATAATAGTGAAATGCTGATTATGAGTAAGCGGGTTTATGATCGCCTGCCGTCCAACTACCAAAAGATCCTAAAGGATGCTGCCATCGAAGCGGCACCATTGGTACGGAGACTGACCGCTGAATCCGAACAGGGCTTGATCGACGAAATGAAAGCCAAGGGGATGATTGTTACTTATCCGGACCTAGGAGCTTTCCGGGACAAAACTGAGCCGGCGATTGCCCCGATCGCGAAATTTGCCGGTGAGAAATTCACCGCCGAGTTTTTGGAATACGTGGAAGCAGCTCGCTAAGGAGTAACCTCCTGGATTTGGGGGGCGCGACCTGCCCCCCTTTTAAGTACTTAAAACTTGTCCAGCCTAGAGCAAACAGAAAACCATGCCCATAACAACCTTGGAGGTGAAGATTTGGACGTTTTATTAGTGTTTGGTGTTTTAGTCGTGCTGATGATTGTTGGAGTCCCGGTCGCTTTCTCCCTAGGACTCTCAGCGATGCTGGCCTTGTATTTGTGCGATGCCTGGAATACTGTTACTGTTCTTGCCCAGCGTATGTACTCTGGGAGCACCTCTTTTGTGCTTTTAGCCATTCCCTTCTATATCCTGGCGGCGCAACTGATGAACACCAGCGGGATGAGCGAACGGATTACCAAGTTCTCCCAGTTACTGGTGGGTAGATATCGTGGCGGCTTGGGGCAGGTGAATATTTTGAATAGTATGTTGTTCGCGGGGATGTCCGGTTCCTCGGTCGCTGATGCCAGCGGAATTGGTTTAATCGAAATTGAAATGATGACCTCGGCTGGTTATGATAAGAAATTTAGCGCCGCGGTTACAGCCGCTTCGGCGACGATTGGTCCGGTGATTCCGCCCAGTATTCCGCTGGTGGTTTATGGGGCGATGGCCAGTGTTTCCGTGGGTCGCCTCTTTTTAGGCGGATTTGTCCCCGGGGTCCTGATGGGATTAGGAATGATGTTAGCGGTTTATTTCACCTCAGTAGCACGACAATATCCACGGAGCCAGCTTAAGCTGCGCGGTCGGGAATTATTCCGCTGTATAATTGATGGGATCGCCGGAGCCGGCTCGCTCCTTATTCTGATGGGTGGTATTTTAGGCGGAATCTTTACTCCGACCGAGGCTGCCGTAGTCGCCTGTTCTTATGCACTGATTCTTGGCTTATTTATCTACAAAGACTTGAAATTGTCGGATTTACCGCCAGCCCTCTGGGAGACAGTTAAGAACACAGTGTCGGTCCTCTTTGTGATGGCTGTTTCAACGGCTTATGCCCATGCGCTGACATTAATGCATGTTCCGGAGAAGGTGGTGGGGGCCTTTGGACAGCTGGCCGGACATCCGGTGGTCGTCCTCCTGATCATCAATGCCATTCTGTTGCTCCTGGGTTGTTTTATGGAGACGCTCAGTATTATGCTGTTGACAGTGCCTATTTTGCTCCCGGTTGTTACCAAATTGGGGATGGATCCGGTTCATTTTGGTGTGGTGATGACCTTAAATCTGATGCTTGGGCAATTGACTCCGCCTTTCGGCATTTGCCTGTTCACGGTCGCTAATGTAAGTAAAGTTCCCCTCTTTGAGCTGGTGAAAGAGGTTTGGCCGTATATCGTGGCGCTACTTATTATCCTGTTACTAATCACTTTTGTTCCGTCCGTTGTGATGTACTTACCCAATCTGATGATGAGCTAGGGGGGATGAAAAGATGTTAGCCAGATTGGAGAGGGGTCTCTATAATTTACTGAAGCGTTTCACTGAGTTGCTGGTTTTAGTCCTGGTGTTTATGGTGGCTGG
>DOID01000036.1:0-1832 GCA_003511465.1 Bacillota bacterium | reverse complement strand
GGTGGCTGGCCACCCCCGATGAGATTGTGACGATGGTCTTTACTTGGCTTGCTTTCCTTGGTGGCGCCCTCATGGTACGCGATGATGGGCATTTACGGGCGGGAGTGCTGGATGAGTATGTGGCGAAAAACCCGCGCTTACAAAAACCGTATCAAATTATGCTTGATCTTTTGATGTTATTCTTTGAAGTAGTCTTCTTCCGTTCCAGTTTGGTGCTGATGCATATCGGAACGCTTAAAAGAAGCGCCCAGCTTCAATGGCCACAAACCCTTTGGTATTTTCCGGTTTTGGTCGCTGCCGTATTAATGCTCTTATATACCGGAACCAGTTTGGTGCAGAATATCTTTGGGCGCGAGGCCAAAACCGCCAGTTAAAAATGTTTTATCCGTAAATTTAAACAGTAAAGGAGAATGAGCAATGAAATTAGTAAAAGCTTGGGAAGAACAAGGAGTCGAGATCCCCGCCCCGTATCAACGCCGGATTAAGGTCCTGATGGCACCGGATAAGGAAGATGTCGCTGAATTAACTTTCAGCCATGCGCTGTTACCACCACAGGGTCGGACCGATTATCATACCCATGACCGTCCAGAACTGATCTATATTGTAACCGGTGAAGGGATTTGCCGTCATGACGGTGAAGAAACCCCGATTTGCGCTGATATGGTTTTGTGGGCACCGGCCGGAGAAAAACATCAGATGATTAATACCGGTTATACTGAGATGAAATTGGCGACCGTTTTCATCCCCGGTTACTTGGCGAAGGACAATTATAATCGTTGCTTGGATGCGGCGAAAGCGGCTAAAGCCGAAGGGGAAAAATAAAATTCGGAAAAAGAGAAAGGGATGATGATGCATGGACCGTTATGCAGAACTACTTGCTGCTAATACTTCGGCTTATGGTGGCTATGCTTTGAGCACCGCTTTGGAGCATATTGCCGCCTTGGGGTACCGGAGGGTAGAAATTGCGGCGATGTATGGTTTGGTCGAGCACATCAGTCAGGAGCAGTTGACGACCAAGCATGCGGCGGAAGTTAAATCGATGATGAACCAGAACGGTCTAAAAAGCACCGCTTTCTCTGCCCACCTTTATTTAAACCGGTCCGATGCGGTAGACTTGTTTTTACCACGGATGGATTTTGCGAAAGTGATCGGCGCTTCGATTATAAATACTAAGGCTGGAGCGCCGTCCGGGTTGGATCAGTTTCTCCATAACATGGAGAAACTGATCCGTCATGCCGAAGACATCGATCTAAGAATAGGTTTAGAAACCCACGGTGATATCGTCGATTATGGATCAGCAGCGGTAGAAGCAGTCAGACGCTTTCCAACGGACTTGGTATTACTCAACTATGATTTTGGTAATGTCTTAATTAATTCCCGTGGGACAGTTGATCCGGCTGCCGATTTTAAGAAAATCCAGGAGGCCGTCGGTCATCTTCACCTTAAGGATGCGGCAAAAGTGGATGGGATGTGGCAGTGGACGGCAATCGGCCAAGGGTCCATTGATTACTCTCCGGTTTGGGCTGGGATTAAACAATTGTCGGCCCCTTTGCCGTTGACTGTGGATCTTCCTTTAAGTCTTGCGCAAAAGGATGGAGCGCCGGCCCAGCCGCGGACAGACCTCCTTCACCTAGCTGAGATTGACCGGATCATGGGTGATTCCCGGCACTTTATCATGAAAGGGTTGGGCTTTTTGCGTTGTTAATTGATTTAAGTATTTTGGCACAATATATTGATAGCCTAAAACAAGTTAAACACTATATATTGTACCAAACTTTTTTAGCTGGATACAACGCAAAAAGCTTGGGTTGAGCCATTTGCGCTGTCGTAAA
>DOID01000141.1:14617-17289 GCA_003511465.1 Bacillota bacterium | reverse complement strand
CTTCCCCCTTTTCTGGTAAACATTGTTTCGATATAATATAATAAATTGTAATTATTCATTTATCCCTTTGCCTGATGCACCTAGGCAAATGAGGAAGAAATAGGCGGCTTACTTTGTCCATCATTATTAAGTTTGTTTTAAAAAACATTTGGGAGAAAAAGCTACGGACCATCCTCATCCTCGTCTCCATCATGCTCTCCGCTGCTTTATACTTTGCGACAGAAGCCCTTGCTGATACGACCAAGGACATGTTTGTGGAAAGGATGCGGGTTTATTACGGGACCGCTGATCTTATGATCTATCCCAACCAGGATTCCCCTTCCAGTTTTTTTTACCGGAACCGGGCGGAGCAGTTCGCAGATGACTATGCTTATCTTGCCGGTTCGATCGAAACAGGTGCTAATCTCAAAATTAACCAAGAAACTTTACGCCTCTTTATCCAAGGTTTTACGCTCCCCGAATTGCAAATGCTAAACCCCTTCGTCCTCGCCAGCGAAACTAACCTCGATCCCTTTCAAGGGAACAAGGTGATCCTCAGTAAGCAAACCGCAGAGGAATATGGTTTTAAGCTTGGCGATTATCTGGAGCTTGAACTGTTTGGCAGTAAGCGTAAATTTTTCGTCGCTGCCCTGGCGGAATCGGTTGGCCCTTTTCAATATGACGGGCAAAATATCACCGCCGTTGTTCCCCTTGATACACTGGCTTCGATCCTGGGCGTCCGGGGGCAAGTGTCCATCCTCTACCTCAAAGCGAAAGACCCCGTTGTGAAGGAAGAACTATTAGCAAAACTAGCCGCCGCCTACCCCCGCTATCAAGTCAGCGAAACCATTACAGGGCGTGAGCTGGAGGAATACACTAAATCTTTGACTATTACTTTCCAAATAATGGGGACGGTCGTTCTCTTTATGGCAGTCTACATTATCTATACTTCTTTTAAAGTCATTACCAGGGAAAGGTTGCCGGTAATCGGAACCTTTCGTAGTATCGGCGCTACCCGACGGATGACCAATCTGGTACTGCTCACTGAGAGTCTCATGTACGGACTAATTGGTGGACTTCTGGGATGCGCTTTCGGCATTGGCCTTCTTTACCTCATTATGATCGCAATTCAGCCAACTTTTATGAAAACGGTAGCCGTCACCATCCAATATTCACCACGGTACTTAGGTAACGCTTTAATGTTGGCCATCGCGATCGCCTTCTTTAGTTCGTTATGGCCGATCTTGAAAATTGTAAAAACCCCCGTGAAAGACATTATCTTTAATTCCATCAGCAAAAGCCGGAAGCGGAAACGGTGGAAGCCCATCGTTGGGTTCATCTTGGTCGGAAGCGCTCTTTTCCTCCCCCCCTATATCCCCTTCCGGCTTTTCCTTCCGGTCAGCATGGTTCTGCTTTTTGCCTCCGTGATTGGCTTCATCTATCTGACACCAACGCTGACCAACCTCTTTTTGAAGGTTTTTACCCGGATTTACCTTCACATCTTCGGGAACGAAGGAATCCTAGCCGCCAAAAACCTACGGGGAAATAAGAGTGTACTCAATAACATCTCCCTGCTCGCTCTGGGCATTTCCAGTTTATTAATGATTAGTACGATCAGTTTTAGTGTTGCCGAAGAATTAACTGACTTCTACCGCGACGGCCACTTTGCAATCTGGTTCTGGACCTCCCGCGCCGACCGGGGAACCGAAGCCCTCCTCCAGCGCATTGATGGGGTAGAAGGTACCTATGGAATTTATTCCGCCAATCAGATTGAAATAACCAACCGGCAGGATCGCATTAATTTACTGCACGGGATTAATATAAATAAATACCCTAATTATTGGGACTTTGATCTCGAACCGCAACTACTAGCCGAACTGGACACCGGACGCAATATTCTAATCACCAATACCCTCCGGGAGAGACTCCAGGTCCAAACCGGTGATCTTTTAACACTCAAAACCAACCGGGGTGAACGCAACTACCAAATCATTGGATTTTTTGACTCCCTAATGTGGAACGGCAGTTTTGCGTTGATCGCCGAGCGTTACCTGAAGATGGATCTAAACAAACAGTACTATGATGATATTTTTATCAAGACCAGTAAAGATCCGGATGGGGTCGCCGCTGCCATTAAAAAGCGTTTCGAAAGACGTAATCCATATGTGACGACAATGTCCGAGATGAAAGCCGGCGACATCGAAGCCAACGCCAGTATCTTTAATGTGCTGAAGGGGTTCGCCCTTTTGGCTTTGGTCATCGGGATCTTCGGGGTCTTCAATAATCTGATCATCAGTTTTCTCGAGCGCCGACGTTCTCTCGCTATTTTCCGCTCGGTCGGTATGAGTAAAAGGCAGAGTATCAAGGTGTTTTTTATTGAAGCATTGACCGGAGGTTTAATCGGTGGCCTCATTGGTGTCATGTCCGGATATGTCCTGATCTCGCTGTCTCCATTAATTATCAAGGCTGTGGCGACGAACATCCCGATTCACCATTCCCTCTCCTTTTACCTTTTGGCGATCGGTGCCGGAATCATCATCACAATAACCGCCTCCACCAGCCCTGCCTTTAAATCTTCTAAGCTGAATATCGTGGATGCAATCAAGTATGAATAAAGCTTTTTGCGTTGTGTCCGTTAAAGAAGATTCCGGTACAATATATAGTGTTTGGCTTGAGTTGGGCTATCAATATAT
>DOID01000141.1:10940-14497 GCA_003511465.1 Bacillota bacterium | reverse complement strand
GAATAAGCAAAGGGGTGATTTTTTGCCGCCCATCATCGAAACCGTCAATTTATGTAAAACTTTTTCCCTTGGTAACGTGGCGGTCGAAGTACTAAAAGACATTAATCTAACCATCAATGAAGGAGAGTTTGTTTCGATCATGGGACCCTCCGGTTCCGGGAAAAGCACCCTGCTTTACCTCATTGGTAGTCTCGACAAACCAACCTCCGGTAGTATTAAGGTTAAAGGTAAAGAATTAGCAGTGATGGGAGACGGGGAAGAGAGTATCCTCCGTCGGCGAACCTTAGGGTTTGTCTTTCAATTCTATAATCTCATCCCCAACCTCGATGTGGAAGAAAACATCATGCTCCCAGTTCTGCTGGACGGCAAACGGCTTAAAGCTTACCGCCACCGTTTAGATGAGATCCTGGAGACCGTGGGACTTACCGACCGGCGGCAACATACCCCCAGAGAATTATCGGGGGGGCAACAACAACGGGTCGCCATCGCCCGGGCGCTAATCAACGAACCCGATCTGATTCTGGCCGATGAACCCATCGGAAACTTAGATACCAAAACCGGCATGGGGATCATGGACTTGCTCAAAAGGATCAACCAGGAACAAGGTAAAACCATTGTCCAGGTCACCCATTCAATGGAAGCTGCCGCTTACAGCCAACGGATCATTAATTTACGGGACGGAAAGGTGTGGGAATAATGAAGAAAAAAGGAATTATCCTGCTGTTTTTTGTTGTCGTAGCAATTCTAATCGGGGTCCTGTCACGGTCAAAATCAAGCTTGAAATCGACCGGAGCAACTACGGACGCAGTCACCACAGAACCAGTGGCAACGCCGGAAAGGCCAAGTATCGAAGCCTTTGGACTGGTCAAACCCACGGAGGTAATGAATATCAACATCGATTTCCCCGCCCGTGTCCGCCGACTTTATGTCCAAGAAGGGGAAAAAGTAACCTTGGGCCAACCTCTCCTGGCTTTGGAGGTCGAAGAATATCGCACCGAGATCCGGGCTACTGAATATGAATTACAACTGGCTCGCCATGAGTTGAAACAGATCGAAAGTGAAATCGCTCGACTTTCTACCAAGATCACCGAAAAAGAAAAACAACTGGTGCAGGAGAGTGCTTATGAACTAAGCCAAATTAAATCTGATCTAAGAAAAGCCCAGCAGGATCTGGCCACCAAAAAAGCGTTATTGAAGGTTAATGCCATTCCCGCCGAGGAAGTAGCGAGCTTGGAAAAGACCGTGGTAGACCTCTCACGTTCCTATGCGCATATTAGAACAGAAAAAGAAACAGAGCTCAAAGACTTAAAAGCTGAATTAACGTTAAATGGTCTTGGCATCCAAAAGGAGCGGGTTAAGCTCCTGGAGGCTAAGTTAGAAATGCTCCGGAAAAAGTTGGACCAAAGTTTTATCCGTAATGACGAACTCATCTCCAACCTTACCAACGGGGTCGTCTCTGCTATCGGCTATGCCGAAGGGGATCTCATCACCGCCGAGCGCAAAATCTTCAGCATTATTAACCTCGATAGTTTAATCGTAAAGGCCAATCTCGCCGAAGAATTTATCAAAGATGTGCATCCCGGAACCGAGGCCATCATCACGCCGGTTGCCGATTACAGTCGCACCTATCCGGGAAAAGTAATTCGCCGTTCTGACTTGGCGATTACAGAGAACGGCGAAACGGTGGTACCCATTGAAATCAGCATCGAAAACCGGGATGATTTCCTGCTGCCCAATTTTAATGTGGATGTGATCATCTATAAATAACCTAAAAGATCGCCATAGTTATTATCCATGATGCGCTCTACTTGGTCCGGCGGCAACGGTATACTGAGCAGATAGCCCTGGAAATAATCGCAACCTACCTCCCGCAAGAGGCGGGCTTCTTCACTTTTTTCTACCCCTTCTCCCACAACATCCATCTTTAACCCATGGGCGATCGCAATCAGGCCTTTCATCACTAAAATGTTTTCTGTTAATCTTTCAACGAAGCGCCGGTCTAGTTTGATCCGGTCCACCGGAATGCGGGTAATGTAATTAAGCGATGAGTAGCCTGTACCAAAGTCGTCCAAGGCAATCCTGACGCCCAGGGTTTTAATCCGTTCAATTATTCGGGTAACTTCCTCCAGATTATCGATGAAAACACTTTCTGTAATCTCAATTTCAATCAAGGCCGGATCAACGCCTTCTTTGTTTAACTGCATCGCTAAGAAGTCCACCAGGTCTTCATCGTAAAACTGCTTCGCTGAAAAGTTAAGCGCGATCGGTTTGACCTTTACTCCCGACTTTTTCCAGGTGAGCAACTGTCGAATGGCTTCTTTTATTACCCAGCGCCCGATCGGTAAAATCAAGTTTGACTCTTCGGCGATGGGGATAAACTTACCGGGAGAAAGGGGATTACCCTGAATTCTAATTAATGCTTCAAAATAGGCGATCTCCCCAGTACTCGCCTTGACCACAGGTTGGTAAACCAATCTAAAACTTTCTGCTTGAATCGTTTCCAATAAAATACGCTCGATGTGAATTTTCCGGCTAAACGTATCAGCCATGCTACCTTCAAAGAACAAGTAACGGCTCTTCCCGGCTCTTTTAGCATTATACATGGCGATATCGGCCTTGATTAGCAAGTCATCCACCGTCGTTCCATCAGCGGGATAGCGCACGGCACCTAGACTGACCATCAGGTGTAACCTTTTGCCCTCAATAGTCCTGGTTTCCTTTAAGTTGCGGAAAATCTCCTCGATACACTGATGAAGCGTTTCCGGATCATCTTCTCCTACCAGAAGAAGCAGAAATTCATCTCCACCAAAACGATAGGCCGTGGCTTGGGGACAGATGTTTCTAAGCTGTTTGGCGACGAATTGCAGAACCTGATCGCCAAAAACATGACCTTGGGTATCGTTGATGTTCTTAAAATCATCAAGATCAAGCATAAAAACCGCGCCCACCTGGCCCTCTTCCAGTAAGCTTCTGAGGTTCTCGGCGAATTTCCTCCGGTTAAAAAGACCGGTTAGGGGGTCGTGATCGGCCAGATACTGCATTTGAGCTTCATGTTCCATAATCTCATCATATTGGGCTTGAAGCTGTTGTTCATTGGCAACCAACTGGGTATAGGCCGCCTCAAGTTCCTCTTGCTGGCGCCAAATATCCTCACAATAACCCTGCGTTTTTTCGAGCATTAGATTAATCGCATGCCGCAAACTTCCAAAGTAACGGTGTTCTTCAACGGGTAAACGATAGGTCAAATCATACACCGAAATTCCCTTGATGTCATAATCCAATTCTTTGATGGGCTGAATAATTTGTTTCTTATGGAAAAGAGAGAAAACGAAAAGAAACACAAAGAATGAAAGGACCATCATTACCACTAATTGTATGGTTAAGGTTTGTCGATCAATAAAGTCGCTGACCGGTGCAAAGGTTGCAACCACCATCCCAAGCCGATCTATGGTTTGCCAACGGAGATACCCCGCCTCCAGCCCATGTAAGCGGGCATAGACTAGTCCGCTTGGTTCACGCCAAATGGAATGGTCTTTGACATCAAAAATATCAACAAT
>DOID01000141.1:6763-10601 GCA_003511465.1 Bacillota bacterium | reverse complement strand
GTCCTTGCATCCAGATCCGGCGGAGGAACCCAACCATTCGCATAAATCGTCTTATTCTCTGGGGTACTCAGGTAGATAGAAAGATAGGAGCTGTTTTGGTTTAAAATTTCCTGAAAAAACCAGCGTAGTTTAGTCTCATCTTCTTCCATTCTAATTATGGTATCCGCCGTCTGAATCAGGTTTTCTACTTGGTCAAGGTCGGAAGTAATCCCTTCAATAATATAGTCCAATTTAAAAGTCATATTGCGTTTTATTTCCGCCCGAAGCTGGGTTTCATGGTATTGATGCCCAAGAAAGGTGTTTAACCCTGCCAGCAGCGCAAATAAAAATCCTAAGCTGTAGATTCTTCTAATCATGACCTTCACTCTATCCACCTCCTAACCATTTAGCCTTATCTCTAATGGTGGTAGCCACCGACATCAGATCGTTATTTTATCTCCAAAGTACACGATTCCTTTATCCGAATCTACCGTCACCGTCGATCCACTCTTCAATATTTTGGTGGCATTCGTTGCCCCAATAATTACCGGTACTTCTAAGGTTAAACCGACAATCGCCGCGTGTATATTGACGCCGCCTTCCTCCACGACCAGGGCAGATGCCATTTTGATCAACGGAAGCATTTCATTATCAGTCGTTTTGGTCACAAGGATATCACCTTTTTTGAAATTTTTCTTTGCATCCTCGCCATTTTTCATGACAAATAAAGCGCCGGTAACTGTTCCCATCCGGATCCCGTTTCCTTGAACAAGCACATTCCCCACAATATTTACTTTCATGGTATTAGTAGTCCCACTGATCCCAATCGGTACGCCAGCCGTGATCACTACCAAATCTCCGCATTGCACATAACCAGATTCTAAAGCTTTCTGCTCGCCAATTTCAAATAAGGTATCAGTCGTAAAAGCCTCATCCACCAGGAAGGGGAGCACACCCCAAGAAAGGGAGAGTTGACGCTGGACCTTTTCCACGGTCGTCGTGGCGATAATAATACAAGCCGGCCGAAAGCGGGAAATCATCTTTGCCGTATGACCTGATTGTGTTACAGCAACAATGGCTGCCACATTTAAATCCATCGCTGTCGTGCAGGTAGCATGGCTGATTGCATCAGTTACGCTTCCCATTAAATCATAGGTAGTACGAGAAAATGCCTCCCAATAATTCATCGCCTTTTCCGCGGTCTCCGCAATCTTGCCCATGACAATCAAGCTTTCGAGCGGATAGTTCCCGATCGCCGTTTCCCCCGAAAGCATGATGGCGCTTGTTCGATCATAGATGGCATTAGCAATGTCACTTGCTTCTGCCCGGTTGGGTCTGGGATTTCTAATCATCGAGTCTAACATCTGGGTCGCCGTAATGACCGGTTTTCCACAGCGATAGCATTTTTCGATCAGTTCCTTTTGCACAATGGGTACTTCTTCGACAGGTATTTCCACGCCTAAATCACCACGGGCGACCATGATCCCATCAGCTACTTTTAAGATATCATCAAAATTATCGAGTCCCTGCCGATTTTCGATTTTGGCAATTATTTTAAGATCCGTTCCGCCGTGTTTCTCCAGTACTTTTCTTATATTGGTAACATCGGAGGGTTTGCGCACAAAGGAAGCCGCTATAAAATCAAAGTCGTTTTCGATCCCAAAGATGATATCCTGAATATCTTGGGGCATCAATGAAGGTAGATTTATATCGGCATCAGGGACATTTATTCCTTGATTGTCCCTGATAATTCCACCATTTAAGACAAGGCAATGAATATCGCTGCCTTTTATATTTTCGACCGCCAGTTCAACCAACCCATCGTTGAGCAAAATCCGACCGTTTTTTTTCACATCCTTATATAGGTCCTTATAGGTTACTGAGGACTTTGTCTGATCACCGATAATATTCTCATTAGTAAGAATAAACCGATCTCCCGTTTTTAAAGTGATCTCCCCATCCAAAAATTTTCCAGTACGAATTTCCGGTCCCTTCGTATCCAGCAACAGGGGAATGGGTAATTTCAAGCTTTTTCTGACCTTTTTAAAGCGGTCAACTCTTTTTTTGTGCTCTTCATGGCAGCCGTGGGAAAAATTCATCCGCGCCCCATTCATGCCATTTAACATCATTTCCTTTAAAAGTTCTTCATCATCCACGGCTGGTCCTAAAGTACATATAATCTTTGTTTTTCTCATAAAAAACACCTCCTGTAACAACAATCTTTTAAACATTTCTGCATTTCGTTGTAAATCCCTACCAAACCTTCTTTTTTTAATAAACATGGTACTTGATTTTCACATTCAAATAGCAACGTAAAAAGCCCATTCAAAAAAGGGTACAGGGGCCTCAAGTAGCTTCGATACCTTTGCTGAGGGGCAAGCGGATCCGACGTTCAAAAAATCCAATCAATTTGCGTCTACCTCAGGAGTTAAAACTAATCTCCCGCAAAAATTCATTTGACAACAATGCTGTTCCGTACTATGAAAAGTTTTTTCCGTTACGCACATAATCAGCTTGTTTCCTATAAGTCGCCATACTTTATAGTGCTTGGCTTTTAATTCATCAGCTGCATATTACTACCATTTTTAAATATTAATAGTTGACAACTATTGTGTATTTATTCTATAATTTAGAAAAGGAGGTGATAAATGTGAAAAAAATCGTAGTGAAAAAGGTCGAATCTTTATATTATTCCTACAAGCCTTGAATTTTTTAAAATATTGTTTAACAATTATTGGATATCTGGACGATTATTAACATTGGATGGACTAGCGACTACAACAGTTGTTGTTTTTAGTATTCTGTTTTGGGTAATTGCTGTAATAAATAATGCAAATGAAAAGCTGGAAAGAAGGTGACTTTATTGAATGTTTACATCTTCATCTATAATGAGTTTACACTTTTCGAAGTTGTACTAGCAAGTTACCTGATTAATACTAAATTTCAAGTAAAGACTCTTGGAATTGAAAAGGGAAGTGTCTGCTCTTTTGAAGGATTATCAGTTTTTGTGGAATATAGTCTTGATATGATAAATGCAAATAACATTGGCGCATTAATTATTCCAGGAGGTAATCCCGGTAACATTTTAAATAATACCCGTCTTCACAATCTAATAAGAGACTTAAATAATCAAAATAAGGTAATTGCCTCAATTTGCTCTGGTACTCTACATTTAATAGATTCAGGCATTCTTGATAATAGACATTATGTATACGACACAACAGAAGTTGGCCCATTAACGTCAAGTTATATTACCCATGATGGAGTCGTAGTTGATAATAATGTAATTACTTCTACAGCAAACAGCTATATTGACTTTTCTATTACCTTGGCGAATAAAATCGGGGTATTTGTTGACGAATCAGATTATCAAGAAACTGTCAATTTCTTTAAGTATGGTAAAAAATCATAAATCATGGTTGCTTAGTAAAGCCAACATTATCCTCTGGTTCAGTTCTCCCTGAGTAGCGCGAAACCTCCGTGCTATGCCACAACCAATTTTGTTTCCCATCCTGGCATCATGCTCTGCTTCCGCCCGTACATCGTATTTCCTATTGGTTATCAGACGCATTCCTATGCTCCATGTTCCTTGGACCGTCATGATTCCTTCAAATTCCACCTTGCGGTGAACAGGTGCAAGGGCTGGTTGTAAACTTCGTTTACAGCTCGCCCTTGCACCTGCTAATAGTTGGCTATCTACAAGTTCTCATAATGAATTTCCCCCGCCAAATTACGCGCCGACGTGGCGCTCGAAGGTGGGATTATAACCCCCTATCCCAACCTAAATGAAAATGGTGCTAACTAAGAATTAAAAATGATAGCTAAAGCCAACGTTGAAACTGTTTCCACCCATCTTCCC
>DOID01000141.1:2641-6592 GCA_003511465.1 Bacillota bacterium | reverse complement strand
GCTTCCGGTCGCAACATAAACCCGCCAGTTTCGGTATTATAGAGGGTGCCAAACCGCAAGGAATGAATAGCAGCCAGTGGGAACTCAACCGCTTGTTGCACCAGGAATTCCCTGTTTTGGAGTCGATCTTTCTTAAAAATTAGTTGGCCTACTAGATAAAGTCCATTTCCAAATTTATAGTCACCCCCGGCCACCGCCGTATAGTAGTCGTCACCATCTTCGGGGAAGAAATAAGCCGCTTCCGCCCAAAGCCCGGCACCGCCAACCCCGGTCGCTAGCTCCGCACCAACCACTTGATACTCGCGGAAATAAATCCGCTCAGGCACCGGACCGGTCGGCGTCTTCTTTATTTGCGCAAAGGGAAGCGCCTCAAACCCCCGCAAATAACTAAGTCCATAGTCAAAACCATAAACACCTTTTCCACCAATTCGCAGCGCATACTGGGTATTTGCCCAGTCGTCAGCAACTAGTTCTGCATCCTTACTAACTAGTTCTCCGCCAGGACCAGCCGAAAGCAGAACTTCTTTCGCCGCCGGTTGGTGAAAAGGAATAACTATTCCGGTTAACGTCATGGCCTCGCTTAAGTAGTAATCACCGGAAACCATGATGACCGGTGCTTTTTCCCCAAAGGGATCGGCTGTATTAGGCGGATTCAAATTATCCGTCGGGTTAATCTCCAGTGCCGTGCCCCAAGCCCGCCGCTGCCGCCCAACGCGCAGTTCATGGTTTCCCCCAAAATACTCAACGTATACTTCGCCTAGCTCAATTTGAGACAGATCCTGGATAAGATCCCCCATCAAGTTAAAATCAGTATAAAAACCAATTCCGGCTTCTGTTTGTTGGAGTTCGAAGCCTAAATTGTAAGTAAGGTGAGGATGGCTAGGTTCCATCTCTTCCGTGTACTCGGCGTTAAGCGTAAACTCACCGGCGCTGAACCCCGCCGCCACTGCCGGGCCAGCCGTAAACCCTAAGCCCATGGGCAGTACAATCGAGAGCAACAAAAATAGCATCCATTTTTTGTCCATTTTATTTTTCATCCCTTAGATTCCCCTTTCCAAAGATCTGGTACTGAAGACGGACTCGTCAATGGTAGCGTTAAAGTCCACCTGGTTCACCTTAAGTACGGTCTTACTCCCTTTTTTTAGGTCTTCCATTTGTAGACGACTCGCCACCCAACGCCCATCTACATGTTGGTGATCAAAGGTGGTTAGCTTTTTCAGCGCCTGACCATCCCGCCCATAATAAATGATCTGTAATGGCAAATACAACTCCTGATCGACTAATATTTCCAGCTGACTATAGCTGCCCGCCCCATTCTGCGGCGATAAAACCAGTTGGTAAACGGGCGCTTCCCCGTATTTTGTTTCATTGAGCCCTTTAACCTGGTACGTTTGGGCAAACCCTTTACTACCCAACGCTTCCATATCCTCGTAACTGAGATCACTGCCCATAAAACTACCCTGTTTCGCCGAACCGGCAATGCGTTTCACTTTACCGAGCGCCGGCAGGTAGAGCCACATGTCATCATTTTTCATGAGAAAACCGGTCCCTTTCACATTAGCCGGTCCGAGAAAGCGCAACAACATCATTTCTTCGTCATCGACAATTTTATTCCAAACCGCCACCGTACGGCTACGCTCCGCCCCCGAGGCCGTTACCAAAACCATCTCTTGCTCCATATATTTTTGTTCTGCCTTCATTGTGGCGTCCAGCTTCGCTAAAACTACCTCTCCACTCTCCGGGGCGGCTGCTGCCCCGAACGCCGACATCACCGTGATTAGTGCCATTACCACATAGATCCATATTTTTTTCATCTTTAGACCTCCATATTTATTTTTTTATTCTTTCTTGGCCTGGATGTTTGCCAGACCGTTACCGCCGGAATAAAAAGTAATGCACCCGTCGCCGCAAAAAACATGATCAAGCTGACCAAGATCCCAAAATACCGAAAGGGAGGAAAGGTTGAGCCGACTAAAACAATAAAGCCACTGATCACAGCCACCGCATTACTGATAATTGATTTGCCCGTACCGGTCACCGCCGCGGTGACTGCCTCCACCGCCGTCAAGCCATTTTTCTTCCCTTCTAAATAGCTGGAGTAAATATGAATGGAATAATCAATCCCCACACCTACGCCAATACTACTGATTAACACAGTTACAATATCTAAGGGAATGCCAAGCCAACCCATCACGCCAAAATTGATCAAAGTCACCGCACCGATTAAAAAGGTGGAGAGGATACTACCTTGCCATGAATGGAGGAGGAGCAGTAGAATCACCAGAACCGCAAGCATCGAAAAAATTAAACCGCTAATCTGTCCCTCGATAATCATGTCTGCTAAGGCATCAATCAAGACAATAATCCCGGTTTCCGTGACCTTAACCGCTTCCGACGAAAAATGTTTTTCCTTCAAAGCGGTGATCGCCGCCAGGAGCCCGGTTGTACCCGAAGATGAAGTATTCTTGACTAAAGCTTGAATCCGCGCCTGCCCATAATCGGGGGTGACAAACTTACTAAGATAGCGATCATCACTCATTTCCAACAATAACAAATATTGGGCGATCAAAGCTTCATCATCAGGAACCTTTTTGTAATCCGGGTTATTTTCATGCATCGCTTGGTTCGTACGCTCGAGAATATTAACAAGAGAAGTTGGTTCACCGGTGAGGCCAGTGGCTTTTAGATCATCCTGGAACCCTTTCATCGCCGCTAAAAGTTGCGGATCTAACAGATCCCCTTCAACGACGATCTCGACACTTTCCGAACCGGTAAATTTCTCCTTGACCAGATTATAGGCAATTTTGGGTTGGGATTGCTCCGGGAAGAAATTAAAAAAGTTACTATCGGTGCGCAAGCGAGGCAGACCGAAAACCGCCGCGACGATCAACAAGAAGGAAACGACAATAATCCTTCGGGGATACTTAACAACCCAGCCACTGACCAGCCGCAGGGTCTTACCCCCACCCCTTTTGTTCGCTTGAATCGAACGTCGTGAGGGTAGCACAGCTAAGACCGCAGGGATAAAAGTTAAGGAGACCATGAGGGCAATCGCGACGCCATAGGACGTAAAAAGGCCAAAATCTCGCATCAAGGTAATGCCGCTAAATAAATTTGAAGCAAAGCCAGCAACCGTCGTCACTCCCGCCATGATAATCGCCGGTCCCACGGCGATCATCGCCGCAACCACCACTGCCCCTCTTTTTTTATCCCCCGAACTTTCTTCTCGAAACCGGTTAAGCAGGTAGATTCCGTAGGCATTCCCCAAACACACCAGGATAATCGGCATTACGGCATTTAAGGGGGATAATTTCTTCCCTAAGATCCCCATTAATCCGAGGGTCCAGATCAGACTGATAAAGACCGTGGCAAAGGGTAAAGCCACGCCTTTAAAATCCCTAAATTGTAAGAAGAGCACCACTGCGATGATCAACAAAACCACCGGAAACAACTTTTTTAGGTCCTGCTGCATTGATGAAGCCAGTAGATTATTGAGCACCGGCGTCCCAGTCAGATATAGTTTTTCCGGAATCGAATACTCCCTAATCCGTTGGTCAATTACACCCGCCAGGGCTACCGAATCAAAGTCAGGTTGGACTTCAACGATGATCAATCCCGCCGAAGCGTCCTCCGCCACCAGGACCCCGCCATATAGTTCATCAGCTAATACTTTCTTTTTCAATTTTTCCGCTGCTGCCGCAGTAGAAGGTAGCTCTTGGACCAAAGGAGAAAGCTCGAGCCCCCATTCTGTTCCCTTAATCTCATCAACCGAGGTCAAACTTCGAACATTGGCCACACCCTCGATTTGTTCCAAGTCCCGGGTGATCAGATCAATATTCCTAATCGTTTCCGGAGTAAATAAATCTTCCGCCTCCAGCGCTAACATTATGTATTCGGCACCGCCAAATTCCGCTTCCACTCGATCGTAGGTCATTACCCGCGGATCATCCT
>DOID01000141.1:1819-2344 GCA_003511465.1 Bacillota bacterium | reverse complement strand
AGCTTTTTATAAGCCTTTCTTTAATAATTCCATTAATTCCTGAGCCGCAGTGGTCAACAAAGTGAAATCTTCCGTATTAACCGCTTTTTCCACAACGCCCTGAACGGCACCAAAGACAATCGCTGCCATCAGCTTAGAATTATGCTTGCTGATTTCACCCCTTTTCATTGCTTCATTAAACATTAGTTCAATCGCCTCTGGGATCTTTTGCAGATATTCACTAATTTGTGTTCTCCCATTTTTACGGGGATAATCTTTCTCCCGAACCAAAATCCGCCCAAGATCGGGATTTATAACAACTTCTTTGAAATGAAAACTTAAAAACTGTTCGATTTTTTCCCAAAATCCCGCGGTGGAATTCTCGATCCTGTTTAAAAAGGCTAACCTTTTTCTTAATTCAACCGCAAAAATGTATTCTAGAATCTCATCTTTACTACGAAAATAATTGTATATGGTACCCACCGCCACCCCGGCTTCTTCTGCCACACTAGAGGTTCTCGTATTAAAGAATCCGGTCTGGGCCAT
>DOID01000141.1:1458-1645 GCA_003511465.1 Bacillota bacterium | reverse complement strand
TCTCCTTTCCGTAAATATGATGATGAATGACGGTTCATTCATATATTAGCATACGTCACCATTAGTGTCAATAACTACCGATCCCTTAGTTTGTAAGCGTACTAAGTTCGTGCACCATATTCTCGATATTCTTGAAGCTATCTACGATTTTTCCAATTTTATCATTCTGCTCCGTCATACTTGCGGT
>DOID01000141.1:538-1193 GCA_003511465.1 Bacillota bacterium | reverse complement strand
GCCACATTTTTTGTCACGTTAATACTTGATTCGAAAGAGTTCTGCATCGAGTGAACCTTATTTGTGGCGTTCTCTGCTTTTCCTTGAACTTCATTTAAAATCAAAGCGATCTCCTCGGTAGACTGCCGAGAACTATCGGCCAGTTTTCTAACCTCATCTGCTACTACGGCAAATCCTTTTCCATTCTCCCCAGCTCGAGCTGCCTCAATCGCAGCATTAAGGGCCAGCAGATTTGTTTTACTCGATATTTCGTTGATTGCATTCAGAATTACCCCGATTTGATTAGTCTGCTCATTCAAAGCATTCATCAACGTTACGGTATCAGCAATATCAGCGCCCACTTTTGTAAATTCCTCGGCCAGGACGTCTACTTCGTTATTCCCCTGATTAGACGTGTCCACCGTAACACTAGACAACTCTCTCATACTAGTTGAGGCTTCTGACACCGACAAAATCTCATCGTTACTCTTAAACATCGAGTTATTAATATCATTCACACTTTGCGCCTGCGAGTCAACACTGGCGGCAATTTGGGAAAAGGCCAGGGTAATTTCATTAGCCGTTTCCCCCATCGCTTTTACATTATTCATTAAGGCACCGCTGAATTCATTAAGGGTTTTTACGGTATTTCTAGTTTGCGCAAACATCTTTTCTA
>DOID01000141.1:0-340 GCA_003511465.1 Bacillota bacterium | reverse complement strand
ATTTTAGTCTGAAAGGCTAAAACAAAGATGGTTAGAATTATATAAAGATTCAAAGTAATTAAATTGCTCACATCAAAACCTTGGAACATCGTATCTCCATATGTAAAGAAGAAGTAGTTTGTTAGAAAGGTAACGACAATTCCATCAAGAATAATTAATTTAAAATCATGATATAAAGTGACGATTGCCAGCAATAGTAGAGTAATAGATAATCTGGTAGATCCTGACTAAAGGAAATAATAATGAACACTAGTAGGGCTAGACCTACGAGGAGATTGTGTCCAGTATAGTTCGCAATTTTCCATCGGGAACCGAATAGATTAAGCTGCTTGACGTCTGT
>DOID01000023.1:3675-40218 GCA_003511465.1 Bacillota bacterium | reverse complement strand
TTCCATAAACTCGCTCTTCCAACAACTGATTGTTACAGGACTAATACTATACTTAGCAGAGATTTCATTAATCGTGGAGGTTTCTTGTAGCATCTCAAGTACTATTTTGCTTTTAAATTCGGCTGAATACTGGTTTCTCTTTTTCATGCTTTCATTATAACTTACTTTTTTATTTTTGTGTCTCACCTTATGGGAGCATTATATCACGCCATTATCGCCAACTACGCAAAACTTGCTATAGTTGTACCAGATATCATTAAGATTTTCATTGGTTTCATTGGCTAGTTTGGTCGCCTTAAAATTACGTGAGGGTAAAACTGTTTCCCCACAACCATTATGCCGCATAGCAGGATCAATACAAAGATTAATAATATAAGCCTTTTCATTAAGAGACAATTCCTTTCAAAATCGGATTATTTCTTTAACATCCCAAATATATCATCAAGGGTTTCTACTACCCCAACTTATTTATCACTGAGAGAACTAGCAAATTGTATATTAACGCCTCTAAGTTGATGATAACCTAAGCCTAACAAACCTTTATCAGATGTAAATTGGATTCCTACTGAAAGCCCCCCATCGTATTTGTACTCTGTCGATTGCCAATAATAATTAGCAGCTGAAGTCGAACGTGAAACTAACGCATACTTTTGTCTATAGATCCCAATCCCACCATGTAATGTAATATTATCCGTTAAATCAATAATTCCAAGCATGTCAATTCCACAAGCTGGTTCAACTTTTTTCTCCCCTACTATAGTGTAGGGTATAGGACAGGGATATTTGTAATGGTGACCGCTCAACTCTCCTGAAAAAATAAGCCCCACCTCAAGACCAAAATGTCTATCTATCCTTCCTGCGAACGATAAGGAAAAAGCTTTGTCCTTTCCCCCATATCCGAATGAAAAAAAACCAGATGAATCTGCCTTTACCTCCTGTACATTAATAATAAACAATATTAAAGTGAGGATAAATATCATTAGACAACGACCGAATTTAGTCATATTCAACTCCCTCGTCAATATTTGTCCTTTTAAGTTTTAAGGTAGGTTGGTTCTTCTTCCCCCTAGCCTAAGTCACTCTATTACAAAATAGGCGCAAACCTTATTTTTCAATTATGCGTCCCCTTTAACCATTTTTGGCAATTAATTAGCAAGTATAAATCTATCATTTTATTCCGTAATTGTAAAACCTCGTTTCCATAGAAATTTGGCAATATTGGTTGTCTATGGGCGAATAAACCTTAAATGGTATTGTTTTTGCCATATATTGTTTTTGAAGTTTGGTGGTGAAAATTAGAAACACGGTGTCTATCCCAATACTTTTTATATTTAAAGCTTTTTCCCAAATAATCGGCTCTTATTCGATTGTACTAAATAAAAGACCAATTTCAGGGGATCTTTTTTGGTTGAGTGGGAGGATGTCGGTATAATTTCTAAATTTGAATGAGAGAGATAAAGAGTGCGAAATGTAAGATGAAATATCCTTAGCTAAGACCCGAACGCTGCTGGAAATGAAAAAACCCCCGCTTTGTCAGAAAGCGTGGGTTTTTTTTATCTAAAATATAAATTGCTTAAGCGCGGAGCTTCGCTCCGAAACGCTCGGTGGCGGCTTTGACAATCTCCTCCATGATGGTATTGACTTCTTCGTCTTGTAGGGTGCGGTCGGGGATGCGGAAGGTCAGGGAAAAAGCCATACTTCGGAAGCCGGCCGGAATTTTGTCCCCTTGATAGACATCAAATAGGCTTACTGCTTCCAGTTTTTCTGCGCCAATGGTACGGAAGAGGTCGGTCAGGGTTTCTACTGTCACCTTTTCCGGCAAGAGAAAAGCTAAATCCCGTAGAATCGGGGGAAATTTGGGTAAAGGAACAACACGGAATACTTCTTTCTCCACCGCAGGCCAGAGTGCTTCCAGATTAAGCTCAAACAAGATGACCGGTGCCGTCAGGTTAAACTCTTTTTTCACGGTTGGATGGATCTCCCCGATGTAACCCACCTTGTTTCCGGCAGCGGTAATTACCCCGGTTCGCCCCGGGTGCATGGTCGGGTGCTTGCCCGGGATAAAACGGACGTCTTGAACCCGTAAGTGTCTGAGGAGGGTTTCGAGGATCCCTTTTCCATCGTAAAAGTCCACTTCCCGATTGGTTTGATTCCACCCTGTTTCATACAACTGACCACTAAGGCCGCCGGCTAGGGTTAAAGGCTCGTCGGGTAATGCTCCCGCTGTGGCCTTAGGCTGATAAACATGGGCAATCTCAAAGACCTGGAGGTCATGGAGATTCCGGTTGGCGTTGTAGTTTAAGCTTTCTAAGACCCCTGATAGTAAAGTAGTTCGCAGCAACGAACCCTCTTCACTTAAGGGTACTTTCATCTTTACGGTCTGGCGTAATTGGTGACCTTCTGGGATGTTCAAACGGTCAAACATCCTTTCGCCGTGAAAACTATAGGTAATAATCTCGCTTAACCCAAGTCCCAGGAGGATACGGCGGGCTTGTTCGGTGAATTCTTGCTCCGGAGTGAGCGCTCCGATGATTTGGGCAGCCGGGTAGGTAGCCGGGATCTGATTATAGCCGTAAATCCGGGCAGCCTCTTCCGCTAAATCGGCTTCGTTTTCAATATCCAAGCGGTAAGAGGGTGGAATTAAGTGGGTTGTCCCTTCACCAGACTCTTCCGTTTGGAAGTTAAGCCGTTGAAAAATCTCTTTTAGATATGGAGTTTCAAGGTTCGTTCCGAGTAAGGCATTGATCTTTTCCGGTCGGAAACGAATTTTCCGGGCAACCGTCGGTTGGTAATTTTGATCGATGACCCCTTTTGCTACCTGCGCGACTTTTAGTTGCTGCGCGAGGGACGCCATCCGGTCTAAAGCCGCCGGTACCGTCTGTGGATCTAAGCCCTTACCGAAACGGATGGCCGCTTCGGAACGGATCGCCAGCTCTTGGGCGGTTCGCCTAATGGCTACCGGTGAAAAATAGGCAGATTCTAAGAAAATAGTATCAGTCGCCGCAGTCACTTCACTGTTGAAAGCGCCCATCACCCCGGCAATACACTGAGCGCGATCAGCATCGGCAATGACTAATTGACCGGGACGGAGTTTTCTTTCTTCGCCGTCCAGGGTCTTGATGACTTCATTTTCTTGGGCGGACCGGACCACAATCTTCCGGTCTTGCATCTGGTTAAGGTCAAAGGCATGTAACGGTTGGTTAAACTCTAACATCACGTAATTGGTCAAATCTACCAGATTATTGATGGGACGCATCCCGGCCGCGAGGAGGCGGGTTTTTAGCCATAAAGGCGACTCCCCTATTTTGACATTGAGAAGAATTCGACCGGCATAACGGGGCGCCAAATCGGCATCGATCACCTCGACGGTGACCAGATCGTGGATGGACTTGTGATCTTCTTGGATGGGAGCGTCCGGTAATTTAACTTTTGCACCAGTTAAAGCGGCAACTTCGTGGGCGATGTTCAACATTCCGTAACAATCAGCCCGGTTGGGCGTTAACTCTAAAACTAAAACCTGATCGTCTAAACCCAAAACCGTCGGGAGATCGGCCTTCAAGTCGGTACCGGCGGGTAACACCATAATTCCTTCCGACTTGCGGGCGAGCCCTAATTCCTCTTCCGAGCACAACATCCCCTGGGAGACAACGCCAAAGAATTCGGTGGGCTCAATCTTTTTCCCCTCCGGTAAAATGGTGCCGGGAAGGGCCAGTGGAACGATATCCCCGACTTTAAGGTTTTTCGCGGCGGTAATCACCGTCACTTCCCCATCGCTCAACCGGACGCGGCAAAGGGATAACTTGTCGGCCTGGGGATGGTGCGAAATTTCGGCGATCTGTCCCAGTTTAAGACCGCGGTAGGCTGCTCCTAAGTCAATAATCTCCTCTATTTCCAGACCAGCCATGGTAAGCAATTCTGCTAATTCCGTCGGACTTTGCTCCAGCGGAACGTATTCTCGTAACCAGTTATAGGAAACACGCAATCTTTATTCCCTCCTTACAGACAAAATTGACTGAGAAAACGAAAGTCATTCTCGTAAAAATGGCGAATGTCGGTAATTCCATAGCGGAGCATGGCGATGCGTTCAACGCCCATGCCAAAGGCAAAACCAGAGTAGACCTCTGGATCATATTTCGCCATCGCGAGGACTTTCGGGTGTACGGAACCGGCACCGAGGATCTCGATCCAACCGGTATTTTTGCAGATGCGGCATCCCTGGCCTTGACAAACACAGGAAACGTCAACTTCCGTACTGGGTTCAGTGAACGGGAAAAAACTGGGGCGCAGCCGAACCTCACGGTCCGCGCCGAAAAATTTGCGGATAAAGACGGTCAAGACCCCTTTTAAATCACCAAAGGTAATATCCTTATCCACCAGCAGACCTTCAATTTGGTGAAAAATCGGAGAATGGGTAGCATCCAAGGCATCGCGCCGATATACGCGTCCGGGGACAATGATCCGTACCGGATTGGGATTGAGTTTTTCCATTGTCCTGATTTGCACGGGAGACGTATGGGTACGTAAAAGGGTATTTTCGGTAATGTACAAAGAATCATGCATTTCCCGGGCTGGGTGTTCCGCTGGAATGTTCAGGGCTTCAAAATTATAAAAATCCAATTCAACCTCGGGACCTTCCGCCACCGAGAAGCCCATCCCCAAAAAGGTCATGGTGATTTCCTGGATAATCAATTGGAGCGGATGGGGATGACCCCGACGGGGTTGTCGTCCGGGAAGCTCCACATCTAACCTTTCCCGCTCGAATTTGGCCTCCTCCTCCACCCGGGCTAACTCTTGTCCCCGTGTCTTTAGAACCTCCTCCAAATGGTCACGGAGGGTATTAATCATTTTACCGACGACCGGGCGCTCTTCAGCAGAAAGGGTGCCCAGTTTCCGTGAGTACTGAGTAACCACCCCTTTCTTGCCGAAATACTTGAGCCGAAGCTCTTCCAGATCCGGTGAAGAAGTTGCGCCCTGGATTTCCTGTATGGCTTGTTCTTGAATGGCGCTAAGCTCAGCTTGCATTATATTGACCTCCTTTCTAACGTTAAAAGAAAAAACAAAAACCTCCCGTCCTTAGATTGGGACGAAAGGTTACTTCCGCGGTACCACCCATTTTAGTCAAAACAGACTCCGCTTGCTGGATCTTTGCCAAGCAAAGATCAATTCCGATAACGGTGGAAACCGGCATAGCCTACTATCTGTTCAGCCAGCAACTCCAGAACGAACATCAACCGCCTTCCCGGGGAATGTTCTCAATTAGCCATTCCTCCCTGTGCCGTTCTTTGCGGTTACTCTTTCTTTCCTCGTCTTTCCATTAATTGAGATTAATAAACTCCTTATATAACAAATAGGCTGTGATCGACCCGGTAATCTCAAAAAGTTTCCAGAAAAACTCTGCGGAAAGGATCATAAAACCCCTCCCCTTCCATTATTCTGGTCGAAACTGCCCGCCATTAATTCTCATTATAGCATAAGCCTTACGGGTTTACAAGTACTTAACCGTCCCAAAAATAATTCTAAAAGCGGGATATTTTGAAAGTTGGTCGGGATAAGCAACTTAAAAAAGGAAAAGGCAGGATAATCCTGCCTTGTTTTTGAGATGGTGGGGAGGAGCGGACTCGAACCGCTGACCTCTACGATGTCAACGTAGCGCTCTAACCAGCTGGGCTACCCCCCCAAAGCAAAATTAATCATAACACAAAACTTGAAATAAGTCAAGCTGTTGCTTCCGGATATTTTTCGCGTTTTGTATAATGGGTATGGAGTAAATGATGGCTCTTCTCCCCCAACGGTTGGCCTAAGAATTCTTCGTAAAGGGTCTTGACCGCCGGATTCTCGTGAGATTTCCGCAAGGGTAACCCGGCATCGGCCTGATAGATAGCATCGATGCGTTTTTGCCGGATTGCATTGGTCGTTGGGATTGGTTGTCCTCCCCCACCGATACACCCACCGGGACAGCACATGATCTCGATGAATTGGTAGTCAGCTTTTCCTTCTTTAATCAGATCCATCATTTTTTTGGCGTTACCTAACCCATTAGCCACGGCAACTTTTACTTTCGTCCCTTTTAGATCAACTTCAGCTTCTTTGATCCCCTCAATGCCACGAACGGCGGTAAAGTCGAGGGAAGGAAGGGTCTCTTTCGTGACTACTTCGTAGACGGTGCGGAGCGCGGCTTCCATCACACCACCACTAGCCCCGAAGATCACTCCGGCACCGGTGGTAATCCCGAAGGGATCATCGTACTCTTCTTCGGGGAGGGCTTTAAAGTCGATCCCAGCCTGGCGCAGCATTTTCCCCAACTCCCGGGTGGTTAAGGCGGCATCAACATCAGGATAACCGGCCGCGTCCATTTCCGGACGGCCACATTCAAATTTCTTTGCGGTACAAGGCATAATCGAGACGACATAAATATCTTTCGGATCAAGGCCCGTTTTCTCCGCATAATAGGTTTTCGCCACCGCGCCAAACATCTGTTGGGGCGATTTACAAGTCGAAAGATGGGCTAAATATTCGGGGTAAAAATGCTCGATATACTTAATCCAACCCGGACTACAAGAGGTAATCATTGGTAAAGTGCCACCACTGCTTAAACGTTCGAGCAATTCATGGCCTTCCTCAATGATCGTTAAATCAGCGGTAAAATCAGTATCAAACACGCGGTCAAACCCCAAACGTCGGAGCGCGGCGACCAGTTTACCTGTGGTTACCTGACCAGGTTCCAGACCAAACTCTTCGCCAATGGAGACCCGAATTGCGGGTGCGGTTTGTACGACCACATGCTTTTCAGGATCAGCCAAAGCGGACCAAACCCGTTCTGTGTGATCTTGTTCGTAGATGGCCCCCACCGGACAGACCAGCGCGCACTGGCCACATTGCACACAGGACACATCACCCAGGTCAACCCCACCGGCCGGAAGAATCTGCGTGTTAATCCCACGGTTAGCCGGAGCGATCGCCCCTACGCTTTGCACCTCATGGCAAACCTCCACGCACCGACGACAGAGGATACACTTGTCAGGATCCCGGACTAAAGCAGCGGTGGATTCATCTTTTGGGTAATTGGGTTTGGTTAACGAGCCGAAACGTTGCTCACCGATCCCTAACTGGTCAGCTAAGGATTGTAATTCGCAACGTTGGTTACGGACACAATTTAAACAGTCATCAGGGTGATTGGAGAGTAAAAGTTCTAAATTCATTTTTCTCGCCTGACGTACGGCGGGAGAATTCGTAATGATCTTCATCCCAGCGCTAACCGGTTGGGAACAAGCAGCTTGAAGCGTTCTCGCGCCCACAACTTCCACCACACAAAGCCGACACATGGCTTTGACGTTTAAATCTTCATGGTAGCAGAGGGTGGGAATATTAATCCCGACTTTTTTTGCTGCGTCCAGGATCGTACTGTCCTTTGGCACCTCGACGTTTTGACCATCCACAGTCACCTTCACCATCTCCATGGTTCTGCACTTCCTTTCAACAATTATCTAAACCGCTTCTGATTGTCGGCGTGAGCGACTACTTTCTCCCGATGATCCATTCATCGATAATGTTATTATTCACTAGATGTTTTGATACGATCTGTCGCGCCTTGTCCGGAGAGATTTTTCCATAAATGCTCCGGGGTTGGCCGGCGATTTCCACTTCAACAATGGGCTCTTGTTCGCAAAGCCCCATACAGCCAGTTTGCGTAACCGCAATACCAGAAAGGTTTTGTTTACTGATTTCTTCAAGAATGGCTTTCATCGTCTCGCGGGCACCGGCGGCAATCCCGCAGGTTCCCATCCCGATAATTACTTTGGTCTGTGCGTTCTCTTCACGCAGCGCAGTCATTTGTCGGGCTTGGTCCCGAAGTTTGATTAGATCCTCTAATGATTTCACGAACTTACCCTCCTTTAATCAGTTTGTTCCAAATATCACAATCCACGTGTATTTAAGGCTTTTTGGGTGCCGCAAACCAAATGACAACACAAAAAGCCCATTTTAAAAGTGCTTTTAGTCAAGTCCTTATTATACAAATTATATCCTGCAGTCTTAACCTATGTCAATGCTGAGTGTTCTCCATGATAATTTGGTTGATAATTTTTCCGGTTGTTTTGATCTGTGCTTCTGTCACGTCTTTGTGGGTGACAAAACGGATTTCCGAGGTGGAGGTGGGGTTGGCTAGAACGCCGCGCTCTGCCAATAGCTGGGAGAAGCGCTTTGCGCTAATTCCCGTTTTCGCCACCGAACAAATGAGAATATTGGTCGGATAGCGGTCAGGATTAATCGTCAGTCCCGGTAGCTTCACCAGTTCTTCCCGGAGGATGCGAGCATGATAGTGATCCTCAGCCAAACGACCGACCATTTTTTCTAGGGCGATAATACCGGCGGCGGCGATAATCCCTGCTTGCCTTAGCCCCCCGCCCAGTATTTTCCGGTTTTTCCTTGCTTTTGCGATGAACTTTTTCGTCCCGGCCAGTAAAGAACCGACTGGAGCGCCTAACCCTTTCGAGAGACAGAACATGACCGAATCCACCGGTGCGGTTAACTCCCGAACATCAATACCTAAAGCTAAAGCCGCATTAAAAACCCGCGCGCCGTCAAGGTGGACCGGGATCCCTCGTTCCTGAGCAACCTTTGCCATTAATGTTGTCTGTTCCGGCGTAATTACAGCCCCGCCAGCCCGGTTATGGGTATTTTCTAGGCAAAGTAATCCGGTGCGTGGGAAATGCAGATCATCAGCTCTGATCGCCTGTGCAATGAGGTCCGGGTCCATAAAACCCCTCTTTCCCGGGATCGTTCGGGTTTGCGCTGCGGATAAGAGGGCTAGTCCCCCGGCTTCATAATAAAACATATGGGATTCGGCCTCTAAAATCACCTCTTCCCCCCGTTGAAGGTGGGTTAATGCTGCTACTTGATTGCCCATGGTTCCGCTAGCGACGAAAAGGGTGTCTTCTTTTCCGATCATTTCTGCAGCGATGACTTCCAGCTTTCGGGTGGTGGGATCTTCACCATAAACATCATCACCCACTTCCGCATTGGCCATCGCCTGGCGCATCTCTTTGGTCGGTTTAGTTACGGTGTCACTTCGTAAATCAATTAGTTCCATGCTTTTAAAAATAGCTCCTTTCGATTGATTTTTGAATCAAGTCTGGGGAATACAAGGAGTGAGCCGGTCTTTGTTTTCCGCCCAAACTGTATGTAAATGAGCGCCGCTCCGTGGATCCGCCCATGCGGGTAAGAGCTCCAACAAAGGTCTCATCACGAAGGAGCGCTCCAGCATCCGGGGGTGAGGAAGCGTGAGGATGGCCGAGTCCATCACCCATTGATCGTAAAATAAAAGATCTAAATCAAGGGGGCGGGGCCCAAACCGGGGTCCGTCCACCCTTCCCCTGGCTTTTTCCAAGGTTTTAAATTTAGCCAGTAAGGCTAAGGGCAGTTCTGAAGATTCCCCCACACAGACCTGGTTTAAAAACCACGGTTGCTCTAGGTAACCCACAGGTTCACTGGAATAGATCCGGGAAAAAACCGGATGCTTTAGAATGCTCTTCAGTTCCTTGACAGCGGCCTGCAAATGGCCTTCCCGGTCACCGAGGTTTGTGCCTAAGGCAACAGCGACAAGAGGCAAGATTATCCGGTCCTTTCTCTGCTTTATTTACGGATGAGCGCATCGGTCATCCGAGCAACGCGGGCCATGGCTTCCACATCATGAACACGGATCAGATCAGCGCCGCGGGTGATCCCAACGGCAACCGTCGCCGCCGTTCCCTCTACTCTCTGGTCAACGGGTAAGTTTAGCACCTGGCCGATGACGGATTTTCGGGAGGTACCCAACAGAATCGGCGCGCCTAAAGCTTTTAATTCTCCCAATCGATCGATGACAGTTAAATTGTCCTCCAGCGTCTTACCAAAACCAACGCCTGGATCGATGATTACTTTTTCACGGGGTAAACCATGGTCAACCGCCAAGGTAATACTGTTCCGTAAGAAAGAAGCAACGTCAGCCATCAAATCAGTATCGGCCGGAGCGGCCCGGTTATGCATGACAATTACTGGCGCTTGCGCGGCGGCAACTACCTCTACCATCTCCGGATCCTTTTGTAAGCCCCAGATGTCATTAATAAGGTCAGCACCGGCGGTCAAGGCTGCTTTCGCCACCGCCGGTTTCGAGGTATCAACCGAAAGGGGTAAGGCTGAATGCTCTGCTAAATATTCCACCACCGGGATCAGGCGTTTCTTCTCCTCTTCTTCTGTAATCCCGGTATAGCCCGGCCTGGTTGATTCGGCGCCGAGGTCTAGTAGATCGGCGCCTGCTACCCGAAATTGTTCTGCTTGACGCAAAACACTCGCCTGTAGATCCTTTGTGCTGAGGAGACCGTCTCCGGAAAAGGAGTCTGGGGTAAGATTAATGATCCCCATGAGATAGGTTTTTTTTCCCCATTCAAAACAGCTGTTTTTGACGGTCAAGGGTGGCGGGTTTTGCTCAAGGGTAGCGAGCAAGGAGTCTAACTCTTTTGCCAGGGCGGAAAGGCCAAAGGGTTGCCGGTAAAGTAAAGCTAATAAACGCTGATACTGAGTTTTGGTTCCCATAATGATGGCGTCTCCGGTTTCTTGGGTAAGGTAAGCCATGCCTTTCCCCACCGCCACCTCTCCCCCCTTAGCCAGCATTTCTTGTTTTAAAATGTTTGCCGCGGGGGCGGAGATATTGCCTACTTTCACACAGAGGAAATCCCCTTTACCGCCCATTAATTCGATCCCTTCGGGGGAGACGCCGATCCGTTGAAACTCTTCGTGGATCTCCCCCGGTCTGTTGGGAGCGGTCAGTAGTCGTAATGAAAACATCTGTGGTCTCCTTTCTAAAGAAAAAAACAGCCACCTCGGCTCCGAAATTGACTTTTAAGTTGGTTCATGCAGTAGTTCACGGAGACGACACAAAGCTGCCTTTTCTAAGCGGCTGATTTGGACTTGTGAAACGCCGAGTTTGGTGGCAAGTTCAAGTTGGGTTCTTTCGCCAAAGAACCGTTCTTCGATAATCCCTCTTAACCTTGGCTCCAGTTGCTGGAGGGCTTGCCGGAGAGAGAATTCTTCCACCAATTGTTCTTCCATCTCGGTACCGACTTTTTCTTCAAGGGTTAAAGCTGACCCTTCGTCTTCATAAACAATCTCTTGTAAGGAGGAGATTGGTTTACTCACCTCTAGGGCGGTGGCAATTTCTTCCCGACTGCATGCAGTGACCTCCGCCAGTTCGGCTAAGGTGGGTTCTTTCCCCTGCTCCGCCAGGTAGGTATTCCGGGCTTGCATTACTTTTTGTGCTACTTCTTTTACCCCGCGGCTTACCTTGATCCCTCCGTCGGTACGAAGGTATTGTTTGATCTCACCAATAATCATCGGGACGGCATAGGTGGAAAATTGCACCTCCCGATCAGGATTGAACCGTTCAATCGCCTTCATTAATCCAAGAGCGCCGATTTGAACAAGATCATCATATTCAACACCCCGTCCAGAAAAGCGTCCGACGATACTTTTAACCAGTCGGAGATTCCGTTCAATTAATACTGCTTTGGCTTCTTGATTGCCGGCCGCAACCTGCTTGATTAAAAGGAGCGTTTCTTGGTGGGAAAGAAGATTGGCTTCCCCCGGCGTCTCATTGACCGTCGTCATTACTATCTTTACTCCGTTCGGGTTTCTTAACCATCAGCACCTGTGTTCCCTGGTTAAGTTGGGATTCAATGGTCATTTGGTCCATGAAGGATTCCATAAAAACAAGCCCCAAGCCCATTCTTTCCGGATCAGTGGAATAAGCAGCTGTCTTTGCCAAGTCCAGATCGGAAATGCCGCAACCACCATCAATTACTTTAATTGATAAAGTCTCGTCTTGGATCTTTAGTTCTAATTGAATCTCTCCACTTTGCTCCCGATAGGCATGGATCACACAGTTTGAGACCGCTTCCGAAGTTGCAACTCTAATTTCCTCAAGTTCATTTAGGGTAAAATCAAGCTGAGCGGCGAAAGAAGCAACAATCACCCGTGCCAGACCGACATTCTCGGGTATACTAGGAAAAGTTATCAGCAAGTAGTTTTCCTTCATTCCCTGGCCAGCCTCCTTAATCATATTTCTCAGCTTCCTCAAGGGAAGGGTCAATGGTCATGACTTTTAGTAACCCGGATAATTCAAACAGGCGCACCAGATGAGGGGGGACATTCACTGCGCTCACCTTGCCATCACGCTTGGCAATTGTTCGATACCGGCCCAGAATTGCCCCTAACCCAGAACTATCAACGAAACTTGTTTCTTTAAAATCAAAAATCAAATGTTGAATTCCTTGATTCTGTTCTAATTCATCCCCAATCCGGCGACGAAAATCCGGAGAGGTCGAAAGATCGAGTTCGCCCGAGACGACGACGGTTAAAACGCGACCGTTCTGTTTTAATTCCAAATTCAAACCGGAATCCCCCCTATTTTGGCTCTCCTGCCGATCTTTCGGCATTTAACTATATTTTCCTGCCTGAGAGAAGGGCAAAAGACAAGAAAAAAACCGCCGTTGGGCGGTTTTGTAAATTTGGGGCGCGGCGTCTAGTGGAAACATCCTTCAAACACGTTTTTGGTGATTTGCCACAGGAAGCGGAAGAAGCCGCTTTCTTCTACAGCGCTGGCGGTGACTACGGGGGCCGTGACTTTGGTTTCCCCATCAATCATTACCACTACTTCCCCCACCGGGGCCCCTTGGGCGAGCGGCGCTCTTACCTTCGGGGGGATCTTGACTAGGACTTCGGGGGTAGCTTGCAGATCCTTTTTGAGGACAACGAGCAGATCTTCGGGAATGATCAGATCAACCTCAGTGACTTGGCCTTTCATTACTTTGGTTTTCCCCAAGACTTGTCCGGCACTGAGCACTTTGATGGCTTTGAACTGGCTGAAACCGTAGTTAAATAATTTGGTGATCTCATTGTTCCGCACGGGTGAAGTCGGAGCTTTCATGACCACCGCAATCAAACGGACACCATTCCGTCGAGCGGTGGCGACAAGGCAATAACCGGCTTCATTGGTATAACCGGTTTTTAAGCCGTCGCAGCCGTCATAGAAGCGGACTAAGTTATTGGTGTTGCGAAGAAAAGACTCGCCGCCCCGCAGACTGTCAATCCACGTTCCTGTCCATTTTAAAACGGTTGGGTGTTTAAGGAGTTCCCGTGCCAAGAGCGCCTGGTCCTGGGCTGAGGTGATATTCCCCGGGCCATTACCGTCCGGCGCCAAGCCGGTGGCATTAACATAGTTGGTGCTTGCCAGGCTAAGTTCTTGCCCCCGTTTATTCATTAACTTGACAAATTCTTCATGGGAACCGGCGATGTATTCGGCCAAGGCGACACTGGCGTCATTGGCGGAGACAATTCCAACCGCTTTCATTAAATCTTCGACGGTCATCTCCTCGCCCGGCTCCAGCCAGATTTGGGATCCCCCCATGCGGCAGGCTTCGGGACTGGCGACGACTTTGTCGGTTAGTTTAATCTGACCAGTATCCACGGCTTCCATCACCAAAAGCATGACCATCATCTTCGTCACACTGGCCGGGGGTAATGACTTGGCACTGTCTTTATCAACCAAAACTTCCCCACTCGCCGCTTCCATGAGTAAAACCGAATCCGACTGGATCTTAAAGGGAAGAGCCGCCAAGGCGCTTTGGACAATCAGTAAAGAAAGGAACAAGGATATAACTAGTGTCTTCCATATTTTTCGCATCATACTTCCTCCTTAGTTTCCCGTCGGTATGAGTTTTTGCAAAAGGAAGAAGCATTATGCGTGGAAACAGTGGGTTAAAAAAAAGGAAGCTTTCACTAAGATGCGAATACTACTACATTAGAAAATACTAGTCTGTCGATTCTCGCGGCTTTAATTTCTGTAATGCAGCTCAAGTGACGCCGCTCCGAACGACCAGCTGCTGTGCGCCTTCGGGGGCTTGTCGACTCTCAACATTTCACATTCAATCTATACCAAGCAAAACGCTTTCGCAAGCTTTCACGTTTTCCTTGGTGGCTTCGGTTTGCGAAATGTGAGATTACTCAGCTGGCTTCAATTTTCTTCACTTCGTTGCGCGGGCGGTAGCCAGCGTGAGCGACTACTATAAATAAAAAAAGAATGATGGAAAGCAGGTTTACCATGGAAGACGTTCAGAATCGCTTTGATGAGCGGGGTATTGAAATCCAACGGGTTGGGGTCAAGGAGGTCCACCTTCCCTTTTTAGTTGCCACGAAAGACGGGGGTTACCAGCAAATTTTAGGGAAGATAACGGCGGCGGTCAATCTACCCCAACAGTACAAAGGCACACACCTCAGCCGTTTTATGGAGATCATGATCGCCTGGGGCGATAAACCAATCTCCGGTCGGGAATTAAAACTGATCTTAACCGAACTACGCGCCAAACTAAAAGCATCCGCTGCCGATTTAACGTTGGCTTTTCGCTATTTTGTGCCGGTGCAGGCGCCGGTAAGCGGTCTCGCCTCCCCTTTGGATTTTTCTTGTCAGTTTTGGGGACGGTTAGATGAAACCGGCTATCGCTTTCTCCTCACTGTCCAGGTTCCCGTTGTCTCCCTTTGTCCTTGCAGTAAAGCCATCTCCCGTTACGGCGCCCATAATCAGCGGGCAATGATCAAAGCTGAGGTCGAGTGCCAGCCCGGTAAATACATTTGGATTGAAGATCTGATCCATCTCTTACAAGCCCAGGGCAGTTCTTGTGTCTATCCGGTGCTAAAACGGGAAGATGAAAAGTACGTAACCGAAGAAGCCTACGACCACCCCAAGTTTGTGGAAGATATTCTCCGCGATTCGGTTCTGGCATTACGGGAAGAACCAAAAATATCCCGTTTCCGCCTGGAAGTGGAGAGTTTTGAATCAATCCATAATCACAGCGCCTTTGCCTACTGCGAAGAGGAAACTACTTCTTGACACCAGACGGTAAAAGGACAAAATTCGCAATCCTCACCGGGCGGATAATCTGCCGGCAGATCATGAGTCGTGATATACTCGACCGTTTTAACGATCTGCTCCTCAGTCGCGTCGAGGTTTTGGACGGTTAAAGCACAGGGCAGTTGTAGATTGGGCCGGACGAAATAGATCCAGGCTTCGGTGGGTAGACGCTGGTAAATCTCCCGTAGAGCCAGGGCATAGAGGTTAACCTGGAAATAATAGCGGTCACGGATTTTCCCCGGCGGCGGCAAACGGCGGTTGGTTTTAAAATCGACCACGACCATCCGGCCATCGGGATAGAAGAGCACCCGGTCAATGATCCCCTTGATGATTACCCCTCTTAACGACAAGACAAAGGGGAGTTCATTTTCCATCCGGACCCCGGCTTCCGGCACGAACGGACTGGACAAATAGTTTTCCTGCATGATCCTTAACTGCGCCAAAGCGACTTGTTGTTCGGGCGGGGTTAACCCGTGAAACCAGCCGGCGTTGGCTGGTTCTACTGCTTCCCTTCCTCCGGTAGGTCCGGAAATCAGACGGTGAAAGACCTCCCCCAGGATGAGACCGAAGTTGGGGGAAACCGCTTCCTCCGTAGTTCCCGCTTCCACTTGTGGTACCGTGGCCGGATCGCTCCCTAACCGGTGTTGCCAGAAAAAACGGCGGGGACATTCTTGAAACGTTAAGAGCGGGGTTAAGGATAAACGCTTGGTGGTCATTTTTCCGGTGGCGAGCGTTAAATCAAGGGCCGCGGCGCTTTCGTCAGCCTCCAACGGCACCGCCTTCGGCTCCACGCTGGGTATGACAGCTTGCGGTACCGCGCGGGTGAGCTTCAGCCGCTGGTCATCAATGGTAAGTTCTCCTGCTTCCGCCGTGGTCAGATCCGGTAAGACTAAGGTCAGCCAGTCCCACCAAGACTGTCCCTCGTCGATGGTTTTTGCTTTGACTTCCTTTTCCGTGGCCGAGAGTAATAAGTAGTCACGAGCGCGGGTCATCCCCACATAAAACAAGCGTTTTAGTTCGGAGCGTTCGGCCCGTTTTTCCTCCTCCGTAAATTCGGTCGTCATTTCCGTGTGAAGCCAACTCCCGTCGGGATCCTTTACTTTATGGATCACGCCCCATTTTTCATGGTAAAAAACCGTGGAACGGGTGGATAAATTAAATTTCGCATCCAGCTCCGGGATGACCACCACTGGAAACTCCAAACCCTTAGCCGCATGGATCGTCATGATTTGCATAAAGTTCCCTTCCCCGTGCAAAGCTGAAGCTTCCCCTTCCCGTACTTCAATGGCGGAAAGATGACTGAGAAAGGTCACAAAGTCCCCTACCCCGGAGTAACCCATGGTGGCAAAATCCTCCGCCCGGACGATTAGTTTTTCCAAATTAGCCAGCAAGCGGTCACCTTCTGGCAAGGCCGCGACTGTCTCTAAATAGCCCGTAGCGTTCCAGGCGCTCCGGAGCAGTTCCGGGATGGACAGCAAATGGGCGTTTTGACTAAGAAAGTAAATAAGTTGGCGGAGTCGGGCTAGGCGTCGGCGCTCCGGTTCGGTTATTTGTTTCGGATAGTCAGTCGCCTTTTTCCCCTTTAAAAACCCTGTCGTGAGTCCGTGGGGGTGAGCCAACCAAAAAAGCGCGGTATCGGAAAGCTGGCAAAAGGGGGAGCGTAACACTCCGCCTAAGGCCAAGGCATCCTCGGGACATTCAACTAACCGTAACAGGTTCAAGTGGTCTTGGATCTCCTGACGGGCGTAAAAACCGACGCCTGCGGTGACTTGGTAAGGGAGGCCTTGAGCACGGAAAGCGCTTTCAAAGGCTTTAAGGTGGGTTTTGGTCCGAAAAAGCACCGCCACATCCCCATACTGCACCGGCCTTCTGGTTTCACCGGCACGGACCTGAACCGCTCCGCTCTCGACTAACCTTCTGATTCTAGCGGCCAGCATTGCCGGTTCGTTTTCTGGTGCCAGCAGGATTTCAACCCCAGTCGCCTTCTGCGGGTCATCCTTGGCCATGGGGACGATGGGCTGATAAGGAAAGGCCTCGCTGGCGAAGATCGAACGGCAGAAGCTATTAACCACTTCCGCCACGTTCGGCAGGGTCCGGTAGTTTTTCGTTAAAGCCATAACTTGTCCCCGCCGGTTAAACTTGGAATCGGCTAAACCGGTCATGATTTCAACTTCCGCACCACGGAAGCGGTAGATGGACTGTTTCAGATCACCGACAAGAAATAACTTTCCTTCCGGCGCTTTCTCCCCACTCAATAGTTGGATTATTTCCCACTGTAGACTATTGGTATCCTGAAACTCATCCACCATTAGGTAGGCAAAGCGTCGACGAAATTCGTCGGTCAGCGCCGGGTGGTCGCGGAGGAGTCTCCGGACGAGAAATTGCTGGTCGGTAAAATCCAACTTCCCTTCCAACTGCTTTAGCCGGGTATATTCCCCATCAAAATAATGCAGGAAAGCAAGGAGCGTCGGTGTTTGCGCCACGGCTTCCCGGGTAACCAGGTTCGCCTTTAAGGCTTCAACCAGAGTATGGATTTGATCAATCTCCGGACGCAATTGCTTATTGAGGTTTTTCGGAAGGAAAGCCAGGAGATCCCCCATCACCTGTAAACCGGAGGCGGTCAACCGTTCCATGTTTTGCAGTTCCTTTTGGTAAGTTGGCCACTGGGTAAAAAGAGTGGTGAGTAAATCTTGAGCCCGGGGTGTCAACTTGACCTCGCCGGCCATTTGTTGCAGTCGAAAAAGACCGCTCTTGAGTTTAGTTTTTAAATCTGTTAGTTTTGCGTCGGACGGCGCGGGCAAAGCGTGCGGACTTAAGCTGGGGATTTCGGCGCCGGCTTCTTTGATCACCGTATACAAGGCAGGTAGCGCCCGGAGAAAAAATTCGGCACCTAAAGCAAGGACCACAGGGAGGTTAGTTCCGTCTTGGTCCGCTGCCAGTAGGCAACTAAGGGCACTACTGGCCGCTTTCGCTTTAAACAGATCCTCCTCACCTTCACCCAGAATCTTAACTTGGGGGTTAATTCCGGCTTCGATCGGATGTTGCTTTAGAATTGATAAACACAAACCATGGATGGTGGTAATTTTTGCCGAGACTTCTACCAACTCCAGCTGGCGTAACCAATACTCCCGGTCTGCACCACTGCTGTTTTCAGCGGCATTTTTCATTTCTTCTCTAATCCGAGCCCGCATCTCACCGGCGGCTTTGTGGGTAAAAGTAACGGCGACAATCTGGGGAACTTCGCACTTTCTGCTTGCTAGTAGATGGAGGTATTTCTGGGTCAGAACCCGGGTTTTACCAGTACCGGCGCTGGCCATCACCAAAAGGTCTGTACTAAATTCTTCCACCGCCAGCTGTTGTTCCTCATTCAGCTTCATCTTCATCCTCCCCTCCCCAACTCAAATGGTGGCAAATCGGTTGATAGACACAATAATGGGGGCATTGGTCCGGCGGACAGAAGGGGAATTTTCCTTTTAGCATACCGTAATAGGACCGGAAGGCTACCGAAAATGCATTCCCCAGGATCGCCTCCCATTCTTCATCCGGAAGGGCCCCTTTGATGTTAATCCCAAAATCCAAAGCTTCCTGATGCCAAATCCCCCGAAAACGATCGGCCTGACGAAGACTGTAGTAAGCGGCGCCCACCGGCTTTCCCCCAGGACGGAAAAGCTGGAGAACGGCGAGGAGATAAAAAGGAAGTTGTAAGCGTTTACCGGTCGTAATCTCCGCTTTGGTGGGTGCCTTCCCCGACTTATAGTCATAAACAACGAAATTACCGGCCCCATCCGTATCTACCCGATCGATCTTTCCCCACAGCTTTAGGGGGGGCTGGTCAGGGGAGGCCTGCTCAATCGACAGCACTAAAGGCGCAGGCGTAGACTGGGCATCAGCTTCCTCAGTGATCCCGCCAAAGCCAAGTTCCAAGTAACGGGGGGTAAAGCGTCCGTCCGTCTTTTCTCCCCAGTCTACTTCTTCCTGAAGAACCTTGGTTAGGGTCGAAACCAGGTTTTCCCGGCCCAGAACCAGCAAATTATGGCGTAACATTGATGTTTCGTGGTCTTGCGGATAATACTGCTCAACCAAAGCGCGAATTTCCTCCGTATATGTACTTAAGCGGTTCCTTTGCAGAACTTCGCCACGGCGCTGGAGGAAAAACTCTCTTAGAATCAAGTGGGCGATACTGCCTTCCGTTAAACGCGATGGAATGATTTCCGGTTCAGCCAGGGGTTTAATCTGTAACCAGTAGCGACAGAAATAACTAAAAGGACAAATCCCATAGGATTCCAAAGCGGAAATACTTAAAGGTTTTACTGTCCAGATCGACTGCAAAAGCGTGGCTGCTTCCGGTCCTAACTGACCATTCGTGTTGGACTGGCGGCGGGCCAGCTCCCCACGGATCTTCTGCCGGATCTCGCTGTCTAAATCGGCAGGATACTTGGCCATCTGCCGTGCCATCCTTAGCTGGTCCACTTTAACTTCCTTTCGGTACTGGCCAGCGGGGAGTAGCCTGTCCACATCTTCCCAAAAAGAGCTGGGGTTAAGTGTATCCCCCTCTGCACTCGTTTGACAACAAGAGAGGACCAATTTTTCCCGGGCCGTGTTCACCACATAGAAAAACAAGAGGCGTTCTCGTAACAATTGTTCTACATTAGTCGGGAAGCGGTAACGGGTAGGCCATTTTTGCGTCGTCTCTTCTTGTAAAAGCCAACCACCGGGGGTAAGGTGGGGCATGGCGCCTTCATTTAAACCGGCGACAAAGGTGACCCGAAAGGCTACCCCACGGGCTTCCTCTGGGGTTAATAAGCGGACGCCACTAGCCCAGGAGGTGGGTTTTTGGCTGCTCTCCAGGGCTAGAATGGCTTCGAGCGTTAAGTAAAATTCGTGGAGGCTAACCTCCGGCGTCTGGACCGCGGTTGCCAATGCTAAGGCCTTTTGGAGCAGGCCCCGCAGTTTACCGAGGACGGCCGTTTGATAATACCTGGCATGGAGGTAAGGTTCGGGTGTCCTGTTCATGGGGAGAAAGCTTTTTAACAGGCAAGGATGATCCAGCCACGCCAAGGAGGCTTGGAAAAATTGGGTGTAGGTTCCTTGACGCGGAAGGCGGTCTAAGCAGGATAAAAGGGCATGAATGAGGGCCTTTTGCTCCGCGGTGGCAGCCAGGTTAGTTAAAGTTCTTTGCCACTGGGCGAAGGTAGTAGGTGGGTCAACCCCATATAGTTCTTCTTCCGGGATGATTCCACCAATGCGGAGGAATTTAATCATCTCTGCCCACTCGTAGTCGGACAAAACAGTTTCCAGCAGTTGCAACAGCGCCTTGGCAGCAGGTTCCTCCCCGATTGGGCGACGCAGGTTGACGGTGACGGGTAAATCGTAGGAAGCTAAGATCTGGTGAACCTGCTCCAAAGGATAGACGGTGATGATGCCGATTTGATCGGCCGTAAGGGTCGGATCGGTCGCCAGTAAGTCTTTGATTGCCACGGCAATCGCGGCGATTTCGTACCGAGAGCCTCCTTTTACTTTGAACAGTTCAAGACTATCGTCGGAAGCGGCGGGAGGAAGGAGCGATTCCGGAGCCCACAATGCTGCTTGTAGGTAATTTAAACCACTTGACGCTGCTTTGTCCGGTCCTGCCGAGGAGATTAGCACTTTTTCTTGCCGAACCGGGGTGCGCATCGCGGGGAGAAGTATGCCGTTACGTTTGGCCGGTCCATGGTCAAAGACGACCGTGACCGGAATAAGGTTGCCGATCTGGTGTAAGAAGGCTTCCTGTTGCGGGGTAAAATCGGTAAAGCCAATCACCCATAAATGTTCCAGCCTTTGCCAGCAGGTAGCATGAACACTATCAACCGTCGCCAGCCGGATTTTCTCTTCAGCATCAGCCAACTGCCGCTGGTTTAAGCATTGTTGAAAACGGTCATAAACCAAAGCTAATTCTTGGAGCGGTTGCGATCCGCCCTTCACCATTTTAAAAAAGACGGGTGGGTCGAGGGCAGCGCGTTTAAGTAATAAGAGTTCCTGACGAAGGGCGGTATAAAAACTGGCAGACGGAAAGGCTTGCGCTAAATAGGGGATCAAACCTTGCTGGGCTAATTCCTGCACCACAAAACGTAATAGCAGAACACTACTACCCAGGGTAAGGTCGATTAGTTCCGGGCGGGTTTCATCCAGTATTTCCCGGACTAACGCATCAAACAGCAAAAAACGGGTCCCACCCCAACTACCGATGACGGGGAGTAATTGTTCTTCCCAGAATTCTAACAGTGTTTGGGTGGGAAAAAGAAAGACCGGTTTCTTGCCATGGGACTGGCACCACTCGACCCCTACTACGTTTTGGACAAAAGCTACGGGATCGTGGTAAAGATCGGAATGCCGCATAATTTGGAGCATGTACTGACCTCCGTAGGATCTATTTTTATTGACAAGGCAAAGCCTTTAAGCAATTTTTCTCGGTTTGTCCTTTATTTCCTGCCAATTGGGCTTTTTGCGTTGTTATCCAACGCAAAAAGCTTGTTATAGAATTGCTTGTCAGCCGGACATGGTGTAAGATAATTTTAGATAATCAAATGTTTACCAAAGGAGAGATGTAAGGATGGAGCGTGGACGTTTATACCGTTCCAACCAAGAACGGATGATTGCCGGAGTAGCCGGCGGCTTGGCCGAATATTTTGGGGTTGATGTGATTATCGTCCGCTTACTTTGGGTGCTTGCTTTTTTTATGGGTGGTGGGGTTTTGATCTATTTGATCGCGTGGTTCATTATTCCGGAAAGCCCCTATGAACATGAGGTCAATCCCGAGGGGAGCACCGAAACTCAAGGAAAGCAAAAAGAAGAAGATCAAGAGGAAGAACAAGAGAAGCGGTGGCGCGTTGGCGGCATCATCTTAATCGTGGTCGGCCTGTTCTTTATCTTACGTGAACTAATCCCCTGGTCGCTTTTTAATCGGAATCTGATCCCCATTTTTTTAATCATCTTAGGAGTAATCATTTTGGTGCGCAGCTTTAACCGGAATTAAACCGGGATAATCCCTGTTTCCGTAATCAGCAGATCAACTTGGAGATCATGGGTTTCGACCGGAAGGGCGGGGTCGATTTGGAGCTGATAAGCAATCCCTACTTTTACAGCATCAGGTCCAATGGCTGACAGGTACCGGTCGTAATAGCCCCCTCCCCTCCCTAACCGATTTCCCTTCCGGTCAAAGGCGAGGCCGGGAATGAAGTACAGCTCAATCTCCTGTGGCAAGCAGCGCTGTCCGTGTTGGGGTTCTAAAATCCCATAGGCGCTTAATGTTAATACCGACAAATTTTGGGCATCCCGAAACTCCATCTTCCTGGTTTGGTTGTCGATCACCGGAAGAACCAGCTTAAAACCTCGAGCCAAAAGTCCGGTCAGGAGTCGGTCCGTGTTGACCTCGCGGTCAAAGGAAGCATAGGCCGCAATTGTCTTACTTTCCTGTAAAGCCGGTAAAGTTAGGGCGTAGTTACAGATCAGTTCACTATGCCGCTGGGCGTCCAGACCACCTATATGCTGTAGCTTTTCTTTATACGCGGTGCGCAGTGCTTGCTTAATTTTTTTCTTTTCCATCTTAACCTCTAATTCGAAAATACTTGGAGAACACTCCAAAAAGAAACCCCGCCATGTCGTTTTCGGCTGAAGCTTACCTTGAACCCGCTCGCACAGGTGGGTGCCTCCCGGCTGCTTTATGTGTCCTTGTCTGGCAAGGCATACATGCCGACAACCGGAGGAGGGCTCCCTAGGTAAATGTGTTGGTTCAAAACATCAGCTTCGTTACGCACACAGCAGGGTTTCTCTTAATTCTACTTAAAGATACTAGTCTGTCGATTCTCGCAGCTTAAATTTCAGCAATTTAGCTAAAGTGACGCTGCTCCGAACGACCAGCTGCGGTGGCCTTCGGGGGCTTGTCGACTCATCTGGCTTCAATTTTCAACACTTCAAGTGCGCGGGCGGTAGCCACATGAGCGACTACTTAAATCATATCATAGAAAAGCTTATTCATGCAAGAGGAGGCGTCAAGACTCTTCTTGCCTATAATTGGTAGTTAAGTGAACTTCTTCTAGCTGCTCTGGGCTTACCGTGGAGGGCGCCATCGTCATTAAACAGGTGGCGCTAGTTGTTTTCGGAAAAGCAATGACTTCACGGAGACTGGAGGCTTCGGTTAAAAGCATTACTAAACGGTCAAGACCCAACGCAATTCCGCCGTGGGGTGGTGTTCCGTATTCAAAAGCTTCCAGTAAGAAACCGAATTTTTCCTGAACAAGCGTCGGTGTTAAGCCCAGCGTTGTAAAGATTTTTTCCTGCAGCGCCCGCTCATGAATTCTGATACTTCCTCCGCCAAGCTCTACTCCGTTCAAGACCAAATCATAGGAGTTGGAACGGACCTTTAGTGGATCCGCTGTCAAGAGCTCATTGTCGGCGGCGAGCGGAGCCGTAAAGGGATGGTGCACAGAAACCAGTCGGTTGGCGGTCGGATCTTCTTCAAATAAAGGAAAATCCACAACCCATAATAAATTATATTGATTTTCCGGAATTAGGTTTAACCGGCGTCCAAACTCTAAACGTAAGGCTCCTAGCGCCGTAAGGGCTTGCTGCGGTTTTTGGTCGGCGATGATGATGATTAAATCGCCGTCTTTGGCATCAAGCTTCGTAATAACTTTCTCCAACTGATTTTGGGTAAAAAACTTGGCAATCGGCGATTTGACATTACCTTCCGCCAGAGCAAAGTAGGCCACCCCTTTAGCGCCGTACTTGGCGGCCAGTGGTGATAAAGCATCAAGTTCGCGACGGGTATATTGGCCGCAACCTGGCGCGTTAAAGGCGACTACTTTTCCCCCTTGGGCCAGAACATTACGGAACACCGTAAATTCGCTCTCCGCCACCAACTCCGAAATCTCAACCAGTTCCAAACCGAATCTGGTATCCGGTTTATCACTGCCGTATCTGTCCATGGCTTCTGCGTATTTAAGGCGGGGAAATGGTCGGGGAAGATCGATTCCCTTCAGTTCCTTCAGGAGTAAGGCCATCATTTCTTCCATTAAGGAGAGGATCGTCTCCCGTTCGACAAAGGACATTTCAAGGTCAACTTGGGTAAATTCGGGTTGCCGGTCGGCGCGTAAATCTTCATCGCGAAAACAACGGGCAATCTGAAAATATTTCTCCATCCCGCTGACCATCAATAATTGTTTGAAGATCTGTGGTGATTGGGGCAAAGCGTAAAATTGACCGGGGTTCACGCGGCTGGGAACCAAAAAGTCCCGCGCTCCTTCGGGGGTACTCCGGGTCAACATGGGGGTTTCAATCTCCCAAAAGCCTTTAGTATCTAAGAAATCACGGATCAGTTTCACAATCCGGTGCCGGAGCGCTAGCTTCTTTTGCATTTCCGGGCGGCGTAAATCTAGATAGCGGTAACGCAGCCGGAGGGTTTCTTCCTCCTCCGCCGTTTTATTCACGTATAGCGGCGGCGTTTTCGCCGTATTAACGATAACGAGCTCGGTAGCGGCCACCTCGACTCCTCCGGTCGCCATTTCCGGGTTGAGCATGGTTTCAGGCCGATTTTGGACCTGCCCCTTCACCGTCACCACATATTCGTTCCGAAGGGTTTCGGCGATTTTAAAAAGCTCCGGTTGTTGCTCCGGACTAAATACCACTTGGACAAGGCCTGTGCGGTCCCGGAGGTCAATAAATAATAACCCCCCGAGATTACGGTAACGATTAATCCAGCCGTTCAAACTGACGGTAGCGCCCACATCGTTTAAACTTATTTTTCCACAATCATGGGTACGGATCCAGGATGACAAGCTAAACCCTCCCTTATTAAAGCTTTTTGCTAAACAAAAAGCCCTATTGGTACTTTTTGCCCAGGGGGCTAATGAGCGATGCAATCTCCTTTTGCAGCTCGGCCGCAGCGATCCGCTTTTGGCTCCCGTCCCCCATTATTTTAACCGTCACTTGCTGCGCTTGCCATTCATCTTCACCGATGATCACCGTAAGGGCAGCTCCTGATTTATGGGCCGATTTCAACTGGGCTTTTAGACTTTTGGTCCCATTACCCAGTTCAACAAAGAAACCTTGACGACGCAGGCTCGTCGCCAGTTCAAAAGCGACGGCAGTTAACTGTTCACCCAAGGGCAGCACAAACAGTTGGGGTGCCCCAGACAGTTCGGGTAATTTCCCCTTCTGCTCCAGGGTGGTCAATAGCCTTTCGATTCCAGAGGCAAAGCCAACTCCGGGAACAGCCGGCCCACCGCAGGCTTCGACCAAGCCATCGTACCGGCCGCCCCCACAAAGCGCATTTTGGGCGCCCAAATCATGATTGATGATCTCAAAGACGGTTCGAGAGTAATAGTCTAATCCCCGTACTAACTTCGGGGACAGCTTATATTTTACCTTGACCTGATCAAGCAGGGCGAGAACTCCCTTAAAATGGTGGTCACAGTCGGGACAGAGATAATCTTGAATGGGCGGAACCTTACTTACCGCTGCTTGACAGGAAGGACTTTTACAATCCAACAACCGTAAGGGATTACGGTCCAAACGCAAGCGACAAGTGGTACAAAGTTCGTCCGCAACGGCTTCGAGCGTGGAAGTCAATGCGGTTTTATAGGCTTGACGGCACTGGGCACAACCTACCGAATTTAGGTGAATTTCCAGGTCAGTTAATCCTAATTGGTGGTAGAGGTCATGGGCTAGCAAGATAACTTCCGCATCGGCCACCGGACTTTCTGCGCCAATCATTTCGACCCCAAATTGATGGAACTGACGGAAGCGGCCAGCTTGGGGCCTTTCTTGTCGAAACATCGGACCTAAGTAGAAAAGTTTGGTGACCGGAGCCACGCCATAAAGTTTATGTTCAATATAGGCGCGTACAACCGGAGCAGTCCCCTCCGGACGCAGGGTGATACTTCTTTTCCCCTGATCCGCAAAAGTGTACATTTCTTTTTCAACAATATCGGTGGTTTCGCCGATCCCCCGTTGAAATAGTTCGGTATGTTCAAAGATGGGGGTTCGGATCTCACCGTAACCGTAGGAGAGTAAAACCTGGCGGATGGTTGACTCCATCCACTGCCAAACTAAAGCACGGTCTGGCATGATATCGTAGGTGCCACGTGGCGCTGTTATCAAATTGATCACCCATTCCTAATAGCGCTTTTTCTGTTGTATCCAGCTAAAGAAATTTCGGTACAATATATAGTGTAATTGGAAAAGGGTGAAGGGATCACCCTCCACCCATCCGGCTATAATCGGACTAAGGCTCCTCTTTCATCAGTCGGTCTCAAAGATCCCTTCCTGGTTCTGTTGGGCCTCAAGCATTTTTTGCTCTTCTTCCAATTGCTTATTGAGGGCAGCCTGTTCTTCCTCATATTTGTCCTGAAGAACAGCGATTTTTTCCTCGAGGGCCTGCGTTTCGGCTGTTAATTCCGCGGCTTTAAGTTGTGCCAGCACCTGATTGAGGAGATAAAGGTCCTCTCCGGCTTTGGCTTCAGCAGCGGATAAGGCGGTCTTAACTCCATCCAGATCTTCATTCGCCTGGTAAATGTTGGCTTTTAATAAATCCACTTGGAAATTGTCCTTTAACTCCTTGGGTAAGCGCTCAAAGACGCTAAGGGCTGCTGTATAGTCGTTGGTTTGTTTATAGCATTCCGCTAAAGCCAGAAAAGTATTTAGATTCTTCTTATAGCGCTTGTCTTTTATTGCCTTCTCATAAGCGACGGCCGCCTGATCCCATTTCTCTTGTTGGATCATCTGGTAACCAAGGAGGGCGGGGTCGAGAATCTCAATTTTTGCATGCTGTTGTCGTTGTTCGGTGACCCACTCATTCTTTTTCGTATTCAAGAAATTATTGGCCAGCAGATCGCCTTCAATTTTTTCTTTTTCTTGCTCCCAGGCAGGGCCCTGAGCTAACTGGATATCATGCAGCTTAATCAGGTGGTAACCGAACTGGGTTTTTACGGGAGCGCTATAAGCGCCAACTTCAAGATTAAGCGCTGTTTCGACAAATTCGGGCGCAAAAGAATATTTAAAATAAGCGATGGGAGCGCGACCGATGCGTCCACCCTGATCTTTATTACTACCATCATCCGAGTATTCCCGGGCCAAATCATCGAAATTGGCCCCGCCTTCTAACTTTTTATATACTTCTTGTGCCTTCTTTAAGGCAGCGGCATCCGAAAGGGGTTCGGCGCTCACTTCAGAAGTGGTGGCGATCAAAATATGAGCCGTTTCAATCTCTTCGTAACTGGCGATCATTTCTTCTTCGCTCACTTCAATTTCGGCTTCTCTTCCTAAAACGGTGTATAGTTTCTGTTCAGCCAAGATGTCACGGAGCATTGTTTTTAAACCTTTAAGGTTTCCGGCGCCGGTCTGCTGAATGAAGATTTCCATTTCTTCTTCGCTACCAATCTGGTTATAGGCTTTGATTTCGCCTAAAAAATTATCAACTTCCTGGTCAGAGATGGATATTTTCCGCTTCTCGATTTCTTGTTTAATCAGTTCTTGCTCGATCAAATATTCCAGGGTACTCGCTTTCAGAATGTCATCACTATAAGAAGAACCGTATTGCTGTAGAAAACGAATTAAGATGTCGTTAAAATCTCGATCGGAAATTTTTACCCCATTCACCCGGGCGGAGGGTCCCTTATAAAAGTTATACTGATCACCACTGTTCAACCGGGGAATTGCGTAAAACATACCGATAACCAGACCTAAGACTAAAATAATAACAACCGGTTTTAAAAAGGTCTTGGATAACCGGCGGATACTCATAATTCCAGCCAATATAATTCCTCCTTAACAATTTGGTTTCTTGGCATCTTTTCTAATTGTACCGAAACCAGCTACTCTTGTCAATTCACAGCTGTCAACAACTTGCTGACTTTTTTCGCCACTAATTCCTTGATCCGCCCGCTGTAAGTTGCGGGACATTTCGGGTTCGGAGTTCTGGAAACCCATTGCTGAACCGGATCAAACCACTTACTCATCCCTCCTCCCCCCAAACCTAAAACAGTAGACCTTTCTTCCATCATGATTATATTATAAATACCTTCCCAACCCGGAAGCGTATAACCGCAGTTTTCTTGTCCGGCGACACTTCTTCTTTGTCGGTAAAGATAATAAGGGTAATAATTGTTGGCGCTCAGTTGCGCCCTGGCTACCCTCAACCAAGACGCAACCCTTTCCTCGGCAATCTCCTGCTTAACCCGGGTAAAATCCCAAGTGGCCGCCCTTTTGGGCGCTAAAGTATGCAGGGTAATGTTTTCTCCTTGAACCGCAAGGAGTTGTTGAAGGGTTTGGTCCCAATCCTCTTCAGTTTCGCCGGGGAGACCCACGATCATATCCATATTTAAGCAGGGAAATTTTAAATCTCGAACCATCCGGACAGTTGCTTCAAACTGCGCTATAGAATGCTCGCGGCCGATGCGCTGTAAAGTACGAGGATTAACCGTTTGGGGGTTAACACTGATCCGAGATACCCCGTAGGCACGCATCAGTATTAGCTTTTCCCGGTCAAGGGTATCGGGACGCCCAGCTTCCACCGTATATTCCAATAACCTGTCCAGGGGAAGTTTCTGTTGGATCCGCTCCAGCAAGGAGCGTAATTGGCTTGCTGACAAGATGGAAGGGGTTCCGCCGCCGATATACAAGGTAGCCAGGGAGGAACCGGTCTGGGCTAAGACTTCGCTAATTTCATCGATCTCATAGGCCAGGGCAGCTAAAAACGGTTCGACTAAATGAGCATGGGTGATCAAGGGATAAGAAGCAAAAGAACAATAATTGCATTTGGTCGGACAAAAGGGGATCCCGATATAAATACTGATTGTCGTCCCCACCCTTTGGAAAAAAGGCCTTTGCCTTTCACCTACCTCCGTTAAGAGCTGCGCTTTTTCCGGTATCAGCAGAAACTGGGTTTCCAACTTTGACCGGACTTCAGCGGCGGTGAAGCCCAAATCTCGCAGATAATGGTAGATTTTACTCGGACGGACGCCGGTGAGGATACCCCAGGGTAGCTGGGGGTTGCCTCCTTGAACGAGTAGAGTTAATACGCCCTGCCGTACCATTTCTTTTTTACGCTGCTCATAAGCTGTTGTCCCATAACGGGGATCGGTAATTTCCCGGTCATTGAAAGTAACTTCTGCTTGCTGCCGTCCACTCAGCTTACCCCGACAAGTCAATCCCGCCTCATCCGGGATGAGCGTAAGATCGATTTTAAAATCGGTCTCCCCTTCGGCCGGGAAAAGGGCATCGGGATCAACCGCGCGCACCATGTTTTCCATGTTCCTCTGGTTCCCGGCTAAATTACACTGAAGTTGGTATGAACTCATCTATCTCGCCACCAACGGCTTGAGAAAAGGATTATTTTGTTTTTCGCGGCCTAGGATGGTGTCCGGACCATGACCGGGAAAGAGTCTGGTCTCATCAGAGAATTGAAGCAGTTTACGTAAACTACTAGTCAAAGTGGCTGGGTCTCCGGTGGGTAAGTCGGTGCGCCCCACATTCCCGGCGAAAAGCGTATCGCCACTGAACAGAAGACCAGGTCCACTAATCACCATACTGCCCTGAGTATGACCGGGGGTATGGTACGCTTTCAACATGTTCGAGCCTAAACAAAGAACTTCACCATCGCTCAATAGTTGGTCCGCTTTCACTACCACTTTCATCCCGAACATTGCGGAAAGATTAAGCGCTGGGTTGGTCAAAAGGTCAGCATCGGCGGTATGAATCGCCACCAAAGCGCCTGTTTGCTCTTTTAAAGTATTGACCCCGCCAATATGGTCATAATGCCCGTGGGTAAGGATGATGTATTTTAAAGTTAGCTTTTTGTCCCTAATCTCCGTAAGCAGCTCCTCAGGTGGTCCTCCCGGATCAAAACAGGCAGTTTCCAGCGTTTCTTCATCCCATAAAAGATAGGTGTTTACCTGCATCTCTCCGAGGGTAAACTGCTGTAACCTCATTGTCGCAACCCCTTTACTAAAGTAAGGCTTTTTGCGTAGTTATTAGGGTTAACTAACACAAAAAACTTTATTAACGAATTGTCCCCATCCGGTTTAACGGCCAAAACCGCCAGAAAGCGCGGCCCACAATATTCTTCCGCGGAACGAATCCCCAATAGTGACTATCCCAGCTTTGGTTTCTATTATCTCCTAAAACCAAATACTCGTCGGGGCCGATGGTCACCGGCCCATACTCATAGATGGGACGTCGTTCGGGGGTAATATACTCTTCCGAGAGGGGAAGACCATCAATCCATATTTTTCCCTCACTAATCGCCACCGTCTCTCCCGGCAGCCCAATGATGCGCTTAATAAAGTCATCAAGGTTGACCATTTGTTCTCCCCGGCGCCGCTGCTCTTCATTGGCTAAAGCATTGGCTTCGTCGGTCGGATGAAAGACCACAACATCCCCACGCCTCGGCTCCCGAAAACGGTAAGAGACTTTCTCCACTAAAAAACGATCCCACTCAATGATGGTCGGCCGCATCGACGGACTAGGTACATAACGGGCTTCAACAACAAAGGTCCTTAAAAGCAAAAACAGGATTAGAGCCGGGAGCACCACCTCAACAATTTCCCGTAAGACTGATTTAAATTTCAACGCCAATCCCTCCCAGGTTCCGATCGGAACACATATAAACGTAAAACGCAAAACTACGCAGACAGTTCCGGTAAGTTTTATTTTAAGGCAATTTCCTTACATTAAGAAAAGGCCCCCAAACACGGGAGGCCTTGTATGTACTGCAATGGACGAAAGCTTCTCCGAAGAGCAGTAAGACGATTTGAGAATTGGATTTAACGATCGACAGCCTCTTTTAAGGCTTTTCCCGGTTTGAATACCGGTACCTTTCTAGCTTTAATTTCGATTGTCGCTCCAGTTTGAGGATTACGACCGGTGCGGGCGCTTCTCTCCTTCACTTCAAAGCTGCCAAAACCAACGAGTTGCACCTTATCTCCTTTGGATAAGGCTTCTGTCATTACAGAAAAAATAGCGTCAACGGCTTTCCCTGAATCTTTCTTTGTTAAACTGCTTTTCTCTGCAACTTGATCGATTAATTCGGTCTTTGTCATCAGCTCACCTCCTTCGAGCGCGCATGTGGCGCATTATGGAAAGTAGTATTAGATCCTTACCTTGGAATTTGCAATTATCTATTCTAGATAATTCCCCGTTATCCTTCTGTCTAAACGAAAATTTATTTGTTTTACGCCGTAGTTATTGGTTTTTTTACTTGTCAAGAAAAAAATTAAAGCCGTGATGCACACGGCTTTCCCAGCTAATCGAGGTTTTTTAGATGATGATGCAGATTAACCCGCCACTTCCCTCATTTAGAATTTTGGTCAATGTTTCTTGGAGTTTTTCTTGGGCGTGGGCCGGCATTCGGCTTAATTTAGCTTGAATCCCTTCTTTAACTAGGTCGTGAAGGGATTTTCCGAAAAACTCGGTTTTCCAAATTCCTTCCGGATCTTTCTCAAATTCCTCGGTTAAAAAGCGGACAAATTCTTCCCCCTGTTTCTCGGTTCCAACTACCGGAATCACTTCCGTCTGGATATTAGCCTTTATAAAGTGGTAAGATGGGGCCGACGCTCTAATCCGGACCCCGCACCGGCTACCTTGATGAATAAGCTGGGGTTGGGCACATTCGATCTCATCCATCTGCGGCATGACCAAACCATACCCCAGTTCTTTTACTTGCTGCAAAGCGCCGGCCACCTTCTGGTATTCGTTTTTCGCGAAGACTAATTCCTGAAGGCTCCGCAAAAGGTCGCCGTTGTTCTTGAGCACGAGACCGCTAATTTCTTGTAAAACCTGATAGAATAAGGCCTCAGCCGTTTTAATCCTGATCACGACTGTTCCTTTTCCTAAATCTACTTTTTCGAGGCTAATTTCTTCCATATGTGCGGTATTCTCCAGCACAATCAGACTTTGCTCCACATCTTTTACTCTTTCGACGTCGGCAACAGCGGTGAGGACCGCTTCTTCATACTCCGTACGCAACCAATGATCGGTTGGTAACTCTTCAATCCAATCAACAAAATTCACCTGAATCTCCTGTACGGGGAACATCTGTAAGACATTTTGCATGATCCGATTAACCTCATTGACTTCCATGCGCATGCAATCTACGGGTAAAACCGGTACCTGATATTTCTCCTGCAAGTCGTGGACTAGGGCAAGCGTCTCCTCCGCCTGCGGGTGAACGGAATTAACTAAGACCGCAAAGGGTTTACCAAGGGCGGCAAGTTCCGCGATGACCTTTTCTTCGGCGGGAAGATAGCTTTCCCGTGGAAGCTCTGTGATACTACCATCGGTGGTGATCACCAAACCAATGGTGGAATGGTCCTGAATCACCTTTTTAGTGCCCATTTCGGCCGCCAACTGAAAAGTCACCGGAGTTGTGCTCCAGGGGGTAATTACCATACGGGGGCCGGTCTCATCCTGATAACCCCGGGCACCATCGACGGTATAACCAACACAATCCACCATACGTACTCTTAGTTCTAATTGGTCAAATTTGAGTGGAATTGCCTCATCCGGGATAAATTTCGGTTCGGTCGTCATAATCGTTTTACCCGCGCCACTCTGGGGCATCTCATCCTGGGTCCGTTCCCGCTGGTGAAGATCGTTAATGTTCGGCAATACCATTAATTCCATGAAACGTTTGATAAAAGTTGACTTCCCTGTCCGTACCGGTCCGACAACTCCTATATAGATGTTTCCATCCGTACGTTCGGCGATATCTTTAAAGATATCAAACCGTTCCAATCCTCCTCCCCCCTTTTCCTTCATACTCATCCCAAAAAGTATACGTCTTTCTCGCCACCCACCTCCCAAAGAATCGAAAATTGTGGACTTGGATCAAGCTGTATTCATCTCAATATATACAACAGAAGATCTCTCGTTATGCCTGTTTTTCCGAATTTACCCTGACCATTCCGGGGTTGTTCAAGATCCGGGTCTGCTTAATCTTATGATGATCACGAAAAAAATAGGACAAAAAAAACAACCCTTCCGGGTTGAAGATTTTTGCTGTTTATTTTTGAAGTGAAGCCTCTATTGGGAGAGTACTAACGTACCATGGTCCTTGGGTCCGGTTCCGAAAAGCCAGTAGAGATCAACTTTTCCCTGGCTATTCACGTCATGAAGTCCGATTTGAAGTGGAATTTCCCGTTGCCAAGTTGGGCGGAGATTCGAACGGTCGATGGCAACGGAATAAAAATAAGCTGCTTTACCGGGAACGGAATTCACTGTTATACTTGAGTGCCGCCAAGAAGCGCCTGCAATGTTAAAAAGAGGCTCTTTTATTTTACTACTGGGCAACAAATATAAGGTCACTGGGGTTTTTGCCGCTTCCGGATCGCTTTGAAAATGGATTCGAAGGTGATCGCTACCTTGAAAATCCAAGGTAAAATCATCCGCAAAGGTTAAAAAAGAATCCCGCACATAAAATCCTAAGAAGAGAAACTTTTGGTTAAAACCGGCGTAAAGCCGTAGACTTAAGTTACCCGAGAAATTGTTGTCATAAACCGTGGTGCTCTTGGTCCACATTTCCAGTGGAGAATCTACACGGAAGTCCTCATTAACCCGGGCTGCACTTAAACGCTCTTCGGCTGTTACGGAGAGCTTTCCGGCCACCAGAAGCAAGATTAACAGCAGAAAGCCGAATTTAACCAGTAGCCTTTTCATCTCATCACTCCTTCCGCAGCCAGATTCCATTGTTTTTCTTCGCCGTGGAAAGCAGGGATTCCTTTTACGTAATTGCTGGGAACTGGTCGACCACACTAAAAAATAGTTTCGATTTCGGAGCGACGTTCTCTAACCATTAGATCCTCCACCGCTTGGCGGGGTGAATAATCTTCGAATAAGATCTGATACATCTTTTCGATAATCGGCAGTTCGACCTGGTATTTTTGGCTTAAAGCATAGGCTGCTTTCGTCGTCGGTACCCCTTCGACCACCATTGGCGTGGAGGCTAAAATTTCGTTAAGGCGACGGCCTTTCCCGATCTCCCGACCGGCCCAGGCGTTTCTACTATGCCGACTCGCAGCAGTGACAAAAAGATCGCCCAAACCGGATAAACCGGAAAAAGTCACCGGCTCGGCGCCCATGAGCTGACCTAGGCGACGCATTTCCGCTAAAGCCCTGGTCACTAAGGCCGCTTTCGTATTATCGCCGAAATTTAAACCATCACTCATCCCGGCCGCCATCGAAAAAACATTCTTTAAAGCACCGCCGATTTCAACCCCTAACCGGTCTTGATTGGTATAAACCCTTAGGTAAGGGGAGATAAAGGCTTCCTGGACAAATTCGGCCACCTTTAAATCAGGAGCAGCGACCACGGTGGCTGACGGCAGACCCCGGCTTACTTCTTCAGAATGATTAGGGCCGGAAAGCGCCACGATTTCATGGCGAAGATTAGGTAATTCTTCTTTTAAGACTTGCGTCATGGTTGTTAAGGTATCTATTTCAATCCCCTTTCCGGCATTCACCACCACAACATCAGGGGATAGGTATTCCTTAAAGCGTTGGGCCGTCGAGCGTAACCACTGGGAAGGCACGACAAAAGTAACCAGCTCCGCCCCAGCGGTGACCAGGGCTGGATCACTACTGGCCGTTAAAGCATCCGGCAAGACGACTCCGGGCAGAAATCGTGCATTGGTATGCTTCTCGTTAACCTCATCCACGGTTTCCTGTTCGTAAGCCCATAGTTTAACCTCATGGCCATTTTCGGTTAATAATTTAGCGAGGGCGGTCCCCCAACCCCCTGCTCCAATCAGTCCAATCTTCATGTTTTATCCTCCTTAGCTTTTGGTCGAAAGATTCTATTTTCGTTACCATTAATAATTCTCTGGATATTAGAGCGATGTCGAAAGATTGCCAAGGCACAGGCCACTGCCGCATAGATAAAGAGGCTCCATTCGCCCGGATAAAAGTACAGACAAGCCCAGGGTAGCACGGAAGCTGCTATGATGGAAGAGAGGGAAACATAACCGGAAAGAATAAGGGTAATAATCCACAGGGGAACAAGAATGAACAAAGTTTCAGGAACCAAGACGATAATGGTTCCTAAGGAAGTGGCAATCCCTTTTCCACCTTGAAATTTAAACTGGAGCGGCCAATTATGGCCGACAATCACCGCTAGTCCGCACCAGGGGGCAAGTTCCGGCCTTCCCAGCCAAGTACTGATTAAAGTGCCGACAACCCCCTTTAACCCGTCGCCCAGCAGGACGATGATCCCAAAGAGTGGACCTAAAATCCGATAAATATTAGTGGCACCCGGATTTCCGCTGCCTTTTTTACGCACATCGACTTGAGAAAGAAACGCAATGATCTCTCCAAACAGCATTCCGCCGAGAAGGTAACTAAGCATCAACACAAATAATTTTTCCATCCTCTACACTCCTGCTTCTTTATGGGCTTTGTGCTTTATCATTTGATTTAACGATCCCGCTACAATATTAACGCAAAAAGCTTTAATCTTTCGTCCGTTTTTTGACCAGAAAATGTAAGGGCGAACCGGTAAAACCATAATTTGCCCTAAATTGGTTCTCTAAAAACCTTCGGAAAGAAAAATGCATTAATGAGGGGTCATTTACCCACAATTGAATGGTGGGTGGTTTCACTTTTATTTGCGTCCCGTAATAGACTTTTAATTGTTTACCTTTATGCGCCGGTGGTTGGTGCCGCAGCAAAGATTCACGGAGCAGTTCGTTGATGGCGCGGGTCGAAATCCGTTTGTTATATTCATTGGCCACGGTAAACACTTCTGGAAGCACCTTTTTTACTCTTTGTCCTGTTTTGGCCGAAATAAACAAAACAGGGGCATAATCCAAAAAGGAAAGCTCGTTACGGAGCTTCTCCACATGCACTTTTACGGTGCGGTCATCCTTCTCCACCAAATCCCACTTATTAACCACAATCAGAATAGCCTTTCCGGCTTCATGGGCAATACCTGCCACCTTTTTATCCTGTTCGGTTAAGAAATCTGTGGCATCAAGCACAACGATGGCTACATCTGCTCTTTCCACGGCCCGGAGGGCACGGAGAACACTATAATACTCGACTGCCTCCTCAACCCGGGCTTTACGGCGAATACCGGCCGTATCGACTAAAATATAATTAACTCCTTCATATTGAAAGGGAGTATCAATGGCGTCCCTGGTAGTACCGGGGATCGGACTGACGATAACTCTTTCTTCGCCCAGCATGGCATTGAGGAGCGAAGACTTCCCACTATTCGGACGGCCAATTAAGGCTACCCGGATTGCGGTCTCTACTTCGTCTTGTTGGTTCGGGAATTTCTCGGTGGTCTGATCAAGAAGGTCACCGAGGTTTAAGGCATGTTCGGCTGAGATCAACAGCGGGGGTCCAAACCCCAGTGCATAAAAATCATTGGCGAGGGCTGGATCATAAGTATCGACTTTATTCCCCACCAAAATAAGGGGTTTATTCGCTTTACGCAGCATCTCGGCAATTTCCTGATCTAAGGGGTGCAAGCCCTCGCGGGCATCAACGACAAACCAGATCACATCGGCTTCATCAATCGCCAGCTTAGCCTGGTTATACACTTGGACGGTAAAAGGATCATTTTTGTTACTGCTGAT